>JAOPXC010000225.1 GCA_025965335.1 Nocardioides sp. | reverse complement strand
GCACCTCGATCAGCACGAGTGGCTCGTCCTGGTCGTTGATGATCCGGTGGGCCTGGCCGATCGCGATGTCGACCGACTCGCCCGGGCCGGCGACGACGGTCGAGCCATCGATGATGCACGTCGCGTCACCGGAGACGACCGTCCAGTGCTCCGCCCGGTGCTCGTGGGTCTGGTACGACAGCCGCGAGTGCGGGTTGACCTCGATGCGCTTGACCTTGAAGCCGTCACCCTCGTCGAGGACATACCAGGCGCCCCACGGTCTGGTTTCCGACTCACCGATCATTGTGCAGCCCCCAGTAGCTGGAAGAGAGGCCGAGCTCCCGTACGCGACGAGCGTATCGGCGAAGCCCGGGTGTGCACAGGTGATCGGCAAACGTCCCGACAGTCAACGCCGACGCAGCCCGGACAGGGCCGGCCGGACGTCGACGAGGTAGACGAGCGCCGCGATCGTGAAGGCCAGGCTGATGAAGAACGGCATCTGCACGACCAGCACGGAGATCACCATGCCGAGGCCCAGGATGATGGCCCACGCGGGCTTGGTGAGCTTGCCGGCGGCTTGGTAGGCCTCGGCGGGGAACAGCAGGCAGTTGACGAACGCGAAGATCTTGATCGCCAGGAGTAGAAACACGACGGTCAGCGAGACCCAGCCCTCAATCTCGAAAACATTCATCACCACACCAGCCTAGATGAGCAGGTCCACGACGGTGCGTGCCCTTGGGCAACACGTTGCCCCCGGAGCTCACACTTCCGGGGGCAACGTCGAAGTCAGAACAGCGTCAGCTGGTCATCGGGGTGATTCCTTCAGTTGCCGACCTTGGACGCGGCGTCGGTCGTGGCCTTGGCGGCGCTCGAGGCCGTCTTCTTGGCTGCGGTGCCGGTCGCCTTCGCGCTGCTCTTCGGAGCGGCGGACCGCTTCTTGGCGGTCGCGCTGGCGCGCTTCGCGGTCGACTTCGACGCGTTGGTGGCCTGGGTCCTGGTGGTCCTGGCCTTGGCGGACGTGGTCTTCGCAGCCGTGACGGTCGCCTTGGTCGCCTCCTGCTTGCGGATGCGCGTGACCAGGGCCTCGCCGCGCTTGGCGAGGTCGGTGTAGGTGTCGGTCACGGTGGCGACGTTGTCGGAGACGGCGGCCTGGACCTTGGCGGGGAGCGCCTTGGCCTCGGACTGGAGCTCCGCGACGCGGGCCTCGATCGCGGCCCGACGGGCCTTCGCGTCCTTCGACAGTGCGTCGACGCCGGAGTTCACGACGGTGACGGCCTGCTCGCGCAGCGCCTTGGGCTCGAGGTCGAGGGTGGTGACGGTCTTCTGCACGCCGGCCACGCGGGTCTGGACGTCCGCGACGTACTCGCGCACGACCTCGACCGCAGCGTCGACAACGCCGACACCGGCGTACAGGGGGCGGGTGGCTTCGATCTTGATGTCGAACTTGGCCTTGGCCATGTCCTTGCTCCTTCAGTTGTGACCCGGCTCGTCGCCGGATCTGGGGGTCAGGTCACGTCGTCCTCGGATCGTCCTGCGTTCAGGGCCAGGAACGACGAGTAGACGTCCAGCAGCGACTGCTTCTGCCGCTCGGTGAGTCCGGTGTCGCTGAGCACGGCGAGTTCCACCGAGCCGCCGACACCGTCCTGCGGGCTGAGGATCCCCGCGCGGACGTAGAGCTGTTCCGCGGAGATGCGCAGGGCCTTGGCGATCTGTTGCAGCACCTCGGCCGAGGGTCTGCGCAGTCCTCGTTCGATCTGGCTCAGGTAAGGGTTGGAGACTCCGGCCTGCTCCGCGAGCTGACGGAGCGAGAGCCGCGCTGCCACCCGCTGGTCCTTCAGGTAGTCACCCAGCGACTCGACGGTCTTGCCGACCTTGCCTTTCGCCATGCCCCCAGTCTGCTAACTCCAGCTAGCAAATGCAAACTCGTGGCTTGTGCGTAGTCTCACAAGCGAGGAGAAATGTCCAAGCAGGATTGGGATTTCAGGCCGCCGAACCCTGCTTGCTGCCACGCGGTCTTCGAACCCACACCCGGGCCGCGACCACCGGGCCCGCGACGCCGCCCAGGTCGGCAGCCGTGAGCCCACAGGGGCGCGACCGCAGCGCTGACCACGAGGAGGAACAGGATCAGGCCGGCCAACATCAGAAGGAGGCGCGGATCTCGCCGACGGGAACCCCTCCGCCGAGGAGGTCCACGTGCCCGGTGCGCCGCACGGCGTCCGCGTCGACTCCGGGCTCGTCGAGAACGCCGCAGCGCCGCAGCGCCTCGGCCATCAGCACCGGACGCACCCGGGGCGCGCCGTCGTCGGTCTTCAGCGCGAACGCACGGCCGTCGGCGAGGGCGACCGCGTAGCTCGACTCGGCCCCCGCCTTGCCGACGGCGCCGGGGATCGCGGCGAGGAGGACCGCCTCGTCCCGCAGCGTCCCCGAGACGTGGGTGGGGTATCGACGGATGGCGTTCGCGACCCGCTGCGCGGCGGGGTCGGGATGGCCGAGCCCGTCGACTCCGAGAGCGAGCGACCGGAACGAGCGCGCGAGGCCGGTCAAGGAGGTGGACAGCAGCGGAGCCCCGCAGCCGTCCACGCCCACGGCGGCCACCCGCTCACCGGTGACCTCGGCGAACGTCTCGTGGATCGCCTGCTGCAGGGGGTGGCCGGGGTCGCGATAGGCCGAGATGTCCCAGCGGTTGACGACACAGGTCGCGAGCATCCCGGCGTGCTTGCCCGAGCAGTTCATGGACAGCGCGTCCTTCGAACCTCCGGCCCGGATCACCGCTTCCCGAGCCTCGTCGTCGAGCGGGTAGTCCGGCGGCGTCTGCAGCGCCGAGGCGTCGAGTCCCGCGGAGTCGAGGATGCGGCGCACGCCGGCGAGGTGGAAGGGCTCCCCGGAGTGCGACGCGCAGACGAGGGCCAGCAACTCGTCGGGCAGATCCAGGCCGATCCGCACCATCGCCAGCGCCTGGATCGGCTTGTTGCACGAGCGCGGGAAGATCGGGGCGTCGATCGAGCCGACCGACCAGGCGACGTCGCCACCCGCGTCGAGCGCGATGATCGAGCCGTAGTGGTGCCCCTCCACGAAGCCCGATCGCACGAGCTCGGCGACGACCACGGGGGAGGGCATGGGCGAAGGCTACCTAGATCGTGGGTGGCAGGATGACCCCGTGTCGACCCCGCCCGTGCCGCAGCACTGCCCGACCCAGCGCGAGCTCGACGACCTGGAGCTCCTTGCCGTCGGGGCCCTGGCTCCCCTTCGGGGGTTCAACGAGCCCGGGAGCCCCGTCACGCTCACGCTGCCGGCCGACATCGAGGCGAGCGCCACCACCGCCGGAG
>JAOPXC010000197.1 GCA_025965335.1 Nocardioides sp. | reverse complement strand
TGCCCGTGTGGCTGAGCACGTTCACCGACGTCAACCGCGGCACGGACTGGGGTGCGGTGATGGCCGGCTCCACGCTGATCGCGATCCCCGTCGTCGTCTTCTTCCTGATCGTCCAGGGCCGCATGGTCTCCGGCCTCACGTCCGGCGCGGTGAAGGGATGAACAACACCGCACGACCGTGCCCACCTCGCTCCGCTTCGCCCCGATCCAGTTGCGGCGGGGGCCTCGAATGAACCCTGAGCGGATGGCGCTGCAGGTGCTGCTCCCCGCGTTCCCCGGTACGACGCTGACGGCCGACGCCGCCGCGTTGTTGGAGGAGGGCCTCGGCGGCGTCTGCCTGTTCGGCAGCAACACCGCGGACGGTCCCGACGCACTGCGGGCGCTGACCGGCGCGATCCACACGGCCGCACCGGACGCGATCGTGGCGGTCGACGAGGAGGGCGGCGACGTCACCCGGCTGCACGCGGGCTCCGGAAGCCCCGTGCTGGGCCCGGCCGCGCTCGGCCAGGCCGACGACCTGGAGCTGACGCGAACCACCGGATGCCTTGTCGGCGCGGACCTCGTCGAGGCGGGCGTCGACCTCGACCTGGGCCCGGTGGCCGACGTGAACACCGATCCCGACAACCCCGTGATCGGGACCCGGAGCTTCGGCACCGATCCGGTCCGCGTCGCAGCGCACGTCGCCGCGTGGCTCTCGGGGCTGCAGGGCGCCGGTGTCGCCGCCTGTGCCAAGCACTTCCCCGGTCACGGCGACACCGCCCAGGACAGTCATCTCGAGCTCCCGACCGTCGACGCCGACCTCGACCTGCTGCTCGCCCGCGAGCTGGTCCCGTTCGTGGCCGCGGTCGACGCGGGCGTCGCGGCGGTGATGACCTCGCACATCGTGCTGCCGGCCCTGGATGCAGGCCTCCCGGCCACCCTGAGCCGGCCGGTCATCGCCCTGCTCCGTGAGCGGCTCGGCTTCGATGGGGTGATCGTCAGTGACGCGCTCGACATGGCCGGCGCCTCGGGCGGCCGAGGCATTCCCGAGGCCGCCGTGCTGTCCCTGGTGGCGGGCGCGGACCTGCTCTGCCTGGGTGCCGACAAGGACGTGGACCTGGTACGCGGCGTGCAGTCGGCCATCCTGACGGCCGTACGCACCGGGCGCCTGCCCGAGGAGCGGCTCTCGGACGCGGCGCGCCGCGTGTCGGCGCTGCGCCGGCCTCCCGACGGCGGTCGGGCGAGCCTCGACGGAGCCGGCCTGCTGGCCGGCGCCCGCCGGTCGGTCACGGTGGACGGCGTCGTGCCGTCGCTGGCCGGGGCGGTCGTCGTCAGGGTGGACACCCCCGCCAACATCGCCGTGGGTGACGTGCCCTGGGGTCTGCCCTCCGACGTGGTGATCCCGGGCACCGCATCCGGGACGCCGGCCGACGTACCGCGTGACCGGCCGTTGGTCGTGCAGGTCCGCGACGCGCATCGTCGGCCGGAGGCACTGTCCCTGCTCGACCGGCTGGCAGGGACCGGGCAGCCGATCGTGGTGGTGGAGTGGGGCTGGCCCGGTCCGCACGACGCGCGGCTGCCCAGGATCTGTGCCCGTGGCTACTCCCGCCCGGGTGCGACCGCGGTGACCGAGCTGTTGAGGAGAGCAGGGTGGGACCGATGAGCACCG
This sequence comes from Nocardioides sp., assembly GCA_025965335.1. Taxonomy (GTDB): domain Bacteria; phylum Actinomycetota; class Actinomycetes; order Propionibacteriales; family Nocardioidaceae; genus Nocardioides. Next base: position 5,132 of record JAOPXC010000197.1, on the reverse strand, counting down.
AGGACGCGACGGTGGGGGTGGGCCTCGACATAGGTGCGACCAAGACCCTGGGCCTCGTGGTCGGCAGCGACGGGCAGATCCACGCGGAGGTGCGGGAGCCGACCGAGCCTGGGGCCGAGGGCATCGTCCGCACGGCCGCGCGCGTCGTCGAGCTCCTGCGCGCCCAGGCGGACGATGCGTTGGTCGGGCCCGTCGGAGTCGGGATCCCCGGGCTCGTCGACGTCGAGCGGGGCGCCGTCAAGCACGCGGTCAACCTCGGCGTCGACGGCGAGTGGTTCCCGCTCCGGCGGCTGCTCGCCGAGCGCCTCGGCGTGCCGGTCGTCGTCGAGAACGACGTCAACGCCGCCACCCTGGGGGCCGTTGCGCTGAGCGGTGCGGACGACCTCGTCTACCTCAGCATCGGCACGGGTCTCGCCGCGGGGCTGGTCCTCGAGGGCCGGCTGCGGCGCGGTGCCCACGGCGCGGCGGGGGAGATCGGGCACGTCCCGGTCGACCCGGCCGGGGCTGTCTGCCAGTGCGGGCAACGCGGCTGCCTGGAGACGGTTGCGTCGGGATCGGCCCTGGCCGCGGCGTGGCCCTCGGCCGGAGCGCCCGCGGCGCAGGCGCTGTTCGCGGCCGCGGCGGCGGGAGACCCCCGCGCCATCGAGGTCCGGGACCGCTTCGCCGCGGGTGTCGCGGCCGCCGTGCGCGTGCTGGGCCTGAGCGTGGACGTCGAGACCGTCGTGCTCGGCGGCGGCGTCGCCCAGCTGGGCGAGCCACTGCTCGAGGCCGTCGCCTCGGCCCTGCGCAGCCAGGCCGTCGACTCGCCGTTCCTCGCCTCCCTCGACCTGGCCGGCCGGCTCAGCGTCGTGCCCGCCGACTACCCCGTGGCCGCGGTCGGGGCCGCCATCCTCGGACGTCCGGAGATGCTGGACCAATGAGCACGGTGCGGGTGCTCGGCGGTCGTGACGTGCACGGCTCGCCCCTCGACCTGACCCTCGTGGACGGTGCCGTCGCGAGGCCCGGGAACGCGGACGCCGGTCACGTGCTCGACGCGACCGGCCTCACGGTGCTGCCGGGCCTGCTCGACCTCCAGGTCAACGGCGCAGCGGGCGTGGACGTCACCGCCGAGCCCGAGCGGCTGTGGGAGGTGGCCGCGGCACTGCCGGCGTACGGCGTCACGGCCTTCCTGCCCACCGTCATCACGTGCGGGCCCGCAGCCCGGGAGCGGGCGCTCCGGACGTTTGCCGCCGGGCCGCCGGCGGGCTGGGCCGGCGCGCTGCCGCTGGGCATCCACTTCGAAGGTCCGATGATCTCCCGGGCGCGCCGAGGTGCGCATCCCACCCACTGGCTGGCGGCACCGGACGCCGACCTCGTGGCGGGCTGGTCCCGGCGGGCCGGTGTGCTGATGGTGACGATTGCCCCGGAGCTGGCCGGAGCGATCGAGGTGATCGCCGCGCTCACGGCGCGCGGGGTGGTGGTCTCGGTCGGTCACACCGACGCCACGTCCGACCAGGTGGCCGCAGCGGTTCGGGCGGGTGCCACCTGCCTGACCCACCTCGGCAACGCGATGCCGGCGATGCTCGCGCGCGAGCCCGGCCCGGTCGGCGCCGCACTGGGCGGGGACGACCTCGTGGCCGGCGTGATCGCGGACGGACACCATCTCCACCCGGAGACGCTGGTGTCCGCGTGGCGGGCACTCGGACCGGGACGGTTCCTCTGCGTCTCGGACACCACGGCCGCCCTCGGCCTGCCCGACGGCGTCGCCAGGCTCGGGGACCAGGAGGTCCTCGTCCACCAGGGCACGGTCCGGCTCCGGGACGGGACGCTCGCCGGGTCGGCGGCGTCGTTGTCCCACTGCCTGGGCGTACTGCGGTCGACGACGGGATGCACCCTCGCCGACGCCGTGGCCACCGCAACGTCGACGCCTGCCGACCTGATCGGTGACACCACCCGGGGTCGGCTGGCGGCCGGTCGCCGCGCGGACCTGGTCCTGGCCGACACCTCCGGCGACACGGTGGTCGTGGTGGCGACGGTCGTCGGGGGCCGCGTGGTCCATGACGAGAGAAGGGTCTGATGGAGATCGTCCCGCTGGCCACGTCACGGGCCGTGGCCGAGCTGGCCGCCGACACGATCGAGTCCCTGGTCAGGAGCCGGGCCGGCAGCGTGCTGGGCCTGGCCACGGGGTCCAGCCCGCTCCCGACGTATCGCGAGCTGTCCCGACGGCATGCGGCCGGCACCGGCCCGTCGTACGCGGAGGTGCGCGCCTTCCTGCTCGACGAGTACGTCGGGCTGCCGCCCGGCCACCCGCAGAGCTATCGGGTGACCATCGCCCGCCAGCTGACCGACCGGATCGGGATCACCGGGGACCGGTTGACCGGTCCCGACCCGGACCCGGACGGGCTGCCGGACGCCGGCGAGCGCTACGAGAGCGCGCTGGCGGCAGCAGGGGGTGTGGACCTGCAGGTCCTGGGGATCGGCGCGGACGGCCACCTGGCCTTCAACGAACCCGGTTCCTCGCTGTCGTCGCACACCCGCCTCAAGACCCTGACCGACCAGACCCGGGCCGACAACGCCCGGTTCTTCGCCTCGCCCGCCGAGGTGCCCCGCCACGTGCTCACGCAGGGTCTCGGCACGATCCTGAGGTCGCGGCACCTGTTGCTGATCGCCACGGGTGCCGGCAAGGCGGCCGCGATCGCGGCCGCCCTCGAGGGACCGCTCGGCGCGTCCTGCCCGGCTTCGGTCCTGCAGCTGCACCGCCACACGACCGTGCTGCTCGACGCCGCCGCTGCCGCCGGGCTCGAGCGGGCCGGTCACTACCGGGAGGTCTATGACGCGAAGCCCGACTGGCAGGGGCTCTGACCAGGCCTCAGCCCAGGGCGATCGTCAGCTCCAGCACCGCCTCGGGGTCGTCCAGACGATCGCCGTACAGCTCCCGCAGCTGCCCCATGCGGTAGCGCACGGTCTGGGGATGGACGAACAGGTCGGCGGCGATCTCCTCGCGTCGGCCGTGGTGCAGGAGCCAGGAGCGCAGGGTCTGGGTGAGCTTCTCGGCGGATCCGGGGCGCAGCCCTGCCAGCGGCGCGAGGGCCCGCTCCCGGAGGTCGGCCAACGCATCGGCGTCGGCCGTGAGCACCAGCCGGGGAAGGTGCGCCTCGGTGTCCCCCTCGATCCCGAGGGTCCGGGCCCGCAGCGCCCGGTCGTACGACGCCCGGACCTCCAGCCACGGCCGGGCCGGACCCGCGATCGAGCCGCGGTCCCGCAGCGTGCGCAGGAGTGCCGTCCGGCGGCGGCCGTGCGCGTCCGGGACCAGCAGCAGGGCGCCGCCGTCGAGGTCCGGGAGGTCGCCGGCCTGGATGGTGGCCGGGGAGACGTCGCCGAGCACCGGGCGGACCTGTGACTCCGGGACCAGCACGGCGGTCAGCGTCGTGGGTGGCTCCCAGCCCGCCCGCTCGGCGGCCGCCAGCACGTCATCGGTCGGCGCGCCCCCCAGCAGGTGCTGCACCACCCGTTCGAGCAGCCGCTGCCGGACCCGACCGGTGGTGGCCAGCTCGTCGTTGTGGCCGGCGACGCTCGCCGCGGAGAGCTCGTCGATGTAGGCGAAGACGAGCTCCGCGAACGAGACCAGCATGTCGTCGGTGACTCCGGTCCGCACCGCGGTGGTGGACATCTCGCGCCAGGAGACGCGGGCCCCGATGCGGTAGGCCGCGAGCAGCGCGTCGGTCGTGCGCCCGCTGCGCGCCTCGCCCCGACCGAGCTGGTAGGCGCCCTCCACGGCCGGTGCCGTCGGAGTGCGTGGGTCGGTGCCACGGCGCCCGCTCGCCAGGGACAGGAAGCCGCCGAGGGCCAGCTGCACCGCGTTGCGGATGGTCTCGCCCATCGGGCCGCTGAACGCGTCGGTGTAGCTGGGGACCTCCTCGATGACCGCCAGCACGACGTGCTCGGCGACCTCCGGCAGCTGCGAGCGCATCTCGGCCACCGCTTCCGCCGAGAGCTGGAGGCCGTGGCCGGCGGTCCACCGCGCCGTGCGTCGAGCCACTTATTGTCTCCTGTGAACAAATGTGACGTGCGTCTTCACGTCCGATGGTTAGGACCTTAGCCGCTCCGGTGCAGGACAGTGGAGTCATGAGCACCACAGCCCCGCCGCGAGTCGACCGACGAGAGTCGGGTCGGTCCCTTCGCGACGCCGCGATCGCCCGGGCTCGCCGCCTCGCCGAGGCTGCCGTGACCCCGCTCGTGCCCTCCGATGTCCTCGACATGATCAACCCGCTGCGCGCCGGTGCGGACCTCCGCGGCCGGATCGTCGAGATCACCCCCGAGACGGCCGACTCGGCCACGCTCGTCATCAAGCCCGGCAAGGGCTGGGCCGGCCACGTGCCCGGCCAGTACGTCCGGATCGGCGTCGACGTCGACGGTGTCCGCCAGTGGCGCACCTACTCGTTGACCCACGGCCCGCGGGCGGACCGCTGCATCAGCATCACCGTCAAGGGCATCCCCGACGGCGTGGTCTCGAACCACCTCGTCCGCCGGGTGCGGCCCGGTCAGCTGGTGCAGCTCGGGCAGGCCCAGGGCGACTTCGTGCTGCCCCAGGAGCTGATGGTCGAGGGAGGCGCGGAGAGCCGGACTCGAAACCCGAAGCTCCTGCTGGTCACCGCCGGCTCGGGGGTCACCCCGGTGATCGGGATGCTGCGCAACCTGTTCTCCCGCGCCGAGCCGGTCCGGGCCGACATCGTGCTGCTGCATTCGGCGCTGTCGCGGTCCGAGGTGATCTTCGGCGAGGAGCTGCGGCGGTACGCCGACGAGGGTCGGCTGCGGCTGGTCGAGCTGCACACCGACGTCGACGGGATGCTCGACGTCGACGACCTGGACTCGATCGTGCCCGACGTGGCCGAGCGCACGACGTACGCCTGCGGACCGGTCGGCCTGCTCGACGCGATCGAGGAGCACCACAGTGCGCGGGGCCTGCCGTTGCACCTCGAGCGGTTCCGGACCGCGACCGTGGTCACCGGTGAGGGTGGCTCGGTCACCTTCAACTCCGGGACCACCGTCGCGGCCGACGGCGCGACCCCGATCCTCGACGCCGCCGAGGCCGCCGGGGTCCTGATGCCGAGCGGCTGCCGGATGGGCGTCTGCTTCGGCTGCGTCCTGCCGCT
>JAOPXC010000166.1 GCA_025965335.1 Nocardioides sp. | reverse complement strand
CCCACCACCGGCGCTACCTGGTCACCCAGATCGGCACCCACGAGCTCCGCTGACCCGCGCCCCTGCTCACAGCCCTGCCTCGCCTACCGGGGTTTCGAGACGGTTGCTCAGCGCAACCTCCTCAACCACCGATGGGTGGGTTTCGAGACGGTTGCTCAGCGCAACCTCCTCAACCACCGAGCGAGGGCCAGGGAGACCGTGCGGTCCGCACCACCGGTACACCGCAGGCACAGGCACGCCCGGGAGCCTCAAGGGCGAAGGCGTGGCGCCGGGGCGGCGAGCAACCACCACACGAGGCGACCGGCGACACGGCGCAGCCCAGCGACGGGCGTGCCGGAGCCTGCGGGAACGGCGCTGGAGCCGAGCGGTCGACCGCCACACCGAAACACCCGGCCACCGCCGGACACAACCAGCGACGGGCGTGCCGGAGCCTGCGGGGACCGATGCTGAAGCCGCAGCAGCCGACCGCCACACCGAAACTCCGGCCACCGCCGCAACGTCAATCCGGAGCAGGCCGCTCCGGCTCCTCACGAAGGCGAGGCTCCGTGGACAGCTCGGGATTGATCCCGCGCTTGTCGGCGTAGAACGCGCGGATCCGGTCCATGTCCGCCCGGACGTCGCCGGTGGGCTCGAACGTCGGCCCGAAGCCGACCGTGCGCGACGGCGCATCAAGGAACGCCAGGGTGATCGGCAGCCCTGTCTGCTGCGAGATCCGGTAGAAGCCGGACTTCCAGTAGTCCACCTTGCTGCGCGTCCCCTCCGCCGCGATGCCGAGCAGGAAGGTCTCGTCGTCCTCGGCGTCGGCCAGCAGGGTCCGGATCGTGGCCCCGGGGTTCTCCCGGTCGAGCGGGACGCCGCCGGTGCCCCGTAGCAGCGGGCCGAAGGGACCGCGGAAGAACTCCTGCTTCACCAGGAGCCGGATCTGGACGTCGTTGGTCCAGGCGAGCAGCATCGTGAGCGCCCAGTCCCAGTTGGACGTGTGCGGGGCACCCACGAGGACGCCCTTGGTCGGCGGCCGACCCACGGTCCGCCAGCGCGCCAGCCGCAGCAGCAGGCGCGCAAGGTTCCTGCGGACCAGGAAGTGGCGCCTCATCCCGCCCGCTCCGGGCCGGCGAGGACGGCAGCGATGGTCGGGGCGATCTCGCGGAGCGCCCTGCCCCGGTGGGAGATCCGGTCCTTCTCCTCGGGGGTCAGCTCGGCCGAGGTCAGCTCGGGATCGGTGCCGGGCGCGGAGTGCTCGTCGGCGACGAAGACCACGTCGTAGCCGAAGCCGCCGTTCCCCCGCTCCTCCCGGATGACGTGGCCAGGCATCCGGCCATGCACGACCTCCTCGCCACCGGAATGGCAGAACGCCACCGCGCACTCGAAGTGCGCGCCGCGGCGCTCGTCGGGGACGTCCGCCAACTGCGCCAGCAGCAGCTCGTTGTTGCGGTCGTCCTGCGCCGGTTTCCCACTCAGCGGGGGACCTGCCCACCGCGCCGACAGCACGCCGGGCATCCCGTTGAGCGCGTCGACGCAGAGCCCGCTGTCGTCGGCAATCGACGGCAGGCCGGTGACCCGCAGACCAGCGCGTGCCTTGAGCAGCGCGTTGCCCTCGAAGGTCGGCTGGTCTTCGACCGGTTCGTCGTACGCCGTCACGTCGTCGATCCCGATCACCTCGATGCCGGGGGCGTGCTGGCGCAGGATCCGCTCCATTTCCTCGACCTTCTTGCGGTTGCGCGAGGCGAGGAAGACCCGGGTCGCGCTCACCGCGCGAGCGCCTCGGTCTGCATCCGGGTCAGGTCGGCGCACCCCTTCTCGGCGAGCGCGAGGAGGGCGTCGAGCTCGGTGCGCGAGAAGGCCGCCCCCTCGGCAGTCCCCTGGACCTCGACGAACGAGCCCGCTCCGGTCATCACGACGTTCATGTCGGTCTCCGCGCGCACGTCCTCCTCGTAGGGCAGGTCGAGCCGCGGGACGCCGTCGATGATCCCGACGCTCACGGCGGCGATCGAGCCGGTGAGCGGCTCGCCCGTGAGGGCGCCGCTGTCCCGGAGGTGCGAGACGGCGTCGGCCAGGGCGACGTACGCCCCCGTGATCGCCGCCGTGCGGGTGCCGCCGTCGGCCTGGAGCACGTCGCAGTCGAGCACGATCGTGTTCTCACCCAGCGCCTTGTAGTCGATGACCGCTCGCAACGAGCGCCCGATCAACCGGCTGATCTCGTGGGTGCGGCCGCCGATCCGGCCCTTGACCGACTCGCGGTCGGAGCGGGTGTTGGTCGAGGCCGGAAGCATGGCGTACTCCGCCGTCACCCAGCCGAGCCCCGAGCCCTTGCGCCAGCGCGGGACGCCCTCGGAGGCGGAGGCGGCGCACAGCACCCGGGTCTTCCCGAACTCCACCAGCACCGAGCCGGCCGCGTGGTCGAGCCAGTTGCGGGTGATCGTGATGCTGCGGAGCTCGTCGTCCGCACGCCCATCGGCGCGTGTCGTCGTCATGCCACCGACCCTAGTGGGGGGCGATCCACGACCGATCGTCAGCCGACCGGCTCAGGGGCCCGCCGGGCGTGAGGTGTCGCGTCCCGCAACGTCGCGTGAAGAACTCCTACTTCACCTCGGCGCGCAGGATGCGCCACAGTCCGAAGGCCAGGGGCAGCACCAGCCAGATGATGCCGGACACGATCAGGTGTCCCCATTCGGAACCGTTGACCGTCAGGTCGTAGACCGGCTCCTGGGCGCTCTGGAAGTCGAACCAGGGCGCGATGTTGGAGAACCACGCCATCAGGGCCGAGCCCAGGGCGAAGAGACCCGGCAGCACCCACCGATAGACGAAGAACAGCACGATCGCAGCGGGCGTGTTGAGGAGCAGCGCCGCCAGCGCGAAGCCGCCCACCATCGCGAAGATCTGCGTGATGATGAAGCCGACCATGAACTTGAAGCCGAACGTCCAGTCGGCACCGCCCTGGAACGCGCCGTACAGCAGGTTGCAGACGAGCCCGACGACGATGGCGATCGCCACGGTGGCCAGCGTGAGGATGATCCCCGTGATCAGCTTTGCCATGACGACGTGCGGGCGACGCGGCTCGAGCGCGAACGTCACCATCGCGGTGCGCTGGCCCCACTCGCTGGTCACCACCATGATGCCCAGCACGGGCAGCAGGATCGAGGTCACGAAGGCCGCCGCCCCGACGAAGTCACCCCACGCCATGGGCTCGTTCTGGACCACCGTGACCGCGAGGGCGATGCCCTCCGTCAGCAGTGCGATCGAGCCGATGGCGATCAGCAGCCACAGGCCGGCGCGCGTGTCGTAGGACTTGCGCAGCTCGACGGCGACGAGGCGGGCGAACGGGATCGGCTGCGTGCTGGAGATGTCCAACGTTTCCGACGGGTTCGCGGGTGTGGTCATGGTGCTCATGCGACTGCTCCTTCGGTGGCGGGGTCGCGCTGGGTGTCGGACGTGAGCGCCAGGAACAGGTCCTCGAGCCCGCCGTCAGCGGTCCTGAGGTCGGCCAGCACGAAGGCGTTCTCGGCGGCCACCCGGCCGACC
>JAOPXC010000106.1 GCA_025965335.1 Nocardioides sp. | reverse complement strand
TGATGTTGCGGATCAGCCCCGCTGCTGCCCTCGCCGCGGGCATGCCTCGCACCCCGCTCTCCCAGACAGTTGCCGACATCCGGACTTGGGACCGGGACCGCGGCGAGCCACCTCTGACAAGCGGATTGTCCTAGGAGGAGGAAAGCACGGCCCGCGAACAGGCTGCGACCAACTGACGTCGCGGAACACGATGAGACAGGATCAGCCTGGCTACCGCTTGCAGAGGCTCGAGTCGCCGAGATTCGCCCGGGCAAGCCCTCAGGATCCTTGGAGCTGTGTCCTTTCGCCGCCATTGACGCGGTTGCCCGGGCCGTCCCACACGGGGTCCCTCCACGGGACGCCCGCCAGCCCGCGCGGAATGCGGCATGTGCGTGCGTCCGTCCTTGTGCTACTCGTCAGCCGTCGTCAGCGGCGCAGCCACTCGCCCAGATCGGCGTCAACCAGTAGTGCGCGTGCTTCCGCTTCTCGCTCATCCGGCACCAGAACCCTCTGCTGGATGACGAGGATGGATCCCTCAAGAACGCTCATGTCACGGTCGGCAACGTGGTGAGGGATCTGGGCCTCTGCCAGCAGGCCCTCAATCACGGACAACAGGCCGGGGTCGTTCGTTCTAACCAACTCAGCCATGTGATCCCGCTCCTCGATCGTCCCTGGGTCGTCAGGGTAGCCCCCGTCGCACTAATCACACTCGCATCGGCAGGAGCGAGCGCTCGAACGCCACCGCGTCGCAGGCACGGGTGCGTGGCCGGAACGGTTCACGAGCCGGACGCTCTCGCCGCGACGTCGGAGCGCCTCGTACGTCGCGAGCCCGACCGCCCCGGTCCCGAAGATGACGTGCTCCGGGGTGGTCATGCCGTCGCCTCGATCCGGGCCTGCTCGGGGGCCTGGTTGGCACTCGCGCGGTAGGGAAGCATGAAGTGGAGCAGCAGCCCGGACAGTGCCGAGAACGTCAACGCCCCGTACGCACCGAAGATGGTGAACTGCTCTTCGACATGGATCTGGCCAAGAGTGGTGACGGTCCAGCCAAGCGCCCACAGGGCCGGAACGGCGGCAGCCCACAGCCAGCGCTGGCGGGCCTGCCGCGGAAGGGCCAGGGCCTGGGCGGGACCGAGGACGAGACCGGTAAGGGCGCCCATCAGGGCCAGGTCGGCTAGAGAGGTGCCGTAGTCGACGGCCGCGGCGCCGAGGAGCAGCCCGACTCCCATGCCCACCCCGGTCGCCGGAATCCACCGGCGAGGGTCGAGGCGACGCCGGCTGGCCAGTGCCTGTCCGGCACCAAGGACGAGCCCGGTGACCGCGCCGCCGAGCAATGCCGCGGTGGGGTTGTCGACGCGGCCGGCGGCGGCGCCGCCAGCCAAGCCTGCGAGTGGGAAGGCCAGGAAGCCAGCGGTCCACAGCAACCAGGTGCGGGTGAAGGTGGGTTGAGATGCTCCGGATCGGGTCATGGTGGTCAGCTCCTAGGGTCTGGGTTGTGTCGGCGGGTTGAACCCAGCGTGGGCGCCGCCCCTGACGATTCGCTGACGGCGACGCACACGAGGCGTCACTGACGCGTCAGCCTTTCCCGCGCTGGCCTGCTTCCGGCCGGCCGCCTTCGTTATCCTCGGTCAAGAGGCGCGCGTGTCGACGCCCATCCCTGGGCCCTGCCGGAGTTGCCAACGTGAATTGCGATCAACAGAGGGCGCGAGTACTCGGAGCAGACAATCGTGCCCCCAACCTGGGGCTTGTGAGGTCGTTACCCCGATGACTCCTCCCCCCTTGTCGAAACGTCTCCGCGCCCTCAGCCCGAGGGCATGGGGGGCGCTTGCGGTGGTGGGCTTGGTCTGCGCCTTTTCGCTCAGCTCCACTCTGGTGAAGAGCGCAGAGTCCCCGGGCGTCCTGGTCGCGTTCTGGAGGCTGGCGATGGTCAGTGTCCTGTGGAACGTCTATCTCCGCTCCACAGGCAGACGGGTGACTCTGCGCCACGTGCGACAAGCGTTCATCCCTGGGGTGTTCTTCGGGGTGAACCTCGCGACGTTCTTCGTCGGGGCGACGAACAACAGCGTGGCTAACGCCGCGTTGATCGGTTCACTCTCACCGTTCCTGATCGTGCCGATCGGTGCCAAGCTCTTCAAGGAGTACCACGATCCGCGTGCGTTGGTGTTTGCGCTCCTGGCTTTCGGCGGTGCGGCCATCGTGCTCCTGAACGCACCATCCAGCGGGGACGCGTCGGTACGTGGGAACGTCTTCGGGGTTCTGGCGATGTTTCTGTGGGTCGGCTACGTCGTGTCCACACGACACTTCCGCCGGGACCTGGATGTTGCCACCTTCATGTCCACCATCAGCCCCATAGCCGCTGTGGCTGTGCTTCCGCTGGCGATCGCCAACGGGGACGTATTTGGAATGAGCGGCACGGGCTGGACGTACACGCTGCTACTCACGTTCCTCATCGGCGTCGCTGGCCACGGCCTTCTGGTCTTCGCACAGAGGACGATCCAGATCGGCACGATCGGCATCGCTCAGGTGGCCCAGCCTGCCCTTGCCGTCGTGTGGTCGTTCCTGTTGCTGGGCGAGACGGTGCGTTCCTGGCAGATCGCGGGTATCGCGATCGTCATGAGCGGTTTGCTGGCCTTCTTGGCGCTGAACGAACATGGCAGCCGAGCCCGACGGGCCGCGGACCCGAGCGAAGCGGTCATCGCGACGAGCGAGACATCGGGACCGGTAGTGGGGCTGCCCGCCAACCCCCGCGAACCTCCCGTACGACGCCCGAGATCGCGAGGGTTCCTCAGACGATCCGCCTCACCCAGTGAGCGTCGGTTCGGTCGCGGTCGGTGATGAAGTGGGCAGCAGCTTCCAGACGCCAATCTGCCTTCTCACACAGGTCACGGGCCGTGCCGGTGTCGCCGACTGCGGCTGCGATGCGGGCCAGCGCATCGAGGGCGAACACCTCGACCGGGGCATCGTCCTCCAGTCGGGCCTCGTCGAGAATGGCCTGGAGACGTCCTTCGGCGCCTGGTCGTTGATCCGCGGCGTCCATGGCGGCCAGCAGGCACTCGCCGAGCGCGGCCTGCTCGCCGCCGCCAGCGTTGCGGTGCCACGCAGTCGCGGCTTCGAGTGCCGTCCGTGCTGCCGCGACCTGTCCGGCCGCTCGCAGAACCCGACCCAGATGTACCCGGGCGAGTGCGGCCAGCCGCACGTCACCGGTGGCCTGCGCCTTGTCGATCGCGAGCTGCAAGGTGGCTAACCCTGAGTCGTAGTCTCCGGTCTGGCATTGCGCCCGGCCAAGATTCGTGACCTGGTACGCCTCGGTCTGTTTGAAGCCAAGCTGTCGCGACTGTTCCGCGGCGCGGCCGAGGTAGAGGACGGCGTCGTCGAACCGGAGTTGGAGCCTGGCCAGCTCGCCGAGGATCGCGTCGCCGCGAACGTGGAGCCACGGGTCCTCGACCGTTTGTAGCCACTGTTGGACCTGCTCAGCGGCCTCGACGCTGCGCCTCTGGTCGCCATCGGAGATCGCCGCTCTGGCGGCGAACAGCCAGTTCGCTGCCTGGTCCCACGGCCGGTCGAGCGTGTCGTAGATGGCACGGCTGCGATCCGTCAGCTCCATCGCTCGACGGAACTCGCCGTGATGGGAGACGACGTAGGCGAGGTAGTACGAACAGCGGGCCTGCAGGTCCGCGTCGCCTGTCTGCTTGGCCAAGTCCGTAGCCACGGCGATGTGGTTGCGCGCGAGCTCGAGATGACCCGTGGACGCTTCGATCCAAGCCGCGATCAGGAGTACGCCGGCTCGGTCTTGGACCAGTGCCTGGTCGCCAACCGCGTCAAGTGCGGTCAGGATGCGTTGGGCGCCTCTGCTGTCGCCGAGGACGACCCAGGACCAACCGAACCCGTTCACGATGCGCAGCGCAAGCATCCGGTCGTGGACGGCGCCCCAGGCCAGTGCGGCGTCGATGTTGGCACGTTCGGTCCGGGCGAAGGACAGGTGCTCGGCTTGGCGCGCACTGCGCACCCCTTGGGTGGAGGAGGCGGCTGCCTCGGCGAACCAGACGGCGTGCGCCGCTCGGGCACGATCGGCCAGCGTGGCGTCGGTCATGGCCTCGAGCGCGAACACCCGGATACTGTCCAGCAGCCGGTACCGCACCGGATGGCCACCGCTCGCATCAACAGCCGTACCCGTGTCATCGACGATCACCAGCGATCGGCTCGCCAGCCGGCCGACCACGTCGATCGCGGCGGCTGCCGGCACGTCGAGGGCTTCGAGGACGAACTCCACCGCCGGCAGGGGTGCCCCACCTACGAACGTGGCCAGCGCCCACAGTCCGCGCTGATCGTCGGAAAACAACAGATCGTAGCTCCACGAGATGGTCGACCGCAGCGACCGACGTCGTTCCGGCTTCCGGCTGGTCGGGTCGGCCAGGACCAGGAACGGGTCCTCGAGGCGCCGCGTGATCTCTTCGACGGACAGCGTCTTGGTTCGCGCCGCGGCCAGCTCGATCGCAAGCGGCAGACCGTCCAGGGACCGGCACAGGGCGCGCACGACGGCGTCGTCGGGCGCGTTGGCGCGAGTTCGGTGTTGCGCCGCTGCTCGGCGGGTGAACAGCTCGACGCCGTCGGCGAGCACCAGCGGGGCGAGCTCGAAGACGACCTCCCCGTCGATGTCGAGCGCGACTTGGCTGGTGCACAGGATCCGCAGCCCCGGGGCGGCATCGAGGAGTCGCACCGCCAGGGCAGCGGCGGCGTCGATGACGTGTTCGCAGTTGTCGAGAATCACCACCGCGGAGGCGTCCTTAAAGGACTCGAACAGCGCCACCTCTTCGCCTGGGCCGTCGACGGCACCAACCAGCACGTCGACGACCTCCTCCGGCGTGCTGGCGCCCTCGAGCCGGGCCAGCCAGATCCCGTCGGTCGCCAAGGACAAGGATGTGGTCAGGCCGCGGCCGACCGCCAGGGCCACCGCCGTCTTCCCGACACCGCCCGGCCCCACGATCTCCACCAGCCGCCCCTGACCGAGGAGGTCGGAGATGGCCGCCACCTCGTCGTCGCGGCCGACCAACTCCGCCGCCAGCGACGGAAGGTTCCCGGATCGCCGTGGCGTTCGGGTCCGGGCGGCAGGGCGGGCGGGGACCTCGAGCGCGGCGTCCTGGACCAGGATGCGGTGCTCGAGCTCTTGGAGCTGCGGTCGAGGGTCCAGCCCCAACTCGGTCGCGAGCAGGGTCCGGACCTGCTGGTAGGACGCCAACGCGTCCGCCTGGCGTCCGGCCCGATACTGGGCAGTGATCAGCAGCTCCCACAGGCTCTCGGAGAACGGGTGAGTGGCGACGGCAGCCTCGAGCTCCCCGATCACGTCGCCGGCCTCCCCGAGCCGCAGCCGCGCCCCGAACTGGATCTCCAACAGCGCCAGCCGGGCCTCGTCGAGGCGTGCCCGGAACGCGGTGACCCAGTCGCCGTCGCCGGCGGCTTGGAGCACGTCGCCCCGATAGAGCCGCAACGTGGAGGCGCACACGTCGGCGGCACCCTCGTCGTCCCCGGCCTCGAACAACCCGGACGCGGTGGTCGCTGCGCTCAGCGCGACGAGCGCGTCCACGTCGGACGGTTCGACGTCGAGCGCGTAGCCGCCCTCGCGGCTGGAGACCACGGGCGGGTCGCCGAGCGCCCGCCGCAGCATCGCGATCTTCGACTGCAATGTGTTGCGGCGGGCGCTGACGCCGTTGGCAGCCCACAGGTCCTCGACGAGCCGGTCGGCCCGGATGAGTTCGCCCGCCTCGAGCGCGAGGCGCACCACCAGCTCGGAGGTCTTGCCGGCGGGGACGGCCACGTGCCGCCCGTCGCGGGTGACCTCGAGGGCACCCAGCACCGCCACGGTAAGCACCTTCCGAGCGTATGCCTGCCCGAACCGGGCCGGTGTCAGGTTGCCGTCAGCGGATCATCAGTGCCGCCGAGGACGGTGAGCGCATGCGCATCGATATCGAGGTCCTGCTCCGCCAGCTGATCGGCGGCGACCACACGGCGCCGGCCGCGATCCTCGATCTGGCCCAGACCAGCGACTCCCCCCGGCTGCTGGTGGCGGCAGCGCTCGTGGCCGCCGAGCCGCAGCCGTACCTGACCCGGGCCGCGCACAGCGCATCGGCGACCAGGGACCGGCAGCTCGTCGCGCTCGCCACCGCCCACCTCAACAACGATGCGGACCTGCTCGACGCCCTGGCTCGGGACCACCTCTCGGACCATCCCGACAGCATCCTCGCCGCCTGGATAGCAGCCCAACACACTCCGACCGACCTGCCCCGGCCAGACCAGCCCTGAGCTGGGACCAACGAGAGGAACGACACCATGTTCGCTACACGTTCGAAGAACCGTCATGGCCAGCTCGAGCACACAACCGGTTCGTCACTCACCCAGCGTCTGGCCCGGTCCGCAGCGGTACATCCGTGGCGGGTTCTGGTCGCGTGGGGGCTGGTCCTGCTTGCTTCCATGGTGGCCATCGCGACCCTGATCGGCTCGGCGTTCACCTCCGACGGCAGCATCACCAGCAACCCTGACTCGATGAAGGCCGAACAGGTCCTCGCCGAGAACTTCTCTCAGGCCGACCGGATCGACGACGCCGTCATCATCTACTCGGCCGACCTCACCGCCGACGACGCTCAGTTCAAGGCCTTCGTCGGCGACGTCCGGTCCTCAATCGAGGCCACAGGCGCCGCCGAGACGGTGCGGGACCCCTACGCGGCCGACGGGTCCGGCATCTCCGGCGACGGGCACGCGGCCGTCGTAACGCTGGTCCTCGGGCCCGACCCCGAGACCGGGATCGTGGAGGTGATCGACGAGGTGGTCGCAGCGGACGCCGACGCGGCGTTCGTCGTCGACGTCACCGGCACCAACACCCTCGACCACGACTTCACCGACCTCTCGGAGTCCGACCTGACCAACGGGGAGCTGAAGTTCGGGCTGCCGGCCGCGATGATCGTGCTGGTCCTGGTCTTCGGCGCCCTGGTGGCCGCGTTAATTCCCATGAGCATCGCCATCTTGTCCATCATTGTGACCGTCGCGATCTCCTCGGTCCTCGGCCAGGTCACCTCCCTGTCGTTCTTCATCGTCAACATGATCACCGCGATGGGGCTCGCGCTCGGCATCGACTACAGCCTCTTCGTGCTCTCCCGGTACCGCGAGGAGCGGCAGGCCGGTCGCGACAAGATCGACGCGATCATCGCCACCGGCGGCACCAGCAGCAAGGCTGTCTTGTTCTCCGGCAGCTCGTTCGTCGTGGCCCTGCTCGGCCTGCTCCTGGTCCCGGACACCATCCTGCGCAGCCTGGCACTCGGCGCGATCATCGTCGGCGTGGTCACCATGGCCGCCGCCCTCACCCTGCTGCCCGCCCTGCTGTCCCTGCTCGGCGACCGGGTCAACGCACTCCGGCTCCCGATCGTCGGCCGCGACCACCCCGCCGAGAGCCCCTTCTGGACCAAGGCCGTCAGTGCCGTGGTCCGCCGCCCGGCGACCTTCCTGGCTGCCGGGATGCTGATCCTGCTCGCGGCGGCCCTCCCGGTGCTGGGTCTCCATACCGGCACTTCCGGGGTCAACTCGCTGCCCAACGACACCTACGCCAAGGCCGGTGCCCTCGCGCTCGAGCGCAATTTCCCGGGCACCTCAACGACCGACCCCGCCCAGGTGGTCATCTCCGGAGACGTCACCTCCAGCGACGTCACCGCAGCCATCGAGGAGTTCGAGGCGTCGGTTGCCGACGACCCGGACTTCGGGCCCTCGCAGCGGCTGGTTGCCGAGAATGGCCAGGTCGCGGTGATCAGTGTCCCGCTGATCGGCGACCCGGACCACGCCCAGGCCCGCCGCGGGCTCGACCGGCTGCGCACCGACCTGATCCCCGCCGCGTTCGACGGGACCGACACCAGCGTCCTGGTCGGTGGCACCACCGCAGAGAACGTCGACTATTCCGACGTCATCAACAAGTGGCTGCCGCTCGTGCTCGCCTTCGTCCTCGGGCTGAGCTTCATCCTGCTCACGCTGGTCTTCCGCTCTGTGGTCCTCTCCGCCACCGCAGTGGTCCTCAACCTGCTCTCGGTCGGCGCGGCCTACGGACTCCTCGTGCTGGTCTTCCAGCACGGCGTCGGGGCCGACCTGCTGGGCTTCCAGCAGGTGGAACGCGTCGAAGCCTGGGTTCCGGTCTTTTTGTTCTCCGTGCTTTTCGCGCTCTCGATGGACTACCACGTCTTCCTGCTCAGCAGGATCCGGGAACGCTACGCCCAGACCGGTGACACCGACGAAGCAGTCGTGCACGGCATCGCCGCGACCGGCCGCCTCATCACCGGTGCCGCGCTGATCATCGTGGTCGTCTTCACCGGCTTCGCCGCCGGCCAGCTTGTGATGTTCCAGCAGATGGGCTTCGGCGTCGGCGTCGCGCTGCTCGTCGACGCCACGCTCATCCGGATGGTCGTCGTCCCGGCGGCCATGGCCCTCCTCGGCCGGTGGAACTGGTACCTACCCAGTTGGCTGAACTGGCTGCCCGAGCTCCACGTCGAGGGCGACCCGGAAACCTCGGTGTCCCCGGCCGACTTACCCGCACCTGTGCCCATGCCCGTCTAGGCCTGACGGTTCACCCGCGGGGGGTGGCGCACTGACCGACTCGCTGCCAGTCCCTCGACCCTGACGCCGAATGACCTTCGGCTTGCGGAACGACCGGATGTCTGCCGAGAGTCGGGATGTTGTCTGCGCGACTGCCGATGCGAGACTCCCGAAGTGGACGCGGTTGAAGAACTCAGAATGTTGGCAATCCGCCAGCGCCTCGACGGCATCGTCAGGGCAGACCTTCTGATCGACGCTGCGGTCCGAGCAGTGGTTCACGGCGTTGATTCGCCGTCTCTTCCGAACCTGGCCGGTCTGACTCGTGGAGAGGAACCCGAGGCACAGGGCCTGTTCCGTGCCGTAGCGAGTGAACTCGACCTCACGCCAACCGAGGCTGCCGAGGGCCGGTGGCAACTCGTCCGCTGGTGGTGCCGCGAGATTGTGCAAGGCCACCTTCGACCCGAGGTCGGTGGTCGGATGATCTGGATGGAAGGTTGGAACGAACTCGGTTATCCGGGGAGTCTGCAACCTCTTGTCGGCTGGGTGAGTGAATGGGAGGACTGGACAGCCGATTGGGGTGTCGAGCGCGAAGAGTACGAACGAAGGATCGTCGCCGAGGCGCAGGCGCTCTTGTCTCGACCGTGGCCACCGGAGTAGGGACCCGTCCGACCATGCCGCTGTCGGTGCGGAGCATCCGACCATGCCGCTCTGCGTGCGCGTCCCGGCGGACGCTCATGCTGCCGGCCGCCCCGAATTTGCTGGTGTGGAAGGCGACTGCTCTACCTCGACGACATGGTCTCCTTCATCAAGTCCGTCACGTTCGACTGTCATCAGCCCTTGCTCGTAGCGGCCTTCTGGGCAGAGGTGTTGAGGTCGAACGTGGATGATGACAGCACCCCGGACCGCGCTTGGGTTGAGCCCGCAGGCTCCGGAGGTCCGAGCCTCTGGTTCGTCCGAGTTCCTGAGCAGAAGGCCGCGAAGAACCGTCAGCACTTCGACCTCTGGCCCACGTCAGCACACGCGGAAGAATTCGGTCGGCTGGTCTCCCTGGGCGCCAGTGTCCTGCGCGACGACGGTGAGCTAGCCGTCATGCTCGACCCAGAGGGCAACGAGTTCTGCGTCGAGTGACATGACTGACCCCCGCTGAGCCAGACTCGAAACGAACGCCCTCTCGTGCCGCGGACCGAACGCGTTCGACGTCGGCTGTCATGGTCCGGTTAGGACACCGCGCGCTCCGGTCGGGACACCCGCCGGCTCCATCCGGGACACTCGCGCACCCGCGATGCTCCAGTCCGGACACTCGCGCGCTGCCGACCGCTTGGTGCGACGGTTCACGCGCACGTGCGGACGCCCACGCTGATTGCTGCGCGGCCTGCAAGAGCCCGGGGCGGTGTCTCGCCCCGGGTAAATCACCAGGTGTCCCTACCCGGCTGCCGTGCCCGGTGGCAGCATGTGGGCATTCGGAGGTGACGCGTGATGGCAATGCGCGACCAGCGACACGAAGGCCTTCCCACCGGCGGCGGCCGGCGAGACCTGCGCGTTCCCATTCTCTGGGGGGCCGTGGTGGGCGTTCTGCAGCTGGCGTCCCCACTCGCCTTCTGGTGGCTGTCACCAGCCACCGTCTACGCGCTGGGGCTCGTGCTCATCGCAGGGATCTACATCGGGTTCAGCGTCGCGGACGGCCGAGCGCAGGTCATCGCAGTCGAGTGCACCGTCGCTGGTGCCTTCGTCGTCGTCGCTGCCGCGGGGGTCACCGGCTCGGTGTGGCTCCTGGTGGCCGGGCTGGCCGGCCACGGATTGAAGGACACGTGGCAGCACCGCACCCAGTACGTGACGAACACCCGCTGGTGGCCACCGTTCTGCGCAGCTGTGGATTTCGTCGTGGCGGCATTGCTGGCCGTCGTCATCCTGGCCGGCGCGGGACTGCACGGCTGAACGACAGGCGCCGCCAGCCCCACGCCCCATCTGGCCCTTCGGGGTGTCGGCCGATGTCGCGGGCTGATGGTCGAGATTGGGGTTGCGCTCGTGGTACGGGTGGCGTCTGATGAAGGGAAACGCCGACGGTTCCGGAGGTGCCGATGTCTCTACGGCACGAAGTGATCGTGGTCGGTGGCGGCCAGGCCGGCCTGACCATCGGCTACTACTTGGCGCGGCGTGGGCTGGACTTCACGATCCTCGAGGCGGCGCACGAGCCGGCCGCCGCCTGGCGCGAGCGGTGGGGGTCGCTGAAGCTGTTCACGTCGGCTCGCTACGACTCGCTTCCCAGCCTCGCCTTCCCGGGGGACCCGGACCGGTACCCGACGCGCGACGAGGTCGCCGCCTATCTGCGTGACTACGCCGCCCACTTCCAGCTTCCGGTCGAGCTGGACAGCCGCGTGCGCTCGCTACGACGCACCGACCGCTTTGTCCTCGAGGTGAACAACCGCTCCTACGAGGCGGACCAGGTGGTGGTCGCGACCGGACCGTTCCAAACGCCCCGGATCCCGGCATGCTCCGCACGCCTGAGCGCCGAGGTCCCCCAACTGCACAGCAGCTCCTACCGGACCCCCGACGCGATCCCAGCGGGACGCGTGGTGGTGGTCGGCGGCGGCAACAGCGGCTACCAGATCGCCGCGGACCTCTCGGATACCCACGAGGTGCACCTGGCGATCGGGTCGCGCCAGCAGCCGCTGCCGCAGCGGATCCTCGGACGCGACCTCTTCTGGTACCTCGACGCGATCGGGCTGCTGCGGCTCACCCGGGACTCGCGCCTCGGCCGACGCCTCGCGGCTCGAGAGGACACCCTGATCGGCTCCTCACCGCGGCGCCTGCGCCGCAGGCATGCTGTGACGCTGCACGGGCGCGTCACCGACGCCGACGGCAGCGTGGTCCGGTTCGCTGACGGCTCGGCGATCGAGACGAACACGGTCATCTGGGCGACCGGCTTCCGCCTCGATCTCTCCTGGATCGACCTACCCGTCCTCGACACCGAGGGACGCCTGCTACACACGCGCGGGATCACCCGGGAACCCGGCCTGTACTTCCTCGGGCAGCTCTGGCAGCACACCCGCGGGTCGGCGCTTCTCGGCTGGGTCAAGGACGACGCGGAGTACCTCGCCCAGCAGATCAGCGACTTCCACGACGCGTCCGCCGCGAGCAGCCCACAAGCTCATCCAAGTCCTCCGATGTGAGGCCGGCGCCGCACGACCACCCCCACGTGCGCCGGCGAGAGTCGATAACGGGAGCAAGACATGAGCACCAGCGAGCACCAGTTCACCACCGATGTCACCGATCTTCCGCCGGTCAGGACCACCGAGGTGGTGGATCTGGGAGACGGCGGCCGATACGAGCTGAAGATCGCCCCGGTAGCCAAACGCATGGGCGGCGACACCGTCAGGATGCTCGCCTACAACGGCTCCATCCCGGGACCCATCCTGCGGGTGCGGCAGGGAGCGCAAGTCGCCGTCGACATCGAGAACCAGGGCGACATGGAGGGCACCGTCCATTGGCACGGCCTGCGACTGGACAACCGCTACGACGGCACCCACCAGACACAGGCGCCGATCCAGGTCGGGGGCCGCTTCACCGCCGTGATCAAGTGCCCCGATCCCGGCGCCTACTGGTACCACCCGCACATCAGGTCCGACTACGGCATCGAGATGGGGCTGTACGGCGGCGTCGTCGTCGACCCCGACGACCCTGACTACTGGCCGCCGGTGCACCGGGAACTGTTCGTCACTCTCGACGACCTGCTCCTCGAGGAAGGCAAGGTCGCGCCGTTCAGCCGCGAGGAGACCACCCACGCGGCCATGGGACGCTTCGGCAACGTCATCCTGGTGAACGGCGAGACCGACCTCGCCCTGACCGCGCAGCGCGGTGAGGTGCTTCGCCTTTACCTGCTGAACACGGCCAACACCCGCGTGTTCAACGTGGCCCTCCCCGGTGTGCCGATCAAGTTGGTCGGCGGGGACAGCGGACACGTCGAGCAGGAGGAATGGGTCGAGGAGGTCGTGCTCGCGCCCTCGGAACGGGTCGTGGTTGACGTGCTGTTTGAGGCCGCGGGCGAGTTCGAGATGCAACACCGCACCCCTGACCGGGTCTACCCGCTCGCGGTCGTCACGGTGCAGCCGGAGCCAGCCGAACCGTCCCTCGCCGAGAGCTACCCGCAACTGCGCAGCTACCCGGACATGGTCGCTGAACGTGCCCGCATCCAGCCGTACCTGGCGGCGGCGCCCGACAAGACCCTGTCCTTCCTCGCCGAAATGAACCTGCCGCAGCCCGAGGGGAACGACCCCGTGGTCTACGCCTGCCCTATGCACCCGGACGTGGTCAGCGAGACGCCCGCACACTGCCCCCAGTGCGGCATGAAGCTCGTCGCGGTGGCGGCCGTGTCGATGTTCGTATGCCCCATGCATCCAGAGGTGGTCAGCGACGAGCCCGGGCACTGCCCGAGGTGCGCGATGAAGCTGCTCCCCAAGCAACTTGTCGACCAGGCTGCCGGCCACGAGCACGCCGGCCACGGCCACGAGCACCCAGGCCACGGCGACGGGCACGGCGACGCGCACAGCCACGGAACCTCAGAAGGCATCGAGTGGGAAGACGACATGGTCGAGGTCAACCGCATGACCACCCCGGCGAACTTCCAGTGGAAGCTCGTTGACCAGGACACCGAAGCGGTGAACGCCGCGATCGACTGGCGGTTCCGGGTCGGAGACCAAGTCAAGATTCGGCTGGTCAACGAGATGGCCGGGGACCACCCGATGCACCACCCGTTCCACATCCACGGCGCGGGTCGGTTCCTGGTGCTCAGTCGCGACGGCGTCGTCGAACCGAATCTCGTCTGGAAGGACACGGTGCTGCTGCGCACCGGCGAGACGGTCGACATTCTGTTGGACGTCACCGAACCCGGCACCTGGATGGCGCACTGCCACATCGCCGAGCACCACGAGACCGGGATGATGTTCAACTTCGAGGTGGCCAAACCGGACCCCTCGCCGCCCAGCTAGACAGCACCCCGCCCGATCGCCTGTCCGCGCTCAAGCCCACCCCAGCCCGGCGCTGAATGCCCCAGTTGATGCGGCAGGGGCTCATGAGCACGAGCATCCGCGGCAAGACGAGCCTCCGTCCACAATTTAACCCGAGGACCTCAAGCGAGCCCCCGGAACCGAGTGAGCTGGCCGACCCGTTGCAACCGAACCTCGGCAAGCGAGCACTTGAGGCTGGGGAGCCGCGCGTGGGGAGTTCTATAGAAGCGACTCTGCAGGAACTGCGCTATCCGTTCCCACCTGCCGCAGTACAGGCAACCTGAGCCGGGAACGTCTTTGTGGGGCTGCAAGTGGCTCAGTGCCGGAGGGAAGCACACGGATGTCTGCCGCGATCAGCGCGTTCGCGTCCGGAGCGGAATCCCTATAAGACAGGTTGACACTCGGCGGAGTGGGCTACGCCTTCACGCGTTCCCCTGATGCTGCGGACCTCTCGATGGCGGCAATGACCTCGTGGCGCCTGACGGCGTCAGCGAAGTCCGGCACGGTGTGCGTTCCGTTGTCGAGGTCTGCCGCGAACGCGGCGTAGGCACGCCCGACG
>JAOPXC010000062.1 GCA_025965335.1 Nocardioides sp. | reverse complement strand
GTGGTCTTCCGCCGCCAGATCCGGATGAACCTGCGCAACCCGGCGTGGGTGCTGATCGGCATCATGCAGCCGGTCCTCTACCTCGTGCTGTTCGGGCCGTTGCTCAAGCCGCTCGTCGGCTCCTTCGACACCGGGACCGCCAACGCCTACACGTTCCTGGTGCCCGGGCTGCTGGTGCAGCTGGGCATGTTCGGCGCCTTCTTCGCGGGTTTCAGCCTGATCGGCGAGTGGCGCGAGGGGGTCGTGGAGGCCGAGCGGGTCACGCCGGCCAGCCGGTCCGCCCTCCTGGTGGGCCGGCTGACCCGCGACATCCTGCAGCTGCTGGTGCAGGCGCTCATCCTCGTCGGGCTCGGCTACCTGATGGGGATGCGCGGCTCGATGGTGGGGGTGGCGCTCGGCATCCTGCTCACGCTGCTCGTGGGCGGCGCCTGCGCGGCGGCGTCGAACGCCCTCGCGCTCACCACCAAGAGCGAGGACGTGATGGCGCCGGTCATCAACATCGTGATGATGCCGGTGCTCCTGCTCAGCGGGATCCTGCTGCCGATGACCATCGGGGCCGGCTGGCTGCAGCGGGTCAGCGACTTCATGCCGTTCCGCTGGATCGTCGACGCGGTCCGCGACTCGTTCACCGGAGACCTCGCCACCAGCGGGGTGATGTGGGGCACCACCTGGGCCGCGGTCCTGTTCGGCCTGGCGTTCTGGTGGGGGACGTCGGTCTTCCGCAAGGAGAACGCCTGATCGGCCGCTCCTGCCCAAGCCTCCGACCCGGACGGCTGACCTGGCTCAGCACCGAACTGCGTGCTTTACATCTGCCCACCTCTTGTCAAGTGCGGTTTACATCCTCTACGGTCTTGTAAACCCGCCAGGACGCAGGAGGTACTCCCGATGGACACGATCGCGAACAGCACGGTCCCCACCGGCTCGATCGAGCAGTGGACGGACCGGAAGCGCTACCTGTGGCTGATCGGCCTCGTGGTGCCCTCGCTCGCGTTCATCGCGTACGGCGCCTGGGCCACCACCGGCATCGGTGCCTTCTTCTGGATCGGCCCGGTCGTGATCCTGGTGATCGTGCCCGCGATCGACCTGCTGGTCGGGCTGGACCGCGCCAACCCGCCCGACGACGTGATCGAGGCCCTGGAGAACGACAAGTACTACCGCTGGATCACCTACCTGTTCCTGCCCATCCAGTACGTCGGCTTCGTCGGGGCGTTCTACCTCCTCGCCCACGGCGACCCGCTGGCCCTGCTGGGATGGCCGGACCAGGGTGACCTGACCACGTTCGAGAAGATCGGGCTGGCTGTCTCCATCGGGTGCATCGGCGGCATCGGCATCAACACCGCCCACGAGCTCGGCCACAAGAAGGAGAGCCACGAGCGCTGGCTGTCCAAGATCGCCCTGATGCAGAGCTTCTACGGGCACTTCTACATCGAGCACAACCGCGGTCACCATGTCCGCGTGGCCACCCCCGAGGACCCGGCCAGCAGCCGGTTCGGCGAGAACTTCTACCAGTTCTGGCCGCGCACGGTCGCCGGCTCCGTGGTGAGCGCGTGGAACATCGAGAAGCGTCGCTACGCCCGCAAGCAGCAGCACCCCTTCCGGATCGGCAACGACGTGCTCAACGCCTGGCTGATGTCGTCGGTGCTGTGGGCCGCGATGATCGCCTGGCTCGGGGTCGGGATCCTGCCGTACCTCGTGATCCAGGCCGTGGTCGGCTTCTCGCTGCTCGAGGTCGTCAACTACATGGAGCACTACGGGATGCTGCGCCAGAAGGTCGGCGTCGGCGCGCGGCAGCGCTACGAGCGGGTCGACCCGTCGCACTCCTGGAACTCCAACAACATCGCCACCAACGTGCTGCTCTACCACCTGCAGCGGCACAGCGACCACCACGCGAACCCGACCCGTCGCTACCAGTCGCTGCGCGACTTCGAGGAGTCGCCGGTGCTGCCGACCGGGTACGCCGGGATGATCGTGCTCGCCGCGTTCCCCTTCGCCTGGCGCCGGGTGATGGACCCGCGGGTCCTGGCCCACTTCGACGGGGACCTCACGCTGGCCAACCTGAGCCCGCGCAAGCGCGACCGGATCCTCGCGAAATACCCCGCCCCGGTGATCGACCCGGTCGACGTCACGGTCGGAGCGGTCTCGGTGAGCTCGCCCGACGCGGTCGACGAGGTGCTGGCCGCGAGATGTCCGGGCTGCGGTTACGTGTACGACGTGACCGCCGGCGACGAGCACGAGGGGTTCGCGGCCGGCACCGCCTGGCAGGACATTCCCGAGTCGTGGTGCTGCCCCGACTGCGGCGTCCGCGAGAAGGTCGACTTCGTCGCGCTGACCGACGCCAGGACCGGACCGGCAGCCTGATGCGGATCGTGGTGGACCGGGACAGGTGCGAGGGCCTGGGCATGTGCGAGGCGATGGCGCACGAGTTCTTCGAGCTCGACGACGCCGAGGTCATGCACGTGCTCGACGAGTCGCCGGGCGAGGCACACCGCGCGCAGCTGTCCGCGGCGGTGCAGTCGTGCCCGGTGCTGGCGCTGAGCCTGCAGGGCTGAGACCTGGTGGCGGCCGGTGGTTCCTAGACTGGGAGTCGTGACCAGTGCCGCAGACCGCGCTCTCGCGCCCGTCCCGACGATGCGCGAGCGGATCGTCGGGGCCGCCGTACGGCTGACCGCCGAGGTGGGCTGGTCGCAGGTCACGATGGCCAAGCTCGGGGACCTGGTCGGGGTGAGCCGGCAGACGGTCTACAACGAGCTCGGCACCAAGTCGGGCCTGGCCGAGGCGATGATCAGCCAGGAGCTCGACCGGTTTCTCGGCGTGGTGTCCGACGCCTTCGACGAGCACCCGACCGACCTGGTCGCGGCGATCCGGGCCGCGTCCCGCGCCGTGCTCGAGCACGCCCAGGACAACCAGCTCCTGCACGCGGTCGTCTCGGCCACCCACGGCGCCGACACCGAGCTCCTCCCGCTGCTGACCACGCACGCCGATTCGCTGCTGCTGGCCGCCAAGGTCGTGATCTCCGAACGCATCGCGCCCTACGACCTCGACCTGGATGCCGCGCACCTCGACGCCGCCATCGACATGGTGGTCCGCGTGGTGCTCAGCCACGTGATGCAGCCGACGGCAGCGCCGGCGGACACCGCCGAGTCGATCGCGTGGATCTCGGCCCGGGTCCTGAGGCCGTAGGACGCGTCCTACTCGCGCGGGGTCTAATCTCCCTTGGTGAGCGAGACGGCGAGCAGCGGCGGGGTCCGCCTGGGCACCGGCACCGGGCGAGCGGTCATCGCCGCCGCCACCCTGGGCTCCGGGATGACCATGCTGGACGGCACGGTCGTCAACGTGGCCCTGAAGACCATCGGCCAGGACCTCGACGCCACCCTGGCCCAGCTGCAGTGGGTCACCAACGGCTACCTGCTCTCGCTGGCCAGCCTGATCCTGCTCGGCGGCTCGCTCGGGGACCGGTTCGGGCGCCGGCGGATCTTCGTGATCGGCACCGTGTGGTTCGCGGTCGCGTCCCTGCTCTGCGGCCTCGCTCCCAACCCGGAGATCCTGATCGCGGCCCGGGTCCTGCAGGGCATCGGGGCCGCGCTGCTCACCCCGGGCAGCCTCGCGATGATCCAGGGCGCGTTCGTGCACGACGACCGGCCCGCGGCGATCGGGGCGTGGTCGGGTCTCGGCAGCATCGCGGCCGCCATCGGCCCGTTCGTCGGTGGCTCGCTGGTCGAGTACGCCAGCTGGCGGTGGATCTTCCTGATCAACCTGCCGCTCGCGGTGCTCACCATCGCGATCGCGGAGAAGGCCGTCCCCGAGACCCTCGACCCGAACGCGTCCAAGCACTTCGACTTCGCGGGCGCCGTTCTGGCCACGCTCGCGCTGGGCGGCACGACGTACGCGCTGATCGAGTGGGGCGGCAGCCTGGCCCCGTACGCCGCGGTGGTGGCGTTGCTGGCGGCCGTCGCCTTCCTGCTCGTCGAGCGCCGCGAGCCCGAGCCGATGCTGGAGCTGTCGATCTTCGGTGACCTGACGTTCAGCGCCGCCAACGTGATGACGCTGCTGGTCTACGCCGCCCTGGGGGCGGTGCCGTTCTTCCTGGTGCTGGAACTGCAGACGGTGGGTGGCTACGGCGCCCTCGAGGCCGGCATCGCGATGCTGCCGCTGACGATCTGCATGCTGCTGCTCGCGTCGAAGGGCGGCCAGCTCGGCAGCCGGATCGGTCCACGGATCCCGATGACGGTCGGGCCGATCGTCATGGGCGCGGGGACGCTGATGTTGCTGGCGATCGGCGAGGACGTGAACTACTGGCGCGACGTGTTCCCCGGCATCACCGTCTTCGGGCTCGGCCTGGCCCTGATGGTGGCCCCCCTGACGGCGACCGTGCTCGCCGCGGCCCCCGACGAGCACGCCGGCAT
>JAOPXC010000039.1 GCA_025965335.1 Nocardioides sp. | reverse complement strand
TAGCCCTCGACGCGGGGCGCGAAGCCGATCGCCTGGAGGACCTTGTCGGTCTCGAGCGTCTCCCGGTTGCCGTCCTTGCTGACGGTCACCTTCACCGTGTCACCGGAGTCCTCGATCGACTCGACCTTGGTGGAGAGCAGGACCTTGACACCCAGCTTCTTGTACTGCTTGAGCAGCTCCTTGGACACGTCGACGTCCTCGGTCGGCACCATCCGGTCGAGGAACTCCACGATCGTCACGTCGACGCCGAAGTTGGCCAGCACGTAGGCGAACTCGACGCCGATCGCGCCGGAGCCGGCGATGATGATCGACTCCGGCAGCTGGTCGGTGAGGATCTGCTCCTCATAGGTCACGACCCGGTCGCTGAGCGTCGTGCCGGGGATCAGGCGGGTCTTCGCGCCGGTGCCGATGATCAGGTTGTCGAAGGTGTACGACGCCTTCTGGCCGTCCTTGTCCACCTCGATCTCACCCGCGCTCCTGAGGGTCCCCCAGCCGTCGATCTCGGTGATCTTGTTCTTCTTCATCAGGTAGTGGACGCCCCTGGCGCTGGCGTCGGCCACACCGCGGCTGCGCTTGTGGGCGGCACCGAAGTCCATCGACGCGTCGCCACTGATCCCGAAGGTGTCCTTCTCCTTCGTGATGATGTGGGCGATCTCGGCGTTGCGCAGCAGCGCCTTGGACGGGATGCACCCCACGTTGAGGCAGACACCACCCCAGTACTTCTCCTCGACGACTGCGACGGACTTGCCGAGCTGGGCTGCGCGGATCGCGGCGACGTAGCCTCCGGGGCCGGCACCAAGGACGAGGACATCGAAGTGGGTCACGCCCGCAAGACTAGGAGTTGCGGGTGAGGGCCACAAAGGCGGCTACGGGGCGGTCGCACTAGAGTTCCGCCCGTGACGCTGTACGCCGCCTACGGGACCAATCTGGACCCGGCCCGGATGGGCGAGCGCTGTCCGCACTCCCCGATGCACACGACCGGCTGGCTCCTGGGATGGCGGCTCACGTTCGGCGGCGAGGAGCACGGCTGGGACGGCTCGCTCTCGACGATCGTCCAGGACCCGCTCGACCAGGTCTTCGTGGCCGTCTACGACATCACCCGCGAGGACGAGCAGGAGCTCGACGGCTGGGAGGCGGCGGACTCCGGCCTCTACCGCAAGACGAAGATCCGGGTCTCCACGATGACCGGCGAGATCGTCGTGTGGACCTACGTCCTCGACGGCTACGAGGGCGGCCTGCCCTCCGCGTCGTACCTCGGCGTCCTGGCCGACGCCGCAGAGGCGGCAGACGCGCCCGCCGACTACGTGGCCGCCCTGCGGAGGCGACCCTGCCGCTCGACCGGGCTCTGACGCTCAGTCCGGAGGGACCCGGTGGCAGACCGCCTCGACGTTGTTGCCGTCGGGGTCGCGCACGAACGCGCCGTAGTAGTGGTCGTGGTACTCCGGGAAGTGGCGCGGCTCGTGCAGCACCTCGGCGCCGAGCGAGCAGGCGGCGGCGAAGAACTCCCTGACCTGCTCGGCGCTCGACGCGCTGAACGCCACGTGGATCTCGCGGTTCGGCCCCGAGGCCGGCCCTCCGTCGTCGGGCTGGCGGGAGATCCAGAAGTCGGGCTTGTCGACGCCGTAGCCGATGGCGACGCCAACGTCCATGATCCGGGCGCTGCCGAGCACGGCCAGCACCTTGTCGTAGAACGCGGCCGAGACACCGAGGTCGGAGCAGTTGATGCCGAGGTGGTCGATCATGTCGCGATGATGGCGCGTTCCGCGGGCACCCGGCAAGCAACGCGGGTCCGGGCAGGCTCGCCCCACTAGGATCGCGCCCGTGACCGATGCCGAAGCCCCCCATCTTCTCGCCGAGCGGGCCGCGGCGAAGCTCGCCGAGCTCACCGGTGTGGAGCGCCACGACGTCGCACTGGTCCTCGGGTCCGGCTGGCTGCCCGCCGTCGAGGCCCTCGGTGAGGCCACTGCCGAGATCGACACCACCGACCTGCCCGGGTTCTCGGCGGCGGCCGTCGCCGGCCACTCCGGGAAGATCCGGTCCGTGCGCGCCGGTGACCGCAACCTGCTCGTGTTCCTGAGCCGCACCCACTTCTACGAGGGCAAGGGGGTCGCCGCGGTCGTGCACCCGATCCGAACCGCGGCGAAGGCCGGCTGCGCGACGATCGTGCTCACCAACGGCTGTGGCGGGCTCCGGGAGACCTGGACCCCGGGCACCCCCGTGCTGATCAGCGACCACATCAACCTGACCGGCCGCTCCCCGATCGAGGGCGCGCACTTCGTCGACCTCACCGACCTGTACAGCAGCCGCCTCCGCGCGATGTGCCGCGAGGTGGACCCCAGCCTCGACGAGGGCGTGTACGTCCAGTTCCCCGGCCCCCACTACGAAACGCCCGCCGAGATCGGCATGGTGCGGGCAATCGGGGGTCACCTGGTCGGCATGAGTACGACGCTGGAGGCCATCGCTGCCCGCGAGGCGGGCATGGAGGTGCTCGGGATCAGCCTGGTCACGAACCTGGCCGCCGGGATCAGCGGCCAGCCCCTCAACCACGAGGAGGTGCTCGAAGCCGGCCGCGCCGCGGCGTCGAGGATGGGCGAGCTGCTGGGCAAGATCGTGCCGAGGATCTGAGCACCCCCCGATGACAGCCTCCGCGACCGACACCCGACAGCGGCTCGTCGACGCCGCGACCCGGGCGTTCGCGGACCACGGTGTCGGCAGCGCGTCGCTGCTCGAGATCACCCGCCAGGCCGGCCAGCGCAACCGCGGGGCCGTGCACTACCACTTCGGCTCCCGCGAAGGCATGCTCGCGGCCGTTCTGGAGCAGCAGACCGAGTTCCTGTCGATCCGTGAGCGCGAGCTGCTCGCCAGGGCAAGGGCCCGTCCCGACGACGACCTCCATTCCGTCGTCGAGGCGATCGTGCGCCCGGCGGTGGAGCTGGCCGAGACCGGCTGGCGCGGGCGCTGCTACCTGGTCATCGTCGGAGAGCTGGTCGAGCACAACCAGACGACCGTCGGCGACCAGGTGCCGGAGGCGTTGCGCCGCACCGGCGGCTACGAGGTCTACGCGCTCCTCGCCGAGCGGCTGCCCCCCATGACCGAGGAGCTGCGCAACGAACGACTGGCCCTGGCCACCAGCTTCATCCTGCGCTCGGTCGCCGACCGGGCCCGGGCCACGGAACATCCCGATGAAAGCCGCCCCCAGCTGGACACCGAGGCCTTCGTCGCGAACCTGATCGCGATGGTTGCGGGCATGGTCGCGGCGCCGGCTGCCTGAGGTCCGCACCGGCGCCGACCAGCGCGACACCCGTTGACTTAAAGAGGGGTCCTTAGTAAGTTCCCCGGCCAGCGTCGAAGATGTCCGGCGCAGAGCCGGAGGGGCACGTGCAGGCCGTTCGAGTCGTACGTCATGCAGCACCGCGGGAAGCGATCGAGGTCCTCGACGTTCCCGTCCCGGAGCCCGGTCCCGGTCAGGTCCGGGTTCGGGTCTCCGCCGCGTCCCTCAACTTCGGCGACATCGCCCGCTGTCGCGGTGGCGTCGCGGCCGTGCTGGCCGAACCCCCGTTCACGCTCGGCATGGACGTGGCCGGCATCGTCGAGGCCGCCGCCCCCGGGGCGGAGGACTGGGTGGGACGCCGGGTCGTCGGCATCAGCCCCCAGTCCCTCGGCGGCCTGGCCGAGCACGCCCTCGCGGGCACCTGGTTCGACGCTCCGCCGGAGCTCGACGACGTGGAGGCCGCGGCGTTCACCCTGCCGTTCCACATCGGCTACCTGGCCCTGCACGAGCGAGCGGCCCTGCAACCCGGCGAGACCGTGGTGGTCCGGGGCGGGGCGAGCGCCGTGGGCACGGCGGCGATCCAGCTCGCCGTGGCCGCTGGGGCCCGGGTGATCGCGGTGGCCGGCGGACCGGCGAAGGCACGGCTCTGCACGGACCTGGGAGCCGCACGCGCGATCGACCAGGAGACCGAGGACATCTTCGAGGTCGTGATGGACGAGACCGGCGACAAGGGTGCGGACGTCATCTTCGACCCCGTCGGCGGTGAGCTGACCGAGACGATGTGGACCTGCGGCGCGCTCGGGGGTCGCTATCTCGCCGTCGGGTTCAACGACGACCCCGAATCGGGGCTGACCGGCCGCCCGCTGCGCAAGCTGTCGATGGCCAACATGACGGCCATGGGCGTGATCCTCGCCTACCTCGACGTGCCGCGGGCCTTGCGCCGGTTCGGCCTGAACCCGTTCCCACCCGAGACGGGGGTCCGCGTCCATGCCGCCCTCCTCGACCTGGTCGCGGCGGGCAGGGTCCGCCCCGTGGTCGGCCGGCGGATCGGCCTCGGTGACGTCGCCGAGGCGCTCGAGGACCACGCCGCCCGTCGTACGTCGGGGCGGACCGTCGTCGACCTCCTGAACGGAGCAACCCGATGACGCCCGCGCTCGCCGTCGACGACCTCCTCGACCGGGCCACCGAGCAGACCGGGCTCGACGACTTCGGCGACCCGAGCTTCCGAGCGGGCCTGGCCTCCTACACCGAGGCCCTGGACGCGGAGGCCCAGCTCAGCGAGCTGGGCGCGCTCGCCGTCCCACCCGCGCTGGTGGCCGCGCTGGCCAACCGGCTCCGGGTCGTCGAGCACGCGAAGGGGCACCCCGAGGTGCGCTCGGAGGAGATCGAGGCCCCGGTCGTCGTGATCGGCATGTTCCGCGCCGGCACCACGCTGCTCAGCAACCTGTTCGACCGCGACCCCGACAACCGCGCGCTGTTGCGCTGGGAGTCCGGCGACTCGGTGCCCCCGCCCACTCCCGGTGAGCGCCGCAGCGGTCCGCGGGTGGACGCGGCGCAAGTGGGAAGCGACATGCTCGAGGCGCTCAACCCGGGGGTCCGCGGCATCCACCACGAGGACGCCGACACCCCCACCGAGTGCATCGCGGTGCTGGGCCAGGCCTTCCAGAGCATCTCGTGGGAGGCCCTCGCCAACGTGCCGTCGTACGCCGCCTGGTGGCGGGCGGCCGACGCGACGCCCGCCTACGAGTACCACCGGCTGGTGCTCCAGACCCTCCAGAGCGGCGGGACCCGCGGCCGGTGGACGCTCAAGAGCCCGCACCACGCGCTGGCCCTCGATGCGCTGACGGCGGTCTACCCGGACGCCCGGCTGGTGCTGCTGCACCGCGACCCGGTCGCGCTCACCGCGTCGGTGTGCAGCCTGATCCGCACGATGTCGAGCACCTTCTCCGACGCCGACCACCGGGCCTACATCAAGGACCACTGGACGGAGACGCTCGAGGAGTCCATCCGCCGGATCGACGACTTCCGTGCCCGTCGCCCCGAGCACAAGATCCACGACGTGCAGTACGCGGACCTGGCCCGCGATCCCCTCGGCACCGTCGAGCGGCTCTACGACACGCTCGGGATGCAACCGGGCGCCGGAGCGTTCGACGCGGTCTCGGCGTACCTGGCCGAGCACCCGCGTGGCTCCTTCGGCACCCACCGGTACGACCTCGCCGAGCACGACCTGGACGACGCCGAGCTGCGCGAGAGGTTCGCGGGGTACATCGCGCGGTACGAGGTCGAGGCCGAGACGCTTTCGGCGAGCCGATAACGTTCAGCGCGTGAGAGTCCTCGTGACCGGCGCCGCCGGGAGCATCGGCCAGGTGCTCCTCCCGGGCCTCATCGACCGAGGCCATGAGGTGGTCGGCCTCGATCGGGTCCCGCAGCCCGAAGGGCACGAGGGTCCGTGGTACACCCTCGACGCCGCCGACCCGGATGCCGTCGCAGCGGTGTTCGACGAGGAGCCGGTCGACGGCGTCGTGCACCTCGCGGGTCATCCCGGCGAGGCGAGCCTCCCGGACTCGCTGACGTCCCACGTCGTGACGACCGCTGCCCTGCTCGACGCCCTGGTCGAGCACCACGTCCCCCGGTTCGTCTACGCGTCGTCCAACCACGCCGTCGGCCGCACTCCCCACCGCGACCTGCTGACCGTCGGCACCCGTCCCCGGCCGGACACGTTCTACGGCGTCGGCAAGGTGGCTGCCGAGGCCGTGATGAGCCTGTACGCCGACCGCTACGGCATCGACGCCGTCTCCTGCCGGATCGGTTCGTTCCTGCCCCAGCCCGAAAGCGTCCGGACGCTGTCCACCTGGCTCTCGCACGACGACTGCGTGCGGATGTTCGACGCCGCGCTGACCGCCCCGGCACCGGGCTACGCCGTCCTCTATGGCATCTCCGCGAACACCCGCGCGTGGTGGGACCTCGAGCCGGGTCGGGCCCTCGGTTACGCCCCACAGGACGACGCCGAGGACTTCGCGGACCGGGTCGCGTCGTCGCCCGAGGACGAGACCGAGGCCGCACACGTGGGCGGACCGTTCGCAACCGAGGGGATCCACCGCCCCGCTCTCGATCGCGCCTGAGGACGGCGTGCCGTCGAACCGGGAGGAGCGCCTCGCGCGTCCCAGAGCGCAGCGGGTGGCGCTCGAGGTCCTCGGCTGGGCGCTCGTGGTGACCGGCATCGTCGCGATCCCGCTGCCCGGTCCCGGGCTCCTGATCCTGGCCCTGGGGCTCTGGGTGCACTCGCTGAGCTACGAGTGGGCCGAGCGCCTCCTCGAGCCGGTGCAGCGCCAGGCCCTCCGGTCCGCGGCCGACAGCGTGAAGACCTGGCCCCGGATCGTCCTCAGCGGCATCGGCGCCCTCTGGCTCATCGGCATCGGCATCGTGTGGGGCATCCATCCCGACACCCCTTCGTGGTGGCCAGTCCACGAGCGCTGGTGGCTGCTCGGCGGCTGGGCCACGGGCGGGGTTCTCATCGCCTCCGGCATCGCCGCGTACGCCCTGCTCGGCTGGAGCATGAAGCGCTTCCGTTACGGCGGCGAGGACGTCGAGGAGTACCTCGACGAGAACTTCCCCGAAGACGACTGAGGGCCCCTGGTTTGGAGCTCCCTCGACACTGGAGTCATGACGATCGAACAGCGCACCCTCGGAGTGGCCTCACCCCTCACCGTCTCCGCCCTCGGGCTCGGCTGCATGGGCATGTCGGAGTTCTACGGCACCGGGGACGAGGCCACCGGCATCGCGACGATCCACCGGGCCCTGGACCTCGGTGTCACCTTCCTCGACACCGCGGACATGTACGGCCCGTTCACGAACGAGCAGCTCGTCGGCAAGGCCATCAAGGGCCGCCGCGAGGAGGTCCAGCTCGCCACGAAGTTCGGTAACGAGCGCCGCGCCGACGGCACCCGCGTCGGCATCAATGGCAAGCCGGACTACGTCCGCGTGGCCTGCGACGCCTCGCTGCAGCGGCTCGGCGTCGACCACATCGACCTCTACTACCAGCACCGGGTCGACCAGAGCGTGCCGATCGAGGAGACGGTCGGCGCGATGGCCGAGCTCGTCGAGGCCGGCAAGGTCCGCCATCTCGGGCTCTCCGAGGCCTCGCCGACCAACATCCGCAAGGCGCACGCGGTGCACCCGATCACGGCGCTCCAGACCGAGTACTCCCTGTTCACCCGCGACCTGGAGGACGAGATCCTCCCGACCATCCGTGAGCTCGGCATCGGCCTGGTGCCCTACTCGCCCCTCGGTCGCGGCATCCTCACCGGCGCGATCACGGAGGGCTCGCTGGAGGAGGGCGACTCGCGCAACTCGGCATACTTCCCGCGCCTCAACGGGGCGGGCCTCAAGGCCAACCTCGAGCTGGTGGCCAAGGTGCGCGAGATCGCCGAGGCCCACGGGTGCACGCCCGGACAGCTGGCTCTGGCCTGGGTGCTCGCCCAAGGCGAGGACGTCGTCCCCATCCCCGGCACCAAACGGGTGGCCTACCTGGAGGAGAACGTCGGTGCCGCCGACGTCGCGCTGACCGCCGCTGACCTCGCCGCCCTGGAGGCGGCCGTCCCGCGGGACGCGGTCGTGGGCGAACGGTACGGCGACATGAGCTCCATCGACGCCTGACTCGGGCCGGCGGCTCTCACCAGTGCCTACCGCTGCGCCGAGTCAGTT
>JAOPXC010000037.1 GCA_025965335.1 Nocardioides sp. | reverse complement strand
GTACTTGCTGTCGGTCTTGGTGAGCAGGTCGTCGATCGAGGGGTTGGTGACACCCTCGGCGGCGATGTTGGGCGAAGACACGCAAGCCTCACAGATGATTTGGACTGGGTGGGATTTGTCTGGGCTCAGGGTCGAGCACCATCAACCCTACCAACTGGTCGGCCGCAGCGTGAACTTCGTGGTTGACGACGACCACGTCGAACTCCGACTCGGCAGCCATCTCCTCGCGCGCGGTGTCGAGTCGCCGGGTGCGTTCCTCCTCGGACTCCGTGCCTCGACCGACGAGCCGACGGACCAGTTCGTCCCAGGACGGCGGCTTCAGGAACACGAACAGCGCCTGCGGCATCGTCTCCCGGACCTGCCGGGCGCCCTGCAGGTCGATCTCGAGCATGGCTGGGCGGCCGGCGGCGAGAGCCTCCAGGACCGGACCCCTGGGAGTGCCGTAGCGGGCGGCCTTGTGGACCACCGCCCACTCGAGCAGGTCGTCGTCGGCGATCATCTGGTCGAACTCCTCGTCGGAGACGAACCGGTAGTGCACCCCGTCGACCTCACCGGGTCGCGGGGGACGGGTCGTGGCCGACACCGACACCCACACTTCCGGGTGACTCGCGCGCACGGCGGCGGCGACCGTGCCCTTGCCGACCGCGGTGGGGCCGGCAAGCACGACGAGGCGGGAACGGGCGGGCGGTTGCGGCGAGGGACTATCGGTCACGCGCTGCGAACTCGCGCTCGAGCGCGGCCACCTGCTTGGTGCCGAGCCCTCGCACCCGCCGGCTCTCGGCGATACCGAGGCGCTCCATCACCTGACGAGCCCGCACCTTCCCGAGACCGGGCATGGACTGCAGCAGGTCGACGACCCGCATCTTGCCGATGACCTCGTTCGTCTGGCCCAGGTGGAGCACCTCGACGATCGACCCGCCGGAGTTCTTGAGGCGGTTCTTGACCTCGGCCCGCTCCCGGCGGGAGGCTGCGGCCTTGTCCAGTGCCGCCTGGCGTTGTTCGGGGGTGAGCGGGGGCAGAGCCACGTGCTGAGGTCCTTCGCTCGTCGTGCTGGCCGGTGGGAGGTCAATCTAGTCAGAACCCGGACTGAGCGGCAATCCGCCGACCGAGAACGGGTTCTAGTCCATTCGGGCTGGGCTTTCGGCGATTCGAGCCATTGTGTCCGAGGTATGCCTAGAGGTAGAGGGCGGTGTGGCAGACGTCCTTGACCTGTTGCTTGATGCTCGCGAACGCGTCGTTGGTCGCCTTGCCGCCGAGCTCGCGGGCCGCGGCGTCGATGCGGGCCCGTTCCTGATCGGTCAGGCCGGACGGCGGCTTGCTCCGGTCGTAGGTGGCGGGGTCGATGCCGGCGTCGTGCAGGGCCCGGTCGAGGGCGTCGATGGTGCGGATCACCTGCTGCCACTCGTCGCTGACGTCGTGAGGGGCCTTGCCCTGGAGGTCCTTGAAGATGGCGAGGGCTCGGATCAGTACGTCGGGCTGGCCGGTCGAGAGGATGTCGCTGAGCTCCTGCTGCTTGGCTGCGACCTCGTCGCAGTAGGCACCGACCTGGTCCTGGTTGCCGCAGGCACCCACCAGCGGGACCAGCAGCACCAGAGCCAGACCGGCCAGCCGGGTCCTCACCCCAGCGCCGTCGCGAGCTCGTCGTTGGCGCGGCGCGCGGCGTCCCGCATCGCGTCCCGGTCCGGGCCGAGCCGGAGGATCTCGCGGGAGGAGCTCGCCAGGACGACCCCGGCCGCTGCCCCGAAGATGCGCCGGATGTCGTCGGTGGTGCCTCCTTGGGCGCCGTACCCGGGAGCCAGGATCGGGCCGTTGAACCCGAAGCGACCTCCTGGGCCTGCCGAAGGATCCTGTCCGGCTCCCCCGATGGTGGCTCCGACAACGGCGCCGAAGGACCCGAGGGGTGCCGCCCCGTCGTTCAGGCCCCGGAGGTGGTCGAGCATCCGCTCCCCCACCGTGGTGCCGTCCTCGGTCGTGGCGTGCTGGACCTCGGGCCCCTCCTTGTTGGAGGTGAGCGCGAGGACGAAGACGCCGGCGTCGTGCTTGCGCGCGGTGTCGACCATCGGGGTCAGCGACCCGAAGCCCAGGAACGGGCTCGCGGTGATCGCGTCGACCGCGAGCGGCGAGGACTGGTCGAGGTAGGCGTCCGCATAGGCCTGGGACGTGGAGCCGATGTCGCCGCGCTTGACGTCGAGCAGCACCAGCGCCCCCGCGGCTCGCGACTCGGCCACCACCCGCTCCAGGACCGCGATGCCGCGGCTGCCGAAGCGCTCGTAGAACGCGGACTGCGGCTTGACGACCGAGACGTGCGGCGCGACCGCCTCCACCACGGTCAGCGCGAACGACTCGAGCCCCGCCACGTCGTCGCTCAGGCCCCAGTCGAGGAGCAGGCCCGCGTGCGGGTCGATCCCCACGCAGAACTGCCCACGCTCGGCGATCGCGGCATGCAGGCGGGCTCCGAAGCTCATGCGTCCATCCTCTCGTGATCGTGGGCGGCGTCCACGGCAAGCTCCGCCGCGATTCGGGCCGCCGATGTGGGGTCGTGCAGCAGCGCCGTACCGATCTGGACGGCGACGGCGCCGGCCGCGAGGAAGCTGCGGGCGTCGTCGGCGCTCGAGATGCCGCCGGCACCGACGATCTGCGCGTCGGGCAGGGCGTCGCGGACCTCGGTGACGCAGCGCAGCGACAGGGGACGTACGGCGGGCCCGCTGAGGCCCGCGGGCCGTCCGTCGGGCAGGGCGGCGGGTAGGGCGTTGCCGACGACGACGGCGGAGGCGCCGGCGTCCAGGACGGTGCGCGCCGTCTCGACCACCCGGAGCACGTCGGGCCGGAGCTTGGCCAGCACCGGCAGCCCGCGAGGCAGGTCGCGGTGCACGGCGCTCACGGCACCGGCGGCGTGGAACGGCTCGCGGACGTCGAAGACACCCGAGACCGTCGCGTCGGGTGAGGACAGGTTGACCTCGATCGCCGAGACACCCGGTGCGCGGCCCAGGCGACGGGCCAGCTCGGCGTACTCCCCCAGCGAGCCGGCCACGATCGACACGACCACGCGGGCGCCCTGCTGGAGCAGCCACGGGAGCTCGGTGGCGAGGAACTGGTCGATGCCGGGGTTCGGCAGGCCGGTCGCGTGCACCAGACCGGACGGCGTCTCGAGGATTCGCGGCTGCGGCCCGCCCGGTCGCGCGTTGAGCGAGATCGACCGCGTCACGAACGCACCGAGGCGGTCGAGGTCGCCGTACGCCGCCAGCTCGCGCCCGGTGCCCCCACAGCCCGCCGCGGTGAGGACGGGGCCCACGAGCCTGAGGCCGGCGAGCTCGATGGTGGCCGGCGCAACGCTCATGCGGGGTCCCCGGGCCAACCGGAGCGAAGCGAGCATTCGTCCGGGGTGTTCACTTGCCGACCTCGTCCCAGCGGACCCGGTCGCCGCGGAAGACGGGCCCGTCGGCGCAGGCCCGCGCCAGCCGGGGCGCACCGTCCTCACCGACCACCGGGACCGCGCAGCCGTGGCACAGACCGGTGGCACAGGTCAGCGGCTGCTCGATCGCGGTCTGGCTCCAGGCGCCGTGCTCCTCGGCGGCCGCGGCCACGGCGTGCAGCGACGAGACGGTGCCGGCGCCGTAGACGACCGCCGCCTCCTCGCGCCGCAGGACGTCACCGACCACGTCGGCCACGCTGCCCTTCTGGCCGATCGAGCCGTCGCGGGTCACGACGGTGACCGAACGTGCGGACCGCTTGGCCTCGAGGGTCGACAGGAGGTGCGCCTCGTCTCGGCCCGCCACGATCATGCTGACGCGGCAGCCGCGCTCCCGGAGCCGCTCGGCGAGCGGGAAGAGCGGGGCGGCGGCGTACTCCTCGCCGATCAGCACGCAGCTGACCGCCTCCTTGGGGAGCGCGAACGCGCGCCCCAGCGGGCCGGTCACGTCGAGCCCGGTGCCGGTCGGCAGGCCGGTGAGCCACCTGGTCCCCACCCCGACCGGTTCGACGACGATCTGGATGGTGGCGCCGTGTCCGCCCATCGGCTTGACCTGGTGGATCCAGAACGCCCGTCGGGCCAGGTGGGTCTCGCCCACGGACAGCGCGACGAACGTGCCCGGTCGGAAGCGCTCGGGGACGCCCGGCGCCGCGAGGGTCAGGTGGTGGAAGGCGCCGACCCGCCGACCGGCCAGCAGCTCGCCGCGTACGTGGAGCGGGGCGAGCCGTCCGGCCGCCTGGGCGATCGGGGCCGCGGTCACCCGGACGACCCCGTGCCGCGGACGATCCGACGAGGCCAGAGCGGGCCCTCGTAGACGAAGGCGGTGTAACCCTGCACCAGGTCGGCGCCCGCCTCGAGGCGCGCCCGGGCGTCCTCGACGGTGGTGATTCCGCCGACCCCGATCAGGGTCAGGTCGTCGTCGACCCGCTTGCGCAGGAGGCGCAGCACGTCGAGCGAGCGCTCGGCGAGGGGCCGCCCCGAGAGCCCGCCCGCGCCGATGTCGGCGACCTTCGCGGCGTCGGTCCGCAGCCCGTCGCGGGAGGTCGTGGTGTTGGTCGCGATGATGCCGTCCAGCCCGATCGCGCCGGCCAGGTCGGCGACCGCGAGCACGTCGTCCTCGCCGAGGTCCGGGGCGATCTTCACCAGCATCGGCACCCGTTGCTCACTCGCCCCGTCCGCGGTCGAGCGCACGTGCTCCAGGAGTGGTTGCAGCCGCTCGACGGCCTGGAGGTTGCGCAGGCCCGGGGTGTTCGGGGAGCTGACGTTGACGACGAGGTAGTCGGCGTACGGCGACAGCAGCCGCGCGCTCTTCCCGTAGTCGGCCAGCACCGCCGCCTGGTCGTCGTCCGGCACCACCTTGGTCTTCCCGATGTTTATCCCAAGGAGGCTCCGGGGCTGGGTTCGGTGGTTGCGCTCGCCGTGTTCCCAACCGGATTGCGCCGAGGACGCACCGCCGAGTCGGCGGAGTTTTCCGGCTCGTACGGCCAGCCGCTGCGCGACGACCTCGGCACCGTCGTTGTTGAAGCCCATCCGGTTGACGACCGCGCGGTCCGCGGGCAGCCGGAACAGGCGGGGCTTCGGGTTGCCGGGCTGGGCCTCACCGGTGACCGTGCCGATCTCGACGTGGCCGAAGCCCAAGGCTGCCAGGGCGTCGATGCCGACCGCGTTCTTGTCGAAGCCCGCGGCGAGCCCGAGCACGTTGGGAAACCTGAGTCCCATGGCCTCAACGGGGAAACCTGCGCCGACTCGGCCCAACCCAGCGGGAAAACTGCGCCGACTCGCGGAGAGGACGGGGCCCGCGGCTCGGATCGCCCGGAAGGCGGTGTGGTGCGCGCGCTCCGGATCGGTCCGGGTCAGGACGTGGTCGAAGAGCAGCCGGTACGCCGTCACGGCATCGTGGTCTCGACTGGCTCGACCACCGGGGCCGGCTCGACCACCGGGGCCGGCTCGA
>JAOPXC010000029.1 GCA_025965335.1 Nocardioides sp. | reverse complement strand
TGGCAGTACGCGCCTTGTCTGATCCGGAGCCAGGTCCGGTGCCGGATCCCAGCGGCGAGAACGCGGTCGGTGAAGCCGAGCTCCAGCGCCTCACGTCGAAGGAAGTAGCCCTGGGTCTCGGTCAGTGACCGCAAAATCTCCATGCGATAGAGGGTGGGCTGGAAGCGATCGCCCGAATCCAGCTCATGGTGCCGGCTGTGGACCAACCGGTCGTGCCTCGGCCTGTGCGCAGGCGACGGCCGAAGTGTCCGAGACCCCTCGGACCCTGAACACGGGAAACCAGTGAAACTGCGCGCCCCCTCAGCTCCCGGTGAAGCTCGGCGCCCGCTTCTCGGTGAAGGCCCGCGGGCCCTCCTGCGCGTCGTTGGAGGCGAAGACGGCGGCGCCGACGCGGGCGTCGTCCT
Source organism: Nocardioides sp. (assembly GCA_025965335.1). Taxonomy (GTDB): domain Bacteria; phylum Actinomycetota; class Actinomycetes; order Propionibacteriales; family Nocardioidaceae; genus Nocardioides. Next base: position 5,503 of record JAOPXC010000029.1, on the reverse strand, counting down.
GCCAGCAGTCGTCCTCGTGCTTGCCCTCGGAGTCGCGCATGATCCGCAGGATGGCCTGGACGGCGAGTGGGCCGTTGGCCGCGATCATGTCGGCGAGCTCGTGGGCCTTCTCCAGTGCGGACCCGTCGGGTACGACGTGCCCGATCAGGCCGATCTCCTTGGCCTCCGGCGCCTTGATGTGGCGGCCGGTGAGCAGAAGGTCAGCCGCGACGGTGTACGGGATCTGCCGGACGAGGCGGACCGCGGATCCGCCCATCGGGTAGAGGCCCCACCTGGCCTCCGACACACCGAACCGGGCGGACTCTCCCGCCACTCGGATGTCGGTGCCCTGGAGGATCTCGGTGCCGCCGGCCACGGCCGGGCCCTCGACGGCGGCGATCAGCGGCTTCGTGACGCGGAAGCCCTTCAGCAGGGACTTGATGAGCGAGGGGTCGAAGGCCTTGGACTCGAAGCTCTCGGTCGGCGGCTTCGCATTCATCGCCTTCAGGTCGGCGCCCGCGCAGAAGTAGCCGCCGGCGCCGGTCAGGATGCAGACCCGGATCGAGTCGTCCGAGTTGACCCGGTCCCAGGCGTCGCTCATGATCGCGAGCATCTCCCCGGAGAGCGCGTTGCGGGCCTCGGGACGGTTCATGGTGACGACGAGCTTGTGCCCGACCTGCTCGACGAGGCAGTGCGGCGCGGACTCGGTGGTGCCATCGGTGCTGGTCATAGCGGGATGCTAGCCAAGAACGAGAACGTGTTCTAGTCTCACCGGCGTGGCTCTGAACATCGCAGATCTCTTCGAACATGCCGTCGACGCCGCGCCGGACAACCCTGCCTTGAAGGTCGGGGACCGGGTCGTCACCTTTGCCGAGCTGGAGGCCGAGAGCAACCGGCTCGCGCACTACCTGACCTCCCGCGGCATCGTGGCGGGCGACCACGTCGGCGTCTACGCCAAGAACAGCATCGAGCACGTGATCGCGCTGCTGGCCGTCGTGAAGATCCGGGCCGTCTCCATCAACGTGAACTACCGCTACGTGGAGGGTGAGCTCAACTACCTCTTCGACAACGCCGACGTCGTCGCGGTGATCCACGAGCGCCCGTACGCGCCACTGATGGCGGCCTGCGCACCGAAGCACGCGAAGCTCGAGACGGTCGTCGTGATGCCCGATCCGACCGACCCCGACAACGACGCCGACGCGTCGTCGTACGGCGGGGTCCTGTGGGCCGATGCGCTCGCCGGCCAGAGCAGCGAGCGCGACTTCGGCGAGCGCAGCCCTGACGACCTCCACATCATCTACACCGGCGGCACCACCGGTTTCCCCAAGGGCGTCATGTGGCGCCACGAGGACTTCTGGCGGGTGCTCGGCGGCGGCATCGACTTCCTGACCGGCGAGCCGCTCACCGAGTACGACCAGTCCGAGCAGGCCAAGGTGGGCGGCCGGATGGTGACGTTCCCGCTGAGCCCGCTCATGCACGGGGGTGCTCAGGCGGGCCTGTTGATGCACCTGTTCGCCGGCCACCTCACGATCCTCGAGCCCAAGTTCGACCCGAAGCGCACCTGGGAGATCATCGAGCGCGAGGGCGTCCAGCTGATCTTCATGACCGGCGACGCCATGGCCCGCCCGCTGATCGAGGAGTTCGAGGCCGGCAGCTACCAGGCCCCGAATCTGCTGGCGATCTCCAGCAGCGCGGCAATCTTCAGTCTCTCCGTGAAGGAACGCTGGATGGCGGCCTTCCCGAACAGCTTCTTCACCGACTCCATCGGCGCCTCGGAGACCGGCTTCCAGGGCACCGGGCTCCAGGACAAGGACAACATGAGCGCCGACGGCGCCGTCGTGGCGCTCGGCCCGAACAGCGTGGTCATCGACGACGACAACCACGTGCTCGACCTGGCGACCAACGTGGGCGCGGTCGGCCGGCTCGGCCGGGGCGGCAACGTGCCGGTGGGCTACTACAAGGATCCCGAGAAGTCCGCGAAGACCTTCTTCGAGGTCGACGGCTCCCGCTACTCGGTGCCCGGCGACTTCGCACGGATCGAGACCGGCAACCGGATCACGCTCCTGGGCCGCGGCTCCAACTGCGTCAACACCGGCGGGGAGAAGGTCTACCCCGAAGAGGTCGAGATGGCCATCAAGGCCCACCCGAGCGTGTACGACGTGCTCGTGGTCGGCCTCCCGGACGAGAAGTTCGGCCAGGCGGTCGCCGCCGTGATCCAGCCCCGCGACGGCGAGACCGTCGAGCTCGAAGAGCTGCGCGACTTCCTTCGGGCCTCGCTGTCCGGCTACAAGCTCCCGCGCGCGATCACGCTCGTCGACGAGATCCCCCGCAACGCCACCGGCAAGGCGCAGTACCCCCGAGCGAAGGAGCTGGCCCTGGCCGCCTCCTCAACCGCCCCCACCGGAGTCTGACGAACATGCGCACGCCGCTCTGCGAAGCGTTCGGCATCGAGTACCCGATCTTCGCGTTCACGCCGTCGGAGCACGTCGCCGCCGCGGTGTCCCGGGCGGGCGGACTGGGGGTCCTCGGCTGTGTCCGCTTCAACGACCCGGCGGAGCTCGAGACCACCCTGAGCTGGCTCGACGCCAACACCGACGGCAAGCCGTACGGCGTCGACATCGTGATGCCCATGAAGATCCCCACCGAGGGCACCTCCATCGACCTCAAGGCGATGATCCCCGAGGAGCACCTGACGTTCGTGGAGCAGACGCTCCAGAAGCTCGGCGTCCCGCCCCTTCCCGAGGGTGAAGGCCGCGAGGGCGTCCTCGGCTGGCTGCACTCGGTGGCGCGGAGCCACCTCGACATCGCTCTGCAGCACCGTCCGGTGCTGATCGCCAACGCCCTCGGCTCGCCGCCGAAGGACGTCATCGACAAGTGCCACGAACACGGCATCCAGGTCGCGGCGCTGGCGGGCGCGGCGAAGCACGCGCTGACGCACGTCGCCAACGGCGTCGACATCATCGTCGCCCAGGGCTACGAGGCCGGCGGGCACACCGGCGAGGTGGCCAGCATGGTGCTCACCCCCGACATCGTCGACGCCGTCGGGCCCGGTGTCCCGGTGCTCGGTGCCGGCGGCATCGGCTCGGGCCGTCAGATGGCCGCGTCGCTGGCGCTGGGAGCCCAGGGCGTGTGGACCGGCTCGATCTGGCTGGGCACGGAGGAGTATCAGAACCTCACCAGCAACACGGGCTGGACCGAGGCCTTCACCCGGGCCACGAGCAGCGACACCGTGCGCACCCGCATCTACACCGGCAAGCCGGCCCGCCTGCTCAAGACCAAGTGGACCGAGGCCTGGGCCGAGCAGGGTGCACCCGACCCGCTACCGATGCCGCTGCAGAACCTCCTGGTGGCCGACGCCCACAACCGCATCAACGCCTCCAACAACCCCGACGTCATCTCGATGCCGATCGGCCAGATCGTCGGGCGGATGAACGAGGTCCGCCCGGTTGCCGACGTCATCGCCGACCTGGTCGCCGAGTTCGAGGAGACCGTGCGCCGGCTCGACGAGATCTCGGGCTGAACGCGGGCCCCGCCAGTAGCCCCGGGCCTGCCGGGTCGTTGAGCGGGGCATGGTGATCGACGTCACGGCCCAGCGCCGCCGCGGCGCCGTACGCCGTCTCGCTGTCGCGGTGCTGGCGGTCGTGGCCGGGCTCGCGGCCCTCGGGCTCCCCGGGCTGGTCTCGGCGACCGGCGCGTCGTTCCCCGCGGCAACCCCGCAGCGCGACTGCGGCCCCGGAGCCCGGCCCGAGACCGGCATCCAGGGTCGGGTGCCGCTCTCCGACTACACAACCGGGCGCGTGGACCGGGGCTACCGCTGCAACACCCGGCAGGTCTCCCACCAGGGCTCCACGGGTGGCTTCAAGGTGCTCCGCTACACCGACCGGCGGGGCAACACCTGCGCGTTCTACGACTCGACGCTGCTGTTCCCCAAGGATCTGCTGTTCAACGCCGCGAAGGGTCTCGGCGTGATCGTGCTGGACATGAACGACCCGGCCCGGCCGAGGCAAACGGCAACGCTGACCACCCCGGGCATGCTGAGCCCGCACGAGTCGCTGCTGCTGAACAAGAAGCGCGGCCTGATCGGCGCCGTCCTCGGCAACCCGCTCACCAACGTCGGCATCCTCGACCTGTACGACGTGCGGTCCGACTGCCGCCACCCGAGGCTGAAGTCGTCGACCCCGACCGCGATCCTGGGCCACGAGAGCGGCTGGTCGCCCGACGGCAAGACGTACTACGCCGCCAGCACCGGGGGACAGACGTTCGTCGCCATCGATGTGACCGACCCGTCGAACCCGCAGCGGATCTTCCAGCAGTTCGGCGTGAACTACCACGGCCTCCGGCTCTCCGACGACGGCAACACGATGTACGTCGCGAACATCGGCAACCCCACCGGCGCCCGGATCTCCTCGGGTGGACTGCGCATCCTCGACGTCAGTGAGATCCAGGGCCGCGAGAGCGACCCGAAGGTCCACGTCGTCGCGGACCTCTCCTGGCCCGAGCACTCCATCCCGCAGGTCGCCGAGCCGTTCACGCGCAACGGGAAGCCGTACCTCCTCGAGGTGGACGAGTTCTCGAACTTCGGCCTGGACGGCGGCCCCACCCAGGCGAACGCGCCCGTAGGGGCGGCCCGGATCATCGACATCTCGAACCCGAAGCGGCCCGCGGTCGTCTCCGAGCTGCGCCTCGCCGTGCACCAGCCCGCTGCCCGCAAGGGCGCCCAACAGCTCGATCCGGGCGCGCTGGTCCCGGTCCAGGGCTACGCCGGCCACTACTGCTCGGTGCCGAAGCGGGACAACCCGAGGATCGTGGCCTGCTCGTTCATCCTCTCGGGCCTGCGGATCTTCGACATCAGCAGGCTGAACCGACCGGTCGAGGTCGGCTACTTCAACGAGCCGACCGTGCCGGGCACGAACTTGCTCAACCCGACCGCGCTCGGTGGCTTCGCGATGTCGCAGCCCGCGTGGGACATCAAACGCCGTACGGTCTGGTACTCCGACGGCAACTCCGGCTTCTACGCAGTCCGGCTCGTCAACGGCGTCGGCAAGCTGCTTCGCTGACCGGCGGCCGCCCCCGGGGCTTCAGAACTCGTAGTCGAACTCTTCGAGGTCCTTGGCGAACACCTGCGCGACCCGGTCGCGGGTCTCGGGCGTGTAGTAGTCCCGGTAGTCGTTGCGCTTGCCCTTGTTGTGGTGGCCGATCGCCTCGGCCGTCAGGCCGACGTGCTCGAGCGCGTGGTTGGCGTCCTCGAGGAGATTCTCGGTGCGGCCGATGAAGTCGGCGCGGCGGTCGCCGGCCACCAGGAAGTCGATCTGGGGGCGCTGGAGGCGAAGGAATGCCTTGGTGCCGCGCATCACGAACTCGTCGAAGTCCTGGTAGCCCGCCGCGACTCTCCAGAATCGGTTGCCGCGGTCCTCGATCGTGAGGCCCTTGCGCTCGTTGTAGTTGCGCCAGTTCTCGATCATCGACCACCACGAGACCATCCGGTCCCACGGGTTGCGCACGAACCCGAAGATCCAGTACTGGG
>JAOPXC010000013.1 GCA_025965335.1 Nocardioides sp. | reverse complement strand
GTAGGCCAGGGTGGCGGCGTGCTGCAGGTCGGCCGAGACGCGGCCCTCGGTGCCGGCCCACACGACCGCCTCGACGAGCTGGTGCAGCGCGAACAGCAGGGGAAGGGCCGCGAACGGCACCTCGCGCGGGTGCCGCACCTCCCGCAGGGCGAGAACTCCCACCGGCAGCAGCGCGACACCGGCCACCAGATCGGCCTCGACGGAGAAGCACATGCGGAGCCGGCTCTCTCGTGGAAGGAGTCTCACCCTACGCAGTCACCCGGGCGCCCCGGCCACGCGCCGCTGAACCGGCACCGGTGTGGGTACCCGACACGGAGCAAGGAGACCCAGAGCCGACGAACTCGGGCCCGAGAGGAAGGAGCAGCTCCGTGGCGGTCACCAGCTTCCAGGACCTGCCGCTCGCCGAGCGCGACCGCGAGTGGGACGGCGCCGCCGCCGAGAAACGAGTGCGCAAGTGGGCCGGCGCCGAGGACGAGCCGAACGAGAAGTACCGCGACGCCCACCTCTGGTACGACGCCGAGAAGAAGGACCACTTCACGGCGTACAAGCTGCTCATCGCCGACGTGATCGACGGCCGGCTCAGGGCCGTGCCGCGCGGCATCATGGCCGCCGGGAACGTCCTGCAGGGCGCACGGGGCGGTGTCGACCTCCCCGAGGAGGACGTCGACCGCGTGAAGAGCCACCTGGCGAAGTACTACAAGAAGATGGGCGACACGCCTCCGTGGGAGGACTGAGCCGCGCCCGGGTCGGGTCACTCGTCCTTGGTGAACTGGCTCACGAACACCTCGCCGAGCCAGCTCCAGAACCCGGTGACGAGACCCGGCTGGGTCAGGAAGACGATGGCGATCGTCAGGATCAACAGCCCCGTGACGAGCTCGCCATGGCGGGGCCTGGGCTGTTGCCCGGACCTCGCCGCCCATTGCCGCTGCCGTCGCGAAAAGTCGCGCGCGGGCTGTTCCGCCATCAACCCTCCCCAGGTGCCGTGACCCCAAGTCAACGGCCCGGGGCGGTGAACTGTCTCGGCAATCGACGAAGACTGACCGATCGTCCACCGGCCCTGGGCCGAGCGGTACCGGGGGAGCGCCCGACCGGGTCTACCCGTCGGCGACGCCGACCGATCGCCAGTAGTCGTTCAGGGCCCCGTTCGTCTTGATGAACCACACGAGCGGCCCGACGATGATGAAGGCGCCCGGGAAGTACCAGAGCCCGGTGGAGCCGCTGACGGGCTTCACCTTGCCGGCCCGCTCGTAGAGCGCGCCCACCTCCGCGGAGGTGACGAACGGCGTGACGACGCCGACGACGATCGTGATGATCAGCGCCAGCGGACCGCCGATGCCGGTGCCGGAGTGCTGCTTCATCTCCTCGTGGACCTTGTAGAACCAGAACAGCGAGTAGATGCCGAAGGTGACGATGGCCAGCACGATGCAGGTGCCGGTGCTGCGGATCTTGCCGGTTGCGGACGAGCCGTACGCCGCGGGCGCGGGCGCGCCGTACGGCGCAGCGGTGGGCGGAGGGTTCTCGGTCATTGTCGTGCTCCTGAGGTGTCGAGAGTGCGCGCCGAGGCTACTGCGCGGGGGCCGCCCCACGGCCCCGCCCACGCACACCGACCCGACCGGACTGGACCACCGGTCGACCGGCGTCCACGACGATCACGCCGGTTTAACTACGATGACTACCGTGACCGACGAGGTGCAGGCGGTGGACGGCCTTGCCGCCGCGCCCGGAACCTCCCCGGCTGAGACCGGCACCGGGCCGAGCCCGGCCGGCCGGGAGAACCCCGCAGACCTCCGTGACCTGAGCTGGCTGAGCGGGGTGTGGGTGACCGTCGTCGTCTTCGCCTGCGTGACGGCGTACTGGTCCCACCACGTGGGGATCCCGATGCGCGACCCCAACGGGCAGATGTTCCAGGGTCGCCTGACCTCGGCGGTGGTGCTCTTCGGCGTCCTCACCCTCGTGGACGCCGCGATCCGCACCGGGCGGCCGGGCTGGTCGATCCGGGCCTGGTTCGGCACCCTGCGGGCCCGCTGGCCGTGGCGACGGCTCGCGGTGGCGCTCAGCGGGCTGGTCGCCTACCACAGCGTCTACATCTGCTACCGCAACCTGAAGAGCTGGGACGCGTTCAACCGGGTCCGCGACGACGATCTGCTGGCCTTCGAGAGGTGGGTCTTTCTCGGCCACGACCCGGCCGAGCTGGTGCACAGTGTGCTCGGCCAGGGGTCCGCCACGGCGTACACCCTGATGGTCGTCTACAAGTCGTTCACCTACCTGGTGCCGCTCGCGGTGGTGGGCGCACTGGTGTTCTCGACCCGCATCCGCGACGGCTACGTCCTCCTCGCCTCGGCGATGTGGGTGTGGATCCTGGGGGTGGGCTCCTACTACCTGATCCCCACGCTGGGGCCGTTCGCCTCCGACCCGGGGCAGTTCGCGGGCCTGGCTCACACGTCGATCACCTCGACGCAGACGGAGTACCTCACCGACCGGGCGCACCTGCTGGCGCACCCGGAGGCCGGTGACGCGTTCGCGAGCATCTCGGCCTTCGCCAGCCTGCACTGTGCCTTCACGTGCATGGTGCTGCTGATGATGCGGTACTACGGGCGTCGGCTGGCCGCCCAGGTCCTGACCGTCTACCTCGCTCTCGTGATGGTCGCCACCGTCTACTTCGGGTGGCACTTCGTCGTCGACGACATCGCCGGCGTCGCGCTGGCCGCGCTCGCCGTGCTGTTCGGCCGGCTGCTGATCTATCCCCGTGGGCGTGCGACAGAGGCCGCTCGATGACGACCGACGTCCTCCCGGGGTCGCGCAGCACGTGGGGCGCGCCGAACCGGGGGGGCGTTTCCGGGGCTCCGTGGCGGCGGCTCCTCAACGTCCTGGCGCACCCGGTCGTGGCCGCGTTCCTGGCCGCGGCCGTCCTGCATGTCCTGTGGTGGTGGCTGGCCGCGACCAGCGGCGGAGACATCGCCGCCCAGGACGCGTGGGCGGAGTTCGCCCGCTCGCACCCGGGCAGCGCCTACAACCTGTCCTGGTACGGCGGCATGCACCCCGTGTCGTACAGCGTCCTGTCGCCCTACGTGATGGCCCTGGTGGGCGTGCGGACCACGATGATGATCGCGGGGACGGTCTCGGCGGCCCTGGTGGCCCTGCTGGTCGTGCGGTCCAGGACGGTGGCGCACCCACTGTGGCCCTCGTTGTACGGCGCCCTCGCCCTCTCGGGCAACGCCGTCTCCGGGCGGGTCACCTTCGGTCTCGGCCTGATGTTCGGCCTCGCCGCGGTCGCCGCGATCTACGCCTGGCCACGACGGTGGCGCACGACCTCCGGCACCGCCCGGTGGACGCGCGCGCTCGTCGCTGCCGCCCTCTCGACCGTGGCGACGGCCGCGAGCCCGGTCGCGGGGCTCTTCCTGGGCGTGGTCGCCGCCGCGCTGTGGCTGGGGCGGCGCCATTCGGCGGCGTACGCCGTCGGCCTGCCGCCTCTCGCCGTGGTGGTGGCGTCCGCCTGGCTGTTCCCGTTCGACGGTCGGCAGCCGATGCACTGGAGCTCGATGATCCTGCCGGTGGTGACGTCGGTCGCCGTCATCCTGCTTGCGCCGACGACGTGGCGTTCGCTCCGCATCGGGGCGGGGGTGTACGCCGTGGGCGTGGTCGCGGTGTGGGCGATCCCTTCACCGATCGGCACCAACGCCTGCCGGCTGGGTCTGCTCCTGGGCGGCGTGGTGCTCGTCTCGATCGCCGCGTCCGAGCGTCCGTGGTCGGGCCTCGCCGAACGCTGGTTCTCCCGGGCGACGGTGACGGTGCTGCTCGCGATGGCCCTGATCACCTCGTCGATCTGGCAGGTGGCGGTCGCCGCGCAGGACGCGATCGCGACCACGGCTCCCGCCGAGTGGGCGCTGGACATCGCGCCGCTGGTCGACCAGCTCCAGACCCGCAACGCGGATCTCGGTCGGGTCGAGGTGGTGCCGACCCGCACGCATCGCGAGGCGGCCGCGCTGACGCCGTACATGAACCTGGCCCGGGGCTGGAACCGGCAGGCCGACGCCGAGCGCAACCCCCTCTTCTACCAGGACGAAATCCCCCTGAAGGCCGCCGCCTACCGGGCCTGGCTGGACCGCTGGGCGGTGCACTACGTCGTGCTGGCGGCCAGCGAACCGGACGGCGCCGCCGTCGAGGAGTCCGCGCTGGTGGCCGGCGGCCTCCCCTACCTGCACGAGGTGTGGTCCGACTCGAGCTGGCGGTTGTTCGAGGTCAGCAAACCCACGCCGCTGGTCGAAGCACCGGGCGTGGTGACCCGCTTCGACGCCGCCGAGGTGGACATCTACCTGCCCCGTGCGGCGACCGTGCTCGTGCGCATCCCCGACTCCCCCTGGCTGAGCCTCGTCGACGCCGAGGGCAAGCCGATCGCGGCGCCGTCCTCGGACCCGAACGGCGACGCGCCCGCGGTGAACGTCAACGGCTGCCTGAGCGAGCTGCAGCCCCCGACCGCCAACGACGGCGACGCCGACGACAGCCAGCCGTTCGACGGGTGGACGTTGCTGCACGCCCCGAAGGCCGGCACCTACCGGATCGCGGGCCCGTACTCACTGCCGCGCGGCACCGCCTGCCCCGAGTCGTGAGGCACGCGGGTCCGGGTCACGCGGGTCCGGGTCGTGTGCCTCAGGCCGCCCCATGAGTCGTTCTCAGGCACACGACCCGACGGGGGAGCCGGAAGCACTCCGTCGTCGTCCCATCCGCATGCGTACGGCCTGGAGCATCGCGGTTGGCGCCGCCCTGCTGGCCCTCACCGGTTGTGGCGACGAGGGCCCCTCGGCGACGACCGGGCCCGAGTCAGGGGTCACCGGCCTGGTGTCCCTCGGTCCGTTGTGTCCCGTCGAGAACGAGTCCGTCAACCCGTGCGCGGCCGAGCCGACCGCGCACGCGAAGGTCACGGTCTCCGAGCAGGCTCCGGGCGAGGCGTACGGCGCCGGTAAGGAGGTCGCGACCGGACAGACGGACGCGGACGGCCGATTCCGGATCGCCGTCGAGCCCGGCGACTACGTCGTCACCTCCGACGCCGGCATGTCGTGCGAGTTCCTGGACGCCCACGTGACGGCCGGGACCTACACCGAGGTCCTGGTCCCCTGTGACACCGGCATCCGCTGAGCCGTTGGCAGGCCGTCAGCGCACCCGTCCGAAGAACACGCTGCTGGTCCAGATCCGCTCCTTGCGGACCTGCGCCCCGGGGTGGGGCGCGTGCCACACCGAGTCGCCGCCGGCATAGATGGCGACGTGGTAGACGCCTCCGCCGTCGGTGAAGAACACCAGGTCGCCGCGACGGGCGGCGGCGCGCGGGATGTGCTGGGTCCGGCCGGCCTGCGCGGCCGAGTTGTGCGGCAGGCTCTTGCCGACGTGGCGGTAGACCCACATCGTCAGGCCGGAGCAGTCGAAGGCGTTCGGTCCGGCCGCGCCGTACGAGTAGGGCTTGCCGGCCTCACGTCGCGCCCAGGCGACGACGGTGTTGCCGCGGCTGGCGTGATGGTGGTGCTTGTGGTGGTGGTGCTTGTGGTGGTGGTGGGCGTGGTGGTGGTGCTTGTGGTGGTGCGGGCGCTGCACCGTGCTTGACTCGGCGGCGGCTGCCCCGGACGGGGCCGGCGCGATGACGGCCAGTGCGGATGCGCCCACGAGCGCGGCAGCGGTCAGGCTGAGCAGGGTGCGGGCGCGCGCGAGCACGCCCGGTCGGGTGTTGGTCACGATTGGGTCCTCGGCCACGCCTACGGAAGGAGTCCTGTCGGATTCGGGCGCCGTAGCCCGGTCGAGCACCGCTCGACTTCACCCCGAGCCCGGACGGCCGACTCGTCGGCCACCGCGGGCGTACTGCCTGGGTCTCCCGCGCCCGTCCATCAGCTTTCTCGGTCTGGTCCTGCCTGGCGTCGGGACGGGCCTCGGCGCGCACCAGGCGGCCCCGACATCGGGGCTTCGGTCTGCCGGGCCGACGGTCTCCCGTCTGCTCGCGGCTTTTCGAGGCTGACAGAAGCCTCCCCGGAACCACGAAAAAGGTGAGGCTAGTCACGCGAGTAAAGTGCCTGGCGAGCGCGGCCGGCCGTCGCGGCATACTGGCCTTCATGGCGTACGACGAGCACCTCGCAGGCCGCCTCCGCGAGGTCGTGGAGGGCGAGCCCGGGCTGACCGAGAAGAAGATGTTCGGCGGGCTGGCGTTCCTCATCGACGGCCACCTGGCGGTCAGCGCCAGCAGCCAGGGCGGTCTCCTCCTGCGCACCGACCCGGCCCAGACGGAGGCCCTCCTCGAGGAGCCGCATGCCGAGCCGTTCGTGATGCGCGGGAGCGAGATGTCGGGCTGGCTGCGGATCGACCCCGACGGGCTGGGCTCGGAGGAGGACCTCGAGCGCTGGGTCGAGGTGGGCGTCAGTTACGCCCGCTCGCTGCCGCCGAAATAGGGCTTGGGCCTCGAGCGCGGCGTGGTCAGTCACCTGCGCAGGTCGACGTAGCAGCAACTGCGAGGTGGCCGCCCTTGCCGGCGCCCGCGGCAGGCTCGTCCACGTTCGGCTCTCGTTCGCGCTCATGCCTGTTTGCCCCTCCCGCAGGAGAACCCGGCAGCCAGTCGGCCCTGAGCGCGTCCGCGATCAATCGCCTCGAGCCAGCCCAACCGGTCGCCGCCCGCAACCCGGCGGGCCGCCTCGCGGGCCGTGACCAGGTCGACCCTCTGGGGCCGCGACTCGAACATCCGCCCCGGAGGGACGTCGACCGGCACGAGCCGGCCCAGGACCGCCGCGCCGGGCACCCGCCCGCGCAGGGCACCGGGGTCGAGGACGTCCAGGACGTCGCCGTGGGCAAGGTCGCGAACGAGCAGTACGTCGCCGGCGCGGCCGGCCAGGACGTAGCCCCCCATCGGGGCCGTGGCCCAGGACCGCACGTGGTCGCACCGATCGAGCAACGAGGCCTCCGCGCGCAGGTCCAGGAAGTCGGTCAGGCCGCCGTGCTCGAAGACCGCCAGCTGCCGGCAGACCCGGTCGCCGGCGGCCACCCGGGCGCCGTACGCGCTGAGGACGCGGGGGTCGGCGAGCCCCCGGGTCTGTTGCCAGTGCGCGGCGGCGATCGTCTCGAGCACGGCCCGGTCGATACGGGGATCGAGCCCGAGCAACATCCACCGGTAGGCCCGCCGCACGCACCGCCGCGAGTACACCCACCCGGGCGGCGAGCGACCGGCGGAAGGGTTGCGACGACTCCTCGAGGTGGGCATGCGTCCACGCTCGGCGGCGACGACGAACGCCGCCACTGCCGATCACCGACCTGGGGAGAACGCCCGCCGGTCGGGCGGGTGTGAGTGTTAACCGGCGCGCGGACGGCATCGGCAGGAGCGCGCGCGTACCGCTTGAACGGTGCGACCGCATCCTCCAAACAGGGCATGACACGACCCGGCCGAGTCCACTAGGCACAGGGAGGAGGAATGGCTCGGGGGCACTACCGAAAAGGGCTTGGTATGAACAAGCGAACATCGCTCATCACAACGACCTGTGCGGCACTGGCACTTGCCGTCGCGGGAATGACACCGGCGATCGCCCACCCTGGAAAGGGTCCGGGTCAGGTTCACTCGCGCACCGTCGCTCCACTCGACAGTCCGCGCGGAGTAGACGCGCTCGGCAACGGCAGGACGCTGGTCACCGAGGGTGACGGCACCTTCAGTCTGGTCGTCGAGCGTCCGCACGCGGCCGCGAAGGTCTTCAAGCTGGGCCAGCTGAACACGGACTTCGCCCCGGCGATCGCCATGGGCAGGAACCACACCATCTGGCTGCTCACGGGCGGTGGTGAACCCCCCGCCGCGCGGGCAAGCACCCTTGGGCGCCAGTCGACGGCCGCGCCCGCCCCGCCGGCGACGCTCTTCAAGTGGCGCCCGGGCTGGGCGGCGCCGAGGGCGTTCGCGGACATCGCGGCGTACCAGGCCACGGACCCCGACCCCTACGACCTCGAGGATTTCCCGGAGGACAGCAACCCCTTCGGGCTCGCGGCGCTGTGGGACGGCAGTGTGCTGGTTTCCGACGCGGCCGGCAACGACCTGCTGCGGGTCTTCCCCGACAAGCACATCGTGACGGTGGCGCGGCTGATGCCCAGGGTGGTGGCGGTTCCGGAAGGACTGCCCGACATTCCCCCCGAAGAGGGTGGCCCGTTCCCGCCTGCCGGCACCATGATTCCGTCCGAGGCCGTTGCCACGTCGGTCACGGTCGGCAAGGACGGTTACTGGTACGTCGGTGAGCACCGCGGCTACCCGGCGACGCCGGGGAAGTCGCAGATCTGGCGGATCAAGCCCGGCACCACCAACGCCACCTGCGACCCGCTGAAGCCGTGGACCCGCCCGTGCAAACGGTTCGCCGACGGCCTGACCTCGATCGTCGACCTCGGCGCCGGCTGGAGGGGCATCTACGCGGTGACGCTGTCGAAGATGAGCTGGCTCAAGATGGAGCTCGGCGTCCCCGGATCCGAGATCGGCGGCCTCTTCCTGGTCTCGAAGAGCCACCACTCCGGCCACCGGCACATCAAGGAACTGGTCCCCGACCAGCTCACGATGCCCTCGGGCGTGGACGTCTCCGACGCGGTCTACGTGACCGGCCCGATCTTCGGGCCCGGCGCACTGATGAAGATCTGGTGATCGCCTGACAGAACGCCGACGGCCCCGGCTCACTCCCCACGAGTGTGGCCGGGGTCGTCGGGCGCCCGCCTGACACCACCTCGGTGGTCGAGCAGTGAGCGCCAGCGAGCGTCGTCGAGACCCCGGAAGGCCAGGCAGGGCGCTGCGTACACAGATTCACCCATCCCGGCTCCGCGAGGATGCGTGCTCTGCCCGACGCGGCCAGGGGGTCCGGATTCCTAGCGTGAGGACTCCCGATCCCCTGGAGGAGTCATGCACACCGAGCACACCAACGGGCAGCACATCGAGACCGTCATCATCGGCGCCGGCCAGGCCGGCCTCGCCACCGGCTACCACCTGAAGCGCCGCGGCCGCGAGTTCGTCATCCTGGACGCCGCGGCCCGCGTCGGCGACCAGTGGCGGCAGCAGTGGGACACGCTGCGGCTCTACTCGCCCGCGAAGTACGACGGCCTGCCCGGGCTGCCGTTCCCGGCGAAGCACTGGTCCTTCCCCGGGAAGGACGACGTCGCCGACTACCTCGAGTCGTACGCCGCGAAGTTCGAGCTCCCGGTGCGGCTCGGGACCCGGGTGGACGGCCTCGAACCCGCACCCGACGGTGGGTACGTCGTGACCACCGCCGGCGAGACCATCACCTGCGACAACGTCGTGGTGGCCACCGGGACGTTCGGCCGGGCGCCGAGCGTGCCGGGCTTCGCGCAGGACCTGGACCCCGGGATCCTCCAGCTGCACTCGAGCGAGTACCGCCGCCCGGCGCAGCTCCGCGACGGCCCGGTGCTGGTGGTCGGCGCCTCGCACTCGGGCACGGACATCGCCTACGAGGTCGCGCGGACGCACCCGACGATCCTGGCCGGCCGGGACTGCGGCCAGATCCCGTTCCGGATCGAGTCCGGCGCGATGCGCGTGGTCTTCCCGATGCTCATCTTCGCGTGGAAGCACGTCCTCACCCGGCGTACCCCGATGGGCCGCAAGGAGATGGCCAACATCCGCTTCCACGGCGGGCCGATGCTGCGGGTCAAGCGCTCCGACCTCGCCGACCGCGGCGTCGAGCGGCTCGAGGACCGGGTCACCGGCGTCCGCGACGGCCGGCCGGTCGTCGGCGAGCAGCCGCGCGAGGTCGCGAATGTCGTGTGGGCCACCGGCTTCCGGCAGACCTTCGACTGGATCGACCTGCCGATCGTCGGCGACGACGGCTGGCCGGTGGAGATGCGCGGGGTGGTCGAGTCCGCGCCCGGCCTGTTCTTCTGCGGGCTGTCGTTCCAGTACGCGTTCAGCTCGATGGTGCTGCCGGGCGTCGGCCGGGATGCCGGCTACGTGGCCGGCCTGATCTCCGAGCGGACCCGCCCGCGCACCCGGACCGGGCGACCGGCGAAAGTGGCGTGACGGACCCGTCGACCGACACCGCCGATCGCCGTACCCTCGACCAGGAGGTTCGCGCGATGGGCGTGGTCGAGGAACTGGTGCGTGCACGGGAGACCTACGAGCGCGGCGACTGGGCTGCCGCGTTCGAGGCGTGGAGCGACACACCACCCGACACGCTGGAGCCGGACGACCTCGCGGGCCTCGCGACCGCGGCCTACCTGCTGGGCCGGATGGAGGTCTGCGTCGACGCGCGGCAGCGCGCCTTCCAGCTCCACCTCGAGGCCGGCGACCGGGCCGCGGCCGCACGCTCCGCGTTCCACCTCACCATGGTGTTCTCGACCACCGGGGAGCCGATGGTCGGCGCCGGGTGGGCGGCTCGCGCCCAGCGGCTGGTCGAGGAGATCGACGACGACGTGGTCGAGCGCGGCTACGTCGAGTTCCTGATGATGTTCCGCGCGATCGCGGAGTCGGACTGGGCGGGCGCCGCCGCGCGCGCCGCGGTGGCGGTGGCGCACGGGCGCCGGTTCGCCGACCCCGATCTCCTCGCGCTCGGCCTGGCGGGCCAGGGCCGCTCACGGTTGCAGGGCGGCGAGGTCCCGGACGGCCTGGCGCTCTTCGACGAGGCGATGGTGGCGGTCACCTCGGGCGAGATCTCGCCGATCATCGCCGGCAACGTCTACTGCATCATGATCGAGGGCTGCCAGGAGGTGTCCGACCTGGGCCGGGCCTCCGCGTGGACCACGGCGCTGAGCCGATGGTGCGGCGCCCAGCCGGGGCTGGTCGCGTTCACCGGGCAGTGCGCGGTGCACCGGGGGCAGATCATGCGGCTGCATGGTGCCTACCCGCGGGCCGTGGAGGAGTTCGACGGCGCCGTACGCCGCTACCTGGCGGAGCCGACGACCGCGGCGGCCGGCCTCGCGCTCTCCGAGCGCGGTGACGTGCTGCGGATCGTCGGGGACCTGGATGCCGCCGAGGCGAGCTACGACCAGGCCGCGGACCACGGGTACGAACCCCAGCCGGGGCTTGCGTTGCTGTGGCTGGCCCGTGGCCGCACCCAGGCCGCGGTGGCCGCCGCCCGCCGCCTGCTCGCCGAGATCACCGACCCGGTGCACCGGTCCCGGATCCTGCCGCCCGCCGTCGAGATCCTGCTCGCCGGTGGTGAGTCCGCCGAGGCGCGGCTGTTGGCCGAGGAACTCGACGGGATCGCCAACGCCTTCCGGTGCGACGGGCTGCAGGCGATGGCGGCGTACGCCGCGGGTCGCGTCGAGCTCGAGTGCGGCGACGCCTCGGGCGCCCTCCCCTATCTCCGCAAGTCGTCCGGCCTGTGGCACGCGATGGACTGTCCCTACGAGTCCGCCCGGGTGCGCGTGCAGGTCGCGCTGGCGCTGCGGGTCCTCGGCGACGAGGAGTCGGCCACGAGCGAGCTCGAGGCCGCCCGGCGTACCTTCCACGGGCTCGGCACCGTCCCCGCGGCCGAGGAGGCCGCCCGGCTGCTGGCCCCGGGCGCCCTGCCCGACGGCCTCACCGCCCGGGAGGCCGAGGTGCTCAGGCTGGTCGCCTCCGGCAAGAGCAACACCCAGATCGCCGCCGAGCTGGTGCTCAGCGAGAAGACGGTCGCCCGGCACCTGAGCAACATCTTCACCAAGCTGGACGTCGGCTCCCGCACCGCCGCCGCGGCCTACGCCTTCGAGCACCAGCTCGCCTGACCCCCGCCACGGCTGGGTTGTGGAGGTTGGGCAGGGCGGCGGCCCCCGCTGGTCGAGCTTGTCGAGGCCCGGTGAGGCAGGGCAGGGCGGCGGCCCCCCGCTGGTCGAGTCTGTCGAGACCCGGTGGGGTTGGGCAGGGGCGGAGGCCCCGCTGGTCGAGGCTGTCGAGACCCGGTGAGGTTGGGCAGGGCGGCGACCCCCGCCCGGTGGTC
>JAOPXC010000418.1 GCA_025965335.1 Nocardioides sp. | reverse complement strand
AGACGCTCGCCCGCATGACCGAACGGCGCATCGGCGGATTGCGGTTCGCCGGTGGCGAAGCCGTCGAGCGAGATGGACAAGTTGTGGATCCGTGTGAGTGACATCCGCGCTCCTCGACAGTGATCGTGGGCAAGGTCGGTTCTGGGGAGACTGACCCGGGAGACCGAAGATTCTCATCGATCGTCTGACTTCTGTAGGGGGCTCTGGAAAGGGCGACTTTCCGCGCTGCGCCCACACCCGTCGCTGGCGCGGTCGGCTGGCGGCGGAGTCCTGGGAGCACTCGACGCTTGTCCGGGTGCTCCCAAGTCACACGCGCATCGGTACAGCTGATGGCTCGGCCGGCCTCGCAGGCGGCGATGTGACGTACTCCGTGACGAGCGTCCTCTCCGAAAAGTGCCTGTCTCTGAAGCCCCTGGCAGGGCTAAGTTCGGCCGATGACCTTGGAATGGGAACAGGTACTTGTTCACTCGATAGATCCAGTGACTTTGGGGCAATGGTGGGCCGAGGCTCTTGGTTGGGTTGTGGTCTACTCCTCTGCTGACGAGTTCGAAATCCGCCCGGCGCCGGATCGCCTGCCGGGGCTGGACTTTGTCCGGCTTGATGAGGCCAAGAAGGCCAAGAGCCGACTGCATCTTGACTTCAGGCCTGATGACCGTGACGCCGAGGTGGCACGTCTGGTGGCGCATGGCGCACAGCGTGTTGATATTGGCCAAGGTGATCAATCGTGGGTTGTCCTGGCAGATCCCGAAGGTAACGAGTTCTGCGTCCTTGGCCAGCGACGTGAATAGTTGGCTGTATCGATCCCGACTACGGGCCTGGTCTTGAAGCTCAGTCGCGTTGACGCTCAAACACGAGGCCGATGACTCGTCGGCATGGTTATGGCGTGGGTCAAACCCGGACGGTCAGCCGCCCAGAAAGCGGCGCTAAGACGCCTGCGGTGTGCGCCCCAGGTCGGCGACCCCCGCCGATTGGTCACAAACTGCACGGATCATGCCCGAAAGCATGCAGTTTGGGACCAATCGAGGGGCGTTCTTAGCAAGCTGCGCAAGCGTGCCGAGGCGCTGAGCATCCCGTCGCCCGACGAGGTCGCCCGCTGTCTCGCGGAGGCCGACGACCGCTTCCGTGCGCTCATCGCGGTCTGCGCGTTGGCCGGGCTCCGCCTGGGCGAGGCGGCGGCGTTGAAGTTCGGCGACGTGGACTACGCGCGACAGCAGCTGCACGTGCGCCGGCGGGTGCAGCGGATCGTCAAGAAGGAGGTTGAGATCCGGCTCCCGAAGTACGGGTCGGAGCGGTCGGTGCCGATGCCGGACGAGCTCGCCGCGATCCTGGGTCACCACGAGAGTCTCGAGCACGCGACGGACTGGCTGTTCGCCGGCGGCGAGGACCACCCATCGCACGAGAACACGGTGGGCCATCAGTGGCGGCTGACCCAGAAGTGGGCTGGGGTGTCGGGGATCCGCTCCACGGCCTACGGCACTTCTACGCGTCCGGACTCACCGCAGACGGCTGCGATGTGGTCCCCCAGCGAGCGCTCGGCCACGCGAAGGCGAGCACGACGCTGGACACCTACGCCAAGCTCTGGTCCTCCGGCGAGGACCGCACCAGGCGGGCCGCCTCGAGCCTCGCCCAGCAAGTGCTGCCAGAAAATGTGGGCGAGATGTGGGCGAAAGAGCCCCAAATGGGCTCTGACCGGGGGCCTTACACGTTGAAGCGGAACGATCACGCGGGCTTTCGGCTGTCGTTGGGCATCACCGGTCGATGCCGGAAGACACGCTCCGACTTGCGGAAACGCGTCCTCGGGACCGTTGGGCTTCGTCGGCGATCGCCGATCTCGGCCGGACTTCTTGCGGACTGTTTGCGGACTGCGGGGTCACGGCGAGATCGCTCTGGCGAGCGCGGCGTCGAACAGCGTCCGGGCGATCTGCTCGGCCTTCTCGGTCGCCGCGGCACCCACCGGCTTCGCCTCGTAGCGGTCCTGGTTGCGAGCTCGTCGCAGGCGGTCGAACTCTCGCGCCGCCCTGTCCGCGGGCGGCTTGTCGAAGACGGCACGCAGGTAGCGGCCGAGCGCCTCGTGCTGGCCGGGTCCGTTGGTCGTCCGGAAGCCGTACGCCGCCAGCAGCGCCTCGCCCGTGTCGTGACAGGCGTCGTAGGCGATGCCGTATCTCACGACGACACTGGTGAGCAGCGGCAATTGGTTCAGGCGCTCCTCTGCCTGGCGCAGGAACGACGTCGCACGCGCGACGTCTGCGGCCACGACATCGAGACGTCGTGCTTCGACCAAGGCGAGGACCGTCGCCTGCTGGACGCGGGTGAGCGGAGTCAGCGCCACGGCAGCTCCCCAATCACGGCGACCGTCGGGCCGCTGCGCACGTTGTCCAGGAAGCCGGAGGGCGCCGCGAACTCCTCGGGGGTGAGGATCGTCGGGTTCACGGGTCGGTGCACCGCGGCCTCGATTCGGGCGCACGCCTCGTAGACCTCGTCCACGTCGGGTTCACCGAGCACCATGACGTCGACGTCGTGCGGTGCCGGACCGGCATCCCCGAGCATCCGCGCGGCGAAGGAGCCGTAGAGGAACGCCGACTCGATCCCGTCGATGCGAGCAAGCTCCTCGGCCAGGATCACCACCGGGCCAGTCGCGACCGTGAGGATCTCGCGCAAGGGTTTGACCAGCGGACTCTCCCCGTTGGCGCGGATCAGCCTCGTGCGGCCCACCTGCCGCTCCCTGAGGATGCCAGCGTCCACAAGGCGCGCGACCTCGCGGTGCGCGGTCGGGTAGGCCAGGCCGGCTCGTTTCGCCAGATCGGTGATGCTCAGTTCCTCGCCGCTGAGCAACAATGTGGAGAGCAGGCGCGCCTGACCGTCCGACCGGAAGATCGGAGCGAGGAGCGGTGCCTCAGTTCTCATATAACTGAGGTTATCCTCCATTATATTGATGGTCAACGGCGCCGCGCCGATTTCTTCGGTCCGAACGCCGGCGTAGCTGCGCAGCATGTGGTGGCCTCGCCGACTCCGGTGTGCCCCGACCCAACGGACGGCCCATGGTCTCCCTACGCGGGACCCTGCCCGAGCGGCGCGGGTGGAGGTGCTCCCCAGGGCTCGTCGTCTGCTTGTCGCCCCACGGATCCCCACATTCGTCACGGCTCACTGAGTTGTCAATGGCATGCTCGGAGCCTGTTCAAGCGAGGAAGCCCGGGGAGGACCCGGCAGGCCTGGCGCATCCGCCCCGTCGGCGGTGACCCGGCGGCGAGACGCGTCCTTGGGAGGCGTGGACCGGATGTCGAAGTCGAAGGCGAGCCGGCCCCGTGCCCGCGGAGGAGCCCCGTGTGGGACGGCCCGGGCAACCGCGTCAATGGCGGGGAAAGCCGCGGGTTGGCGCACGCCTGGATCGCGGCATAGGGCGTGCGTGACAATCGGCCACGCCACCGATGACGCCTCGTCCTAGTCCGCATGAAAGACGCGGACTAGACGGACTAGACGCCGCGGATTTCTTTCGTTTGGGCGGGCGAATCTCGCGAAATTCCGTGCTTTACTCCGCACACAGGCCTGATCCCTCCTGGGGAGGTGGGGCTCGGTTGAGTCCCCCCACGAGGAGTTGCTGTGCTGACGTTGCGATCGATGCGAACCTCCATCGGCTCTCGGGGGCGCCTTACCGCGATCCTGTTGCTGGCGTTCGGTCTGGTCCCGTGTCTCGCGTCGAGCGCACAGGCCGCTAACGGGATCTTCGACCCACAGGCGACGTACACGACCGGCAGCTCTCCGTACTCGGTGGCGGTGGGCGACTTCGACGGCGACGGCGACCCCGACCTCGCCGTCGCCAACTATGGCGCCGACTCCGTCTCGGTCCTGCTCGGCACTGCTGGCGGCGGCTTCGCGGCGAAGACCGACTACCCCACCGGCGCCTACCCGCAGTCGGTGGCGGTGGGCGACTTCAACGGCGATGCCGACCCCGACCTCGCCGTCGCCAACTATTACTCCCACTCCGTCTCGGTCCTGCTCGGCACTGCCGGCGGCGGCTTCGCGGCGAAGACCGACTACCCCAGCGGCGACACCCCGTACTCGGTGGCGGTGGGCGACTTCAACGGCGATGCCGACCCCGACCTCGCCGTCACCAACGCCAGCGTCAGCTCCGTCTCGGTCCTGCTCGGCACTGCCGGCGGCGGCTTCGCGGCGCAGACCGACTACCCCACCGGCGTCAACCCGCGCTCGGTGGCGGTGGGCGACTTCAACGGCGATGCCGACCCCGACCTCGCCGTCGCCAACGCCGGCGCCGACTCCGTCTCGGTCCTGCTCGGCACTGCCGGCGGCGGCTTCGCGGCGAAGACCGACTACCCCACCGGCAGCGGCCCGATCTCGGTGGCGGTGGGCGACTTCGACGGCGATGCCGACCCCGACCTCGCCGTCGCCAACTTCTTCTCCAGCTCCGTCTCCAGCTCCGTCTCGGTCCTGCTCGGCACTGCCGGCGGCGGCTTCGCGGCGAAGACCGACTACCCCACCGGCAGCGGCCCGAACTCGGTGGTGGTGGGCGACGCCTTCTCGGTGGCGGTGGGCGACTTCAACGGCGATGCCGACCGCGACCTCGCCGTCGCCAACTCCAGATCCAACTCCGTCTCGGTCCTGCTCGGCACTGCCGGCGGCGGCTTCGCGGCGAAGACCGACTACCCCACCGGCGCCCACCCCCTCTCGGTGGCGGTGGGCGACTTCAACGGCGACGCCGACCCCGACCTCGCCTTGGCCAACGCCAACGCCGGCTCCGTCTCGGTCCTGCTCGGCACCACCCCGGTCCCGGTGTTCTCGGTGTCCCCGACCACGAAGGCGTACGGCACCCAGGTCACCGGCACCACGAGTTCGGCGCAGACGTTCACGGTCACCAACACCGGCACCGCGGACCTGGCCATCGCCACCGCGACCCTGGCCGGCACTGATGCCGCTCAGTTCACCAAGGGTTCTGACACCTGCACCGGCCAGAGCGTCGCGCCTGCCGCTACGTGCACCGTCCAGGTCTCCTTCGCACCCGGCAGTGTCGGGGCGAAGGCTGCGACCCTGCGGTTCACCGACGACGCGACCGGGAGCCCGCACGACGTCACCCTGTCCGGCACCGGCACCGCCCCGGTGTTCTCGGTGTCCCCGACCACGAAGGCATACGGCACCCAGGCCATCGGCACCACGGGTGCGGGCCAGACGTTCACGGTCACCAACACCGGCACCGCGGCCCTGGCCATCGCCACCGCGACCCTGGCCGGCACTGATGCCGCTCAGTTCACCAAGGGTTCTGACACCTGCACCGGAGCAAGCGTGGCGCCCGCGGCTACGTGCACCGTCGCGGTCTCCTTCGCACCTGGCAGCGCCGTCGGGGCGAAGGCTGCGACCCTGCGGTTCACCGACGACGCGGCCGGTGGCCCGCACGACGTCGCCCTGTCCGGCACCGGCACCGCCCCGGTGTTCTCGGTGTCCCCGACCACGAAGGCGTACGGCACCCAGGCCATCGGCACCACGAGTGCGGGCCAGACGTTCACAGTCACCAACACCGGCACCGCGGACCTGGCCATCACCACCGCGACCCTCGCCGGTGCCGACCCGGGCCAGTTCACCAAGAGC
>JAOPXC010000388.1 GCA_025965335.1 Nocardioides sp. | reverse complement strand
GCCGTGGTGTCCGCACCGGGTGCGAGCCCGACCGGCAAGGTCGAGATCGTGGTCGACGGCAAGGTCGTCAAGACGGTCTCGCTCACCGCCGGCAAGGCCACCGCGTCCGTGGTGATCAAGGGCCGGGGCAAGCACACGGTGGTGGTCCGGTACCTCGGCTCACCCACCGTGGCTGCTTCGGTCTCCGCAACGCACACCGTCAAGGGCATCTGAGCGCCGCGTCACCAGCAGCCAACCCCGGCAGAACCCCGGCAACAGAACGAGGCACACATGATCACCGCTCGGACGTCGAGAAGGGCAGCCGCTTCGGTTGCGCTGGCACTCACCACCCTCGTGTCGGGGGTGACTGCCGGGGTGGCCGCGCCGGCCACGGCCGCGGTCGTCGGGGCCGCGGGCGTGGCTCCGACGGTCCGAGCTGGTTCGCTGGACGTGGTCGGGTGGGACGACCACCTGGTCGGCGACGAGCGTCCCGAGCTCTCCTGGGTGGTCGAGGATGCCGATCGGGCCGAGGCGCAGACGGCGTACGAGGTCGAGCTGACCACCCCCGGCGGTGCGACGGTCTGGGACTCGGGCCGGGTGGCCGACTCGGCGTCTACGCTCCGTCCGTACGACGGCCCCGCGCTGGCGTCCGGGACGAGCTACCAGTGGCGGGTGCGGGTGTGGGACACCGCCGGGATCGGCTCGGCGTGGTCGCAACCCTCGCAGCTGCGCACCGGGCTCTTCTCCCTCGACGACTGGGCGGCCTCGTGGATCGCGGTGCCGAGCCGGGACCGCGCACGCGTCGACTTCACCCTCGACGCGCCGGTCACCAGCGCGGTGCTCTACCTGGCCGCGCAGGGGAACGTTGCGGCCCGGCTCAACGGCGCGCGGGTCTCCGACGAGGAGCTCGGCACGACCTGGACCGACTGGGACCAGCGGACGCTCTACCGGGGCGTCGACGTCACGGACCTGCTCACCACGGGCGACAACGCCCTCGGGGTCACCGTCGCCGCGACGCACACCAACGACGTGCCCGCGATCAACGTGATGGCCCAGCTCGACGTGGTCGACGCCGATGGCCAGCGTCGGACGTTGGTCAGTACCGACGCCGGATGGCGCACCGCGGCGGGGCCGCTCACCCGCGTCGACCCTTACCGCGGCGAGGACTTCGATGCCCGACTGGACACTCCCGGCTGGGACCGTGCCGGGTACGACGACACCTCCTGGGCGCCCGCGACCGTCATCGCGCCGGTCGTCGGCTCGCCGCTGCTCTCCTCGGGCGCCGCCGTCACCGCGAAGGACTCGGTCAACTGCTGCGGCTGGTCGACCGGTGCCATCAACGACGGTGTGCTGGCCTCCACCGACTCCTCCCAGGGTTACCACTCCGCGACGACGACCACGCCCGACGCGGAGAAGTGGGTGCAGCTCGACCTCGGTACGAGCCGGTCCATCGGCTCGGTCGCCCTCTACCCCGCGAGCCCGACCAACGACCCGGCAGGCAGCAACCCCGGCGCCGGCTTCCCCGTGCGCTATCGGGTCGAGACGAGTGACGACCCGACGTTCGCGGACGCCCAGCTGATCGCCGACCGGAGCACCGAGGACCAGCCCAACCCCCTCACCGCTCCCGTGGTGCTGCCGGCCACGGCCACCGGCCGCTACGTCCGGGTCACCGCCACGAAGCTGCGCCCCAGCTCCGGTTCCTACAGCTTCCGCCTGGCCGAGCTGGTCGTCCGCGGCGACGCGAACGACGTCGGCTTCGGCCTCACCGCCCTCGAAGCGGACCCCACGCCTCCCATGCGGGTGGTGCAGTCCGTGGCCCCGGTGAGCGTGGACACGGTGGCGCCCGGCGTGCAGCGCTACGACTTCGGGCAGAACTTCGCCGGCTGGGTGCAGATCTCGGCGGCCGCTCCGGCCGGCACGCAGGCGCGCATGTACCTCGGCGAGATCCTCGACGACGCGGGCCGGGTCACCACGTCCAACATCAACTTCGCCAACGGCGAGGCGCCCCGGCAGGACTACCACTACACCTTCGCCGGTGCCGGCACCGAGACGTGGGAGCCGCAGTTCGTCTACTCGGGCTTCCGGTACGCCGAGGTCTCCGGGGTGCCCGCCGGCACGGACGTCACCGTGCGGGCCAGGGTGGTGCACACCGACCTGCAGCGGCAGGGAGGGCTGGACGTCGGCGACCCGATGCTCCGGAGCATCAGCGAGGGTGTCCAACGCTCGCAGCTCAACGCGATGCACGGGCTGCCGGAGGACACGCCCACCCGGGAGAAGAAGGGCTGGACCGGGGACGCCCTGTCCGGCGTGAGCTCGATCATGACGGCGTTCGACGCCGACGACCTCTATCGCAAGTACCTCCGCGACATCCAGACCAGCATCTTCGCCGACGGTGGTGTCGCCTCGGTGGCCCCCAGCCGGCAGTTCGGACGCGAGTACAAGGTCGACCCGGCCTGGGGCGCGGCGTACCCGGTCATCGTCTGGACCCTCTACCTGCAGGAGGGCGACCCCGGCCTCCTCTCCCAGCACTACGACGACCTCGCCGGCTGGGTCGACTACCTGGCGACCATCGCAGATGCGGACCACATCGTGGTGAGCCCCGAGGTCAGCTACGGCGCGGACTGGCAGGCCTCGGAGTCCACGTCACCGCAGTTGTTCCACACCGGCTACTACCTGCGCAGCGTGCAGATCCTGGCCGACGTGGCCCGTGTCCTCGGCCGGGACGCCGACGCCGAGCGGTACGACGGGCTCGCGACCGAGATCGCGGACGGCATCAACCGGCGCTTCCTGTCGCGCGACACCGCGACGTACGCCAACGGCACGCAGTTCGCCAACGCCTTCCCGCTGCTGCTGGGGATCGTGCCCGACGACCTCGAGGGCCGGGTGCTCGACAACCTCGTCGCGAACATCAGGTCCCACCGCGACCACCTGACCTCCGGCTTCGTCGGCACCCAGCCGATCATCCAGACGTTGCACAAGTACGGACGCGACGACGTGGTGCTCGACGTGGCCGAGCGCGACGACTACCCGAGCCTTGGCTACATGATCAGCAACGGGCCCGGCACCGTGTGGGAGAAGTGGGTGAAGTCCAGCGCCTCCGACGGGACGTCGTCCAAGGACCACCCTGCTCTCGGCGGCGGCATGGAGGAGTGGTTCTACCAGGGGCTGGCCGGCATCGAGCCGCTCGAGCCCGGCTACCGGCGGGTGTCCCTGACGGTGCCCGACCTCGGCGGCGGCCCCACCCACGCGGCGGCGTCGGTGGAGACCCCGCTCGGCACGGTCTCGTCGGACTGGACCTGGACGGGCGACGACCTCGCCTACGACGTGCAGGTCCCGGTCGGGTCCACCGCCGAGGTGGTGATCCCGACTCCCAACGTCTATGCGGTGAGCGAGGGCGGGCTGCTGCTCGACGACGTCGACGGGGTGCAGGGCGTCGCTGTGGGCGACGGCACCGTGACCGTGACCGTGGGCTCGGGCGCCTACGCGTTCCGGGTGACGGCCGCGAATGCTCGGCTGGGGCAGATTCTCCAGAGCGTGGAGGACCTGCGGAACCACGTGGGCGACCTGGTCGCGAGCGGTGACCTGGAGCAGGGTGACGCCGGCAGTCTCGACGCCGGCCTGGCCGGTGCGCACGACGACGTGAGCGCGGCCCTGCTGGCCACCCTGGCCGGTGACGACTCCTCGGCGTCCCTCTCCGACGCCCTGGCCGGGATCCAGGACCTGCGGGCCTGGCTCGCCGGTTCGGCGGTCGCCGGTCCGGTCAGGGGTGACCTGGACGGTCGGCTGGCGGCGATCGAGGTGAAGCTGGTGACCGCGGTGACGTCCGCGATGGGTGTCTCGGTCTCGTTGCCGCCGGTGAGCGGTGCGGTCCTTCCGGGCGGCACCGTGACCGGGACGGTCGAGGTGACCAACGACGGCACGACGGACCTGAC
>JAOPXC010000369.1 GCA_025965335.1 Nocardioides sp. | reverse complement strand
CGGCGCGACGGTCTCCCTCGACCGGCTCCGGGATGAGTCGGTTGACCTCGCGGCCCTCGTGCCATGACCGTCGCGTTCATCCTGTCTGGTCGCGGGAGTCGCGGTGCCGTGCAAGGTCGGCATGCTCGGCGCCCTGAAGGAGCGGGCCTGGTCAAAGAGCGTTGGCCCGCCCTTCTTCTTGTCCCCGACCCGGTACCTGCGCGCGCCGGGGTCGGGATCGGGGTCAGGGCTCGGGTGGAGCCCGACCGCGAAGCGGCCGGAGGGCCTTGACGCCGGGCCCGTTCGGCCCATCCGGTTCGGGGTTGTCGAGGACGGGTGGCTGTGCCTTCTTGGGTTGGAGGGGTGGGGACGTGGTTTCGCATCAGAGGCGATCAGCCACGTATCAGCCACGAAGCGAAATCAGAATGGCCCCTGATCCTGCGTTTCCGCAGGTGCGGGGGCCGTTCTCGTCTGGGGGGCGATACTGGTTTGAGCCGCTGCGGGGGGCGATCAACGACGTTGCGGAGTCGGGTGACGGCCTATCGGCCCTTGATTCTCGGGGGTAGTCAGGAATCCACGCCGCGCGCAGCATGGCTCCTCGACCGGTTGCGGATCGGTCGCGTTCCTCGGTCTTGGCACGCCGGCGACGGGTGAGGCGACCGATGACTCGCCGGACCACAAGGAGTGCCACTACTGCGCCTGTCAGCGCGACGCCCACACCGGTGACGTAGTGCTCGGCGGAACGCCAGCTGTTGCCGGCCAGATAGCCGGCGGTGGCCATGAGCGCCCCCCAAGCCGCGCCGCCCGCGACGTTGGCCATCAGGAACCTGCGATACGGCATCCCGGCCATCCCCGCGAGACCAGGGATCATGACTCGCAGGGCGACTGTGAAACGACCGATGAAGACTGCCCACCCGCCCCGGCGCAGCAGCGCACGCTCGGCGCGCTCTCGGTGGCTGGAGTTCGTGAAGCGCCCCAGTGTCGAGTCGAGAATTCTGTGACCCCAGCGGCGCCCCACGACGTATCCGACAGCATCGCCGAGGATCGCGCCACCGACCCCCGCGACCACGACCGCGGGCAGCGACACATGACCCTGGCTAGCGGCGACCCCACCCAGCAGCACCGCGGTCTCCCCGGGAAAGATGAACCCGAGAAGAGCCGAGGACTCGAGAGCGGGAAGGGCGAACACCACCAGCAGCACCAACCACGCCGGCGTCGACAGAAGTTGGTCCAGCAGTCCGGTCATCGCGATGTCCCGGCGGGCTGAGCGGTCACGAAAGGCCGCACCGGAGTTCGCGACAAGCCCAGGACCAACCGCGAGAACACAGGCCGAGTGACACCGTACGACCCGAGCGCCACGATCGCGCCCACGGCCAAACCGGCAACCACGTCCAGCGGGAAATGTGCACCCACGTAGACCCGAGTGACTGCCATCAGCGCGGCGAGTACGGCGGCCAACACACCAAGTTTCCGGTTCGCCAGCAACACTCCGACGGTCACCGCCCCCGCCATCACCGCATGGTCACTCGGAAACGAGTAGTCCGTGCTACGCGACACAAGCACGAGGGCACTAGGCATAACCGTGTAAGGCCGTGGTTCGGCGAAGGTCGCAACCAAGAACTGGTTGACGCCAATCGCGATCAATGCGCCGAACGGCGCCCAGAGTGCCGCCGTCACACGATGCAGGTCGCCGCCGCGGCGCGAGAGGAGCCACGAGCACATGAGCAGCCCCGCGAACAGGACGATCCCGTACTCGGCATACAGGCGCGCCGGGGCGTGAAGCCACGGAGTGAGGCGCGCAAAGTGGTTGACCGCGCCGAACCAGTCCTCCTGCGCCGCGTCCCACATCACTGCTGACCCGCTTGCTGCCACCGTGCCTCCTCAACGTGCCCGGCGCATCCGACCGGGGAGACCTGACCGTAGGCAGGACGACATGAAGCGACGATGAAGGCCCAACTCCGGGTCACGTGGAGCGAATGTCCGGACAATGTGCCCGCATTGCGCCTTGCCTGGCGGTACAGGGCGTCGTGCCGATGAGCTCCCTGTCGCGTCGCGGCCATCTCTGTGGCGCTTCGGCGACATGTAGCGGAGCCTGGGAGGTCGAACGGCTTCCGAAGCAGGGAGTTCGATGTCCGACGAGAAAAAGTCCCGGTCTGCCTCAGCCTCAAAAAGTCCCGGTCTGCCTCAGCCTCGAGGAGGCCGCGGCAGCCTGTCGGTGTCCACGCGCACGGTTCGCCGCCGCATCAGCGACGGCACGATCGCGGCGTACACGATCGGGCGAAGCGGCACCATCCGCATCAGACTCGACGAGCTCGAGGTGGCGATGCGGCCGATCCCGTCGGCTCGCCTCCGGCCTGTTCGAAGTGGCCATCGTTAGCCGTTGGTCACGCCGAACTGTTGGACACATATTGGACACGCGCCCAGCATGAAGAAGGCCCCAAACCTGCGTTTCCGCAGGTCAGGGGCCACTTCTTGCTGGTGGGCGATACTCGGATTGAACTCGACGACGCCGTAGACCTGCTATTGCTGTGCCTGCAGTGCGCCCAGGCAACGCTGGACCCTGCCGGGCGGCGCCCCGAAGTGCCTGTTCTGCTGGTGGACCCCGGACGATGCCGAAGCTCGCGCGGACGAGTACGTCGTCGACGTGCTGGCTCTGTCGCAGTACACCGTGGTGAGGGATGGAGTGTGGCCGGTCAGCAACTGCCCAAAGTGCGGCATCAAGGCGCTATCCGCACCGGTGGCGCCTGCTCGGCCTCCTCGGTGCAGCACAGTTCGTGCTCATCCTCGACCTGACCGTGGTAACAGTTGCGCTGCCGGAAATGGGGCGCGGGTGACGGGTGCGATCCGGCCAGGGCGGCGAGGGATTCCTCATCGGGGAATCGGAATCGGACGTCACCGATCTCGGCGAGCAGCGCGGCGGCGCGGACGCCGTGGCCGGCTTTGGGCAGGCTGGTGCGGACGTGCGCGTGGGCGTGGGTGTGTCGAGGCGTTCGATGAACTCGGCCTAGAGTTCGCGGTCCTGGTTAGGGACGGCCTCG
The DNA here is from genome assembly GCA_025965335.1 of Nocardioides sp. Taxonomy (GTDB): domain Bacteria; phylum Actinomycetota; class Actinomycetes; order Propionibacteriales; family Nocardioidaceae; genus Nocardioides. The sequence goes on along the minus strand of JAOPXC010000369.1, from coordinate 272 downwards.
ATGGCCCGGAGCAGAGTCTGGACGCGATCGCGCTGAGGCCCGGCTGATACAGGACAACCCGCGGTTTGATCACGCTGGCCAAGCAGGACTTCGAGCTGTTCGCCGGGCAAATCCGTGAGGCGGTCGAGGCCCCTCTAAGGCCGCCGCAAAGTCGCTCTTGTTCTAGTACAGTTAGAACTATGTTGATCCGCGTCGACCCCGACAGCCCGCAGGGACTGGCCGACCAGATCGCCGCCCAGGTGCGCGGCGCCATCGCCGACGGCACCTTGCGG
>JAOPXC010000368.1 GCA_025965335.1 Nocardioides sp. | reverse complement strand
GGCCGTCGCCCGGGCCGCCGACGGCCTGGGCTGGACTCCGCTGGAGGTGGCCCTGGTGTGGGTGCGGGACCGTCCCGGCGTCACCGCACCGATCGTCGGTGCACGCACCGCCGCGCAGCTGCGCGGCGCCCTGGGCGTCGAGGAGCTGTCCCTGCCCCCCGAGATCGTCGAGGCACTCGACGACGTCACCGGAGAGTGAAGTTGTCCAGAGCCACCAGCCGCGCACCGGGTCACGGGGTGGAGTGGGAGTTCGACCGGCTGACGTTCTCACGGGAGTTCTCCCGCAACGTCGTCACCCGGCTGCTCGTCGACCGCGCGGAGCACGGCGGCTGGGAGCTCGACCGGGTGCGAATCACCCCCGACGGCACCCGCCGGGTGGTGCTCCGTCGCAAGATCATCCGCCAGCTGCGCGCAACGTTCTGATCAGGTCGACAGGTCGACGGGTTCGCGGCTGTCGTGGCCGCGCCCGAACCGCTGGTCACCGCCGCGGATCAGCACGAACTGCTCGGTGACGTTGGCTTCGTAGAGCCGGAACGGCGCCGGCGGGCGCAGCTGCGCACTCGTGAACTCGGCGAGCTCGTCGAACCTGGCGCTGTAGACGCCCGTTGCGGAATCGAGCTCCTCGTCGGGGACCAACCGGGCCACGGCCCGCAGGTAGACCGCCTCGGCCCCGCCGATCCGGACCGAGGAGTCGAAGATCGCGATGGCCACCTCTGGCCGGGCTGCGATGTTCCTCGAGTGCTGGGTGTCGGGCGAGGAGACCCAGAGGAAACGTTGGTAGCCGTCCGGCGTGTAGTGGACGGGCGACGCCCACGGCAGGCCCGACTCGTCGGCCGTCGACAGACACAGGTACTTGTTGGCGTCCACGACGAGCCGGCCCAGGTCGGCCAGCTCCTCGCTGAGCCCTCCGGTCCTGACCATCGCCTCTACACGTCGTCGAGGAACCGGTCGAAGACCCGCGCCCCGAACTCCAGGGCGTCCACCGGCACCCGCTCGTCGACGCCGTGGAACAGGGCCGTGAAGTCAAGGTCGGCGGGCAGGCGCAACGGCGCGAAGCCGTATGAACGCAGGCCGAGCTTGTTGAAGTGCTTGGCGTCGGTGCCGCCGCTCATCAGGTACGGCGCCACGACGGCGTCGGGGTCCTCGGCGAGGATCGCCCGGCCCATCGCCTCCACCAGGTCCCCGTCGTACGGCGTCTCCCACGGGGGCTGCTTCGACACGTAGTCGATGGAGATGTGCTCGCCGCAGAGCTCAGCGAGCGTCGAGAAGAACTCGTCCTCGAAGCCGGGGAGGAAGCGCCCGTCGACGTAGGCAGTGGCCTCGGTCGGGATGACGTTCACCTTGTAGCCGGCCTTGAGCATCGTCGGGTTGGTGGTGTTGCGCAGCACGGCGCCCAGCATTCGCGCGGCTCCGCCGAACTCCTCGACAAGGCTCTCGGCGTTCTCGGGAGTGGCCTCGGTGCCCGCGATCTCGGCGACCGCCACGAGCAGGGTCTTCATGGTCGGGGTGAGCCGCACCGGCCACTGGTGCGCGCCGATCCGCGCGACGGCGGCGGCGAGGTCGGTGACGGCGTTCTCGCTGTTGATCATCGAGCCGTGCCCGGCGCGCCCGCGGGCCGTCAGGCGCATCCACGCCATGCCCTTCTCGGCGGCCTCGATGAGGTAGAGACGGCGGCCGCGAATCGTGGTGCTGAAACCACCTACCTCGCCCACGGCCTCGGTGACGCCCTCGAGCGCCTCCCGGTGGTCCTCGACGATGAGCTGGGCACCGTGGTGGCCACCCGCCTCCTCGTCGGCCGTGAAGCAGAGCACGATCGGCCGCTCGGGGACCCTCCCGGCGCGCGTCCGGGCGCGAACGACGGAGAGCAGCATCGCGTCGAAGTCCTTCATGTCGACGGCGCCGCGGCCCCAGACGTAGCCGTCCTGGATCTCTCCCGAGAACGGGTCGACCTGCCAGTCCTCGGCGGCGGCCGGGACCACGTCCAGGTGTCCGTGCAGCAGAAGGGCGTCGCCCTCGGACCCACCCCAGCGCGCGACGACCGACGTACGACCGGGCAGCGACTCGTAGAACTGGGACTCGATGCCGACCTCGTCGAGCAGCGACGCGACGTACTCGGCGGCCTTGCGCTCCCCCGGTCCGTCCTCGTCACCGTAGTTCGAGGTGTCGATCCGGATGAGCTCCCGGCACAGCTCCACGACCTCGCCGGCAGGGTCCTGGTCGGACCCCGAAGAGCCTGCTCCGATGGGCCTCTCGGTGTCGTGTGACATGCCCCCAGCATGTCACTTCCAGGGGTCCTCCCCGATGTGAGAAGCAGGCCCCTGCTTTGCTACAGTTCCGAGGCACTCGTCCGGGTGGCGGAATTGGCAGACGCGCTAGCTTGAGGTGCTAGTGCCCGTATTAGGGCGTGGGGGTTCAAGTCCCCCCTCGGACACACTCTGCAGGGAGAAGCTCCCCGATTTTCGGGGAGTTTTCCGTGGAACCCGGCCTCTGCGCCGGCACCCGCGCCCCAGCGGTCGCGGATTGGTCCCCAACCGCAAGATTTCCCGGCGTGTCGCTGCGGTTTGTGACCAATCGGCGTACGCCGAGCGGGGCCGTCCGCGGTCCGCGCTGAGGGTCACGGTGTGCTCCCAAGCCGCACCAAGACGGGCCCCGGCGTGCGGTTGGTGACCATTTCACGGGCCCCGGACTGCCCGTCGCCCATCGCCCCGGCCCAGCCGGGGTCCCGCGACCGGCGACGACTGTGAGTGGGCGCCTGCTGCTCGACTGCTCGTGAGGGCTGACTCCCCGCCGACCGGACCGCCGCGGCAGCGTGCCTGTGCTTAAACTAGACGTGCATGCAGCTGTTTTTGCGTCTTGCACCACACCATGCCTGCGCAACGGAGAACCAGTGAGCGAGACCCAGAGATCCCGCCCCTTCGCCCCTGCACGTGGGCGGCGAATCTACCAAGCGCTGGTCGGAAGACCGGGCGGTCTCCACCGTCAGGATCCGGACTACGTACGACGGATCGTCGAGGAGTACGAAGTCGGGACCCTCATCCTCGACAACGGTCGGGTCCCGGTGCAGTGGTGGGCGAACGCCGACAACTTCGGCGATCAACTCTCCCCGTGGCTGATCGCGAAGATGACCGGTCGTGAGGTCGTCCAGGCGGACCCAGAGAAGCTGCACTACCTGGCCGTCGGTTCGATCCTCAAGCTGGCGAACGCGAACTCCGAGGTGTGGGGGTCGGGATCCTTCGGCACCGAGAAGGTCGGGAAGTTCTCCTCCGAGGCGACCTACTCCGCGGTCCGTGGTCCGCTGTCGCGGGCCCGACTGCGGGCCCTGGACATCCAGTGCGCGGATGTCTTCGGCGATCCGGCCCTCCTCGCTCCGGCCTACTTCGCACCCAAGGTCGACCAGACCCACAAGTACGGCATCGTGGCGCGATGGTCCGAGCGGCGCTGGCACCAGGCGGAGCTCGGGCCGGGCGTGAAGCTCATTGACCTCAGGACGACCGACGTCGAAGGCGTCATCGAGGAGATCCTTTCGTGCCGGTTCATCGTCACCGGCTCCCTGCACGGCCTGATCATGGCCGACGCCTACGGGATCCCCAGCGCGTGGGTCATGTCCCGCTCCGCGCACGGAGGCGAGTACAAGTACTTCGACTACTTCTCGACGGTGAACAAGTTCCGCAACCCACGCACCTTCGACGCCTCACGTCCGGTGACCGCAGCGAGGCTTCGTGACTCGCTCGAGTTCGACGACCGGCCGATCGAGTTCGACCATCGTGCGCTGCTGGACGCATGCCCGTTCCTCGACCCCGTGGGGACCCGCGCCGAGGAGCCGTCCGCCGACGGGCTGCCGGCGTACGTGCAGGTCTAGCTGGTGCCCGTCACCCGAGGGTTCGGCAGCGGCCGGCGCCGCGGCCGTCCCGAACGGTTGCCTCCCGGGCAGTACGACACCGGCATGGACTGGCCCGTGCTCACCGCCGAGGCGCAGCCCGAGCTCGATCCCGAGCAGTGGACGATGACCGTCGACGGCCTCGTGGATCGCCCGCAGACCTGGTCGTGGCGCGAGCTCCACGCACTGCCCGGATCGACGTACTTCGGGGACATCCACTGCGTCACGACGTGGTCGAAGCTCGACACGACGTTCGGCGGCATCAGCATCGACACCCTGCTCGATCTCGCCGGTCCCCGGCCGGAAGCGGCGTACGCGATGGCGCACTCGACCACCGGGTACACCACCAACCTGCCGTTCGCGGACATCTCGGGCGGCAGGGCCTGGCTCGTCTGGGACTACGAGGGACGGCCGCTGGCCGCCGAGCACGGTGGCCCGGTGCGGCTGCTGGTGCCGCACCTCTACTTCTGGAAGTCGGCCAAGTGGGTCACCCGGCTCGAGCTCATGGCGGCTGACCGGCCCGGTTTCTGGGAGCAGAACGGCTACCACGACCGGGGCGACCCGTGGCTCGAGCAGCGCTATCAGGGCGACCCGTGAGCCGTGCGCCGGCCGGCCCCTGGACCACGGGCCGGCTGGTCGAGCTGGACAGACCGAGCGACCGGCTCGTCCGGTTGCGCTTCGACGTCGACAACCGGGTCGACCACCTTCCCGGCCAGCACTACGTGCTGCGGCTGCGCGCAGAGGACGGCTACACCGCGCAACGTTCGTACTCCATCGCCTCCGAACCAGCTGACCCGTTGCTGGAGCTGATGGTCGAGTGCCTGCCCGGCGGTGAGGTCTCCGGATTCATGCACGACGTCGCGGAACCCGGAGACGTGTTCGAGCTCCGGGGTCCGATCGGCGGCTGGTTCGTCTGGGAGGGCGACGTCACCGCGGTCTGTGTGGGCGGTGGCTCCGGAGTCGTGCCCCTGGTCTCGATGCTCCGCCACGCACGTCGCCTCGGTGCCTCCGACCGGTTACGGGTGGTGGCGGTGGCGCGCAGCCTCGAGGAGCTGCCGTACGCGCACGAGCTGCTCGACGCCGGCGCGTTCGTGGCGCTCACCCGGGAGAACCTGGGTGACCGGATCGCCCACCCGCCCTACCCGGAGGAGGTCGCACCCCTGGCCGAGGAGGTCGAGCGGGCCTACGTGTGTGGCTCCGTCGGCTTCGCATCGTTCGCCACCCGGCTCCTGGGCGAGGTGGGCGTCCGCTCGGAACTCATCCGGGTGGAGCAGTTCGGCGCCACCGGCTGACCGAACGTCCTCCCCGCGCCGCCGGCACGGGCGGCCAGGGCCACTAACCTCGGGTCGTGACGTCACTCCCCTTCCGCGTCGGTTTCGTGACCGGCGCGACCCCCGACAAGTGGGCCGGCGTCTGGCGGCAGCGGCAGCCGCGCGACCGTCTCGACCTGGTCCCGGTGGAGCAGGACGAGCAGGAGATCCTGCTCCGGGACGGCGCCCTGGACATGTGTCTGGTGAGGCTGCCGATCGAGCGCGAGGGCCTGCACTGCATCCCGCTGTACGACGAGGTGCCCGTCGTCGTGGCCGGGAGCGAGCATCTCGTGAGCATCGCGACGGAGGTGGTCCTCGCGGATCTCGACGACGAGCAGCTGGTGCTCCCCCACGCCTCGGGTTGGCGTCCGTCCGCAGCTCAGCTGGACTGGCCCCCGATGTCCGCGCGCGATGCCGTCGAGACCGTGGCCGCCGGCACCGGTGTCATCATCGTGCCGATGTCGGTGGCCCGCCTCTACGCCCGCAAGGACGTCGTCCATCGTCCGGTCACGGACCTGCCGCCCACCACGGTCGGGCTGGCGTGGCTCGTCGACAACGACGACCCGCGGATCCAGACCTTCGTCGGCATCGTGCGCGGCCGGACCGAGCGCAGCTCGCGCGGCTGAGCCGCGTCCCGGCACTCACCACGACGTGGCGAGCGGCCGTCCCTCGTGGAACCCCGCGGCGGACTGCACGCCGACCACCGCGCGTTCCTGGAGCTCCCCGAGTGTCGTGGCTCCGGCGTAGGTGCACGCCGAACGCACCCCCGAGCAGATCTCGTCGATGAGGTCCTCGACACCCGGGCGGGCCGGGTCGAGGTACATCCGCGATGACGAGATGCCCTCCTCGTACAGACCCTTGCGCGCGCGGTCGTAGGCCGACTCTCCGGAGGTGCGGTTGGCGACGGCGCGGGCCGACGCCATGCCGAACGACACCTTGTAGGCGCGTCCGTCCGAGTCCACCATGAGGTCGCCCGGCGACTCATGGGTTCCGGCGAACCACGAGCCGATCATGACCGACGAGGCGCCGGCGGCCAGGGCAAGGGCGACGTCGCGCGGGTGCCGCACTCCCCCGTCCGCCCAGACGTGCCGCCCGAGGTCGCGGGCGGCGTCGGCACACTCGAGCACCGCGGAGAACTGCGGCCTCCCCACCCCGGTCATCATCCGGGTGGTGCACATCGCGCCCGGCCCGACCCCCACCTTGACGATGTCGGCGCCCGCGTCGATCAGGGCGCGGGTTCCCTCGGCCGAGACGACGTTGCCGGCAACTACCGGCACTCCGGGGGTCAGCTTCCGCACGACGCCGAGAGCCTCGATCATCCTGTCCTGGTGGCCGTGCGCGGTGTCCACGACGAGACAGTCGACACCGGCGGCGAGCAGGGCCGAGGCCTTCTCGGCGACCTCGCCGTTGACCCCGACGGCCGCGGCGATCCGCAGTCCCCCGGTGGCGTCGACGGCCGGGGTGTACAGCGTGGCCCGCAGGGCGCCGGTGCGGGTGAGCACGCCCACGAGGGCCCCGTCCACGTCGACGGCGACCGCGAGGGCGGCCCGCGCCGAGTCGATGGCATCGAAGGCGGCGCGGGGGTCGGCGTCGGAGGCGATGATCACCGGCGCCGGGTTCATCACCTGTTGGACCTGGGCGAAGCGGTCCACCTCGGCGCAGTCGGCCGCGGAGACGACCCCGACCGGTCGGCCGTCCCGGACGACCACGGCCGCTCGGTGGGACCGCTTGGGGATCAGCGCGAGGGCCTCGGCGACCGTCTGGTGCGGAGTCAGCTCGATCGGGGTGTCGAACACGCGGTGTCGCGACTTGACCCAGCGCACCACGTCGGTGACCACCGGGATCGGGATGTCCTGCGGGATGACCACGAGGCCGCCGCGCCGGGCAACCGTCTCCGCCATCCGCCGGCCGGCGATCGCGGTCATGTTCGCCACGACCAGCGGCAGAGTTGCCCCCGTGCCGTCGCTCGTGGCCAGGTCGACGTCGTACCGGCTGGCGATCGCGGAGTGCCGCGGCACCATGAAGACGTCGTCGTAGGTCAGGTCATGGGGCGGGGTGACGCCGTTGAGGAACTGCACGTGGCAGAAATCTACGCGTTAGAGGGTCCGACCGAACATCTCCGCGGTTGCTCGGGCCGTCGGGGATCCCGCATCGGGGTCGGCACCGAGCTCGAGAAGCGCGGAGACCACCTGGTCCTCACCCTTGAAGACCGCGCCGGCCAGCGGAGACTGGCCGCGGTCGTTGAGCCGGTTCACGTCGGCGCCGCGGGCAGCCAGCCCGGCCACCACCTCCGCGTGCCCGTGGTAGGCACCGAGCATCAACAGGGTGTTCCCGGACGCGTCGGTGAGGTCCACGGGGACACCCGCATCGACGTACGCCAACAGCCGCTCGGTGTGGCCCTCCCGCGCCAGGTCGAACATCTGGTGGGCCAGCGCCACGAGGTCCTCGCCGGGCGTCTCGCCGGCCGCGTCTCCGGACTCTTCGGTCACCCGCCCAGTATCCCAGCCGTTCTCTAGGGTGAGGCCATGGCATTCGTCGAACCGGGCGTTACGGCCGAGGTCGTCGATGCCGTCCGGTCCGGCTTCCGGAACGCCTTCGGCCGAGTCGCGGACGTCGTGGGCAGGGCGCCGGGCCGGGTGAACCTCATCGGCGAGCACACCGACTACAACGCCGGTCTCTGCCTGCCCGTCGCGCTGCCACACGCGACCTGCGCCGCGGTCGCACGTCGGGACGACGACCGGGTCCGGATCGCGAGCGGTCAGGAGCCCCGGCCGTGGGAGGGCGACCTGGGCTCCATCGGGCCCGGCCACCCGGCCGGCTGGGCGTCCTACGCCGCCGGCGTGCTGTGGGCGCTGCGCGAGGGCGGTCACGACGTCCCGGGTCTGGACATCTACGTCGACGGCACCGTCCCCCTCGGCGCGGGCCTGTCGAGCTCGGCCGCGCTGGAGTGCTCGGTGGCCGTCGCGGTCGCGCACCTGGTGGGCCTGGAACCCACCGATGCCGTGCTCCGCGAGCTGGCCGCCGCCTGTGTCCGCGCCGAGACCGAGGTGGCCGGTGCGCCGACGGGGGGCATGGACCAGACGGTGTCGCTGTTCGCGCGGCCGCACTGCGCCCTGCTGATCGACTTCGACGAGCACACGAGCCGGTCGGTCGAGCTTGACCTCGCGCCGGCCGGACTGTCGCTGCTCGTCACCGACACCCGCGTTGCCCACGCCCTCAGCGACGGCAGTTACGCGGCTCGTCGCACCGACTGTGAGCAGGCCGCGGCGTGGCTGGGGGTTGCGTCCCTCCGGCACGCGGACCTCGACGGCGTCGAACGCATCGACGACGAACGGATCCGGCGGCGGGCCCGGCACGTCGTGAGCGAGATCTCCCGGGTAGGGCTGGCCGTCGCTGCGATCGAGGCGGCCGACTGGGCGCAGGTCGGACGGCTCTTCGAGCAGTCGCACGCCTCGATGCGTGACGACTTCGAGATCTCCTGCCCCGAGCTCGACACCGCCGTGTCGACGGCGGTCGATGCCGGCGCGGTGGGCGCCCGGATGACCGGGGGCGGGTTCGGCGGCTCGTCGGTCGCCGTCGTAACGGAGGAACGCGTCGACGCCGTGGTGCGGGCAATCGACGCGCGGTTCGCCGCACAGGGATTCCGGTCGCCCAGGCACCTGCGAGCGGTGCCATCGGCGGCGGCCGGCGTCGTTCTCCGTTGAGCCCTGCTACTCAGGGCCGGGCAGGTACCGGCGCGGGTCCTGGGGCCCGCCGGCCGGGACAGGCTCCTCGTCATGAGCACACCGAACCAGTCCCGGAACACCAACGCCTTCTTCGCCCAGGCCGGCGTCTCCTTCGCCGTTGCCCTGATATCCATGCTGTTCGCCGAGCTGTACCTGCCCGTGGATCCGTGGGTTCGCGCGTTCCTCGGCCTGAACACCATGTTCCTCGTGACCTCCGCCTTCACCCTCGCCAAGTGCATCCGCGACGCGCAGGAGTCGCAGTACGTCGTGAGCCGCATCGATCAGGCGCGGGTCGACAAGATCCTCGCCGAGCACGACCCGTTCCGCTCGGTCTCCTGACCGGTCTCCCATCCGACGTCCCCAGGGCGCATCCGCAGCAGCGGATGCGCCCTTCGTCACGGGCGTGTCCACCCCCGCTCCTGGGTATGGACTGTCGACGGCGGCCTTCGGACCGCCGTGCTTGACTGCTGGGAGACCCGAAGAATCGACGAAGGGAAGCACTGTGGCTCGCACGAACCCACTGGGAAAGCTCAAGGACACCGCACTCGAGACCTTGAAGCACCCCGTCGAGACCGCCGAGAAGGCGGTTGAGCAGGCCAGGGGCACCGTCGGTGTCGGCAAGATGGTTGCGAGCCACGTCACCAAGTCCGCGGGCACTCGCGTCGCCAGGGTGGTCGGCGCGGTCGCCTCGCTGCGTCCCGGCGCGAAGCGGTCGTCGGCGCCGCACGCCGGTCCGGCCGAGGCGGCCGCTCCTGCGCCCACGCAGTCCCCGCAGCCGGTCAAGGCGCAGGCGGACGTCGTCGAGCCCCTGGTCCGCAAGCAGGCCGCGACGGCGAGGAGGGCCCCGGCCAAGAAGGCCGCTCCGGTGACCTCGATCGACAAGGGCGCCAAGGACGTCGAGGTGGACGTGACCCCCGCCGACATCGCCAAGGTCGTCGCGAAGAAGGCTCCCGCCAAGAAGGCGGCCGCCAGGAAGTCCGCGGCCAGGAGGGCACCGGCCGCCAAGACCGCCGGCTCGACCCCCGGCGCGAAGCTGCCGCCGCGGCCGCGTGCGTCGTACAAGTCGACGGCGCCCGTGTCCCGGGGGCAGTCGACGCCGCCCAGCACCGAGCCCGACACTGGGGGGCATGCGACTCCCTGACCCGGCGCTGGTGGTCCTCGTCGGACCATCCGGGTCCGGCAAGTCGACCTGGGCGGCCGGCCACTACCGCCGCGAGGAGGTCGTGTCCTCGGACGCCCTGCGCGGGATCGTCGGCAGCGGACCCCACGACCTCGATGCCACCGACGACGCGTTCGCCGTCCTCGAGCAGGTCGTCGACGCGCGACTGGGGCGCGGCCTGACCACCGTCGTGGACAGCCTGGGGTCCGACGGGCCGAGACGGCTGCGCTGGCTCGCAGCGGCCCGGGCGGCCGGACTCCCGGCGGTCGCCGTCGTGCTGGACACCCCGGACGACGAGTGTCGGAGACGCAACGCACAACGGGACCCACCGGTGCCGGCTCCCGCCCTCGCGGGTCAGCTCAAGCGGCACCACGAGCTTCGCAGCGGGCTCGGCGACGAAGGCTGGGACGTCGTGCACGTCGTCTCCGGAGGCTCATTGACGGGTCGTGTGCCCGAGAACGCCCCAGTGGTCGTCGTGAGGCACACGACCCCATCCACCGGTCGCGAGCGTCGCACCTCCCAGGGGCTACGCATCGTGCTGCAGGTCTCACGCTTCCCGTGGGGCGAGGACCCGCGGGCCTGGCTGGCGGACGTCGCGCTCGCGGCGGACGGCGCGGGGTTTGCCGGTCTCGCGCTGATGGACCACCTGATCCAGATCCCCCAGGTCGACCGGGCGTGGGAGCCGATCCCCGAACCCTGGGTGTCGCTCGGGATGCTGGCCGGGCTGGACACGTCCCTCGCCCTGGGCACCCTGGTGACTCCGGTGACGTTCCGTCCGGCCGGCATCATCGCCAAGTCGGCTGCGACCCTCGATGCCCTCAGTGGGGGCCGCGCGTTCGTCGGCATCGGCGCCGGCTGGTGGGAGCGCGAGCACGCGGCGTACGGGTTGCCGTTCCCGCCGGCCGGCGACCGGCTGGATGCGCTGGAGGCGGCTGTCGAGACCATGCGCGCGCTCTGGAGCCCCGGCACCAAGGCGTACGACGGGTCGCGGGTGAACCTGCCCGAGACGACGTCCTACCCGCGTCCGGCGGGACGGATCCCGATCATCGTCGGAGGAGGCGGTGAGCGGCGGACGCTGCGGATCGCGGCCGAGCTGGGTGACGGGATCAACGTGCCGTCCGACCCGGAGACCCTGGACCGCAAGATCGAGGTCCTGCACGCGCACTGCCGCGATGTGGGACGCGACCCGGCGGCGGTTGCGATCACGGTGCTCGACCTGCCCGTCATCGGGCGGGACCGCGACGATGCCTGGGCCCGGGTGGAACGGCAGCGCGGCCGCACCCCCGCGGCGGCGTACGCCCGGCGTACCAACGCGGGAACCCCGGCCGACCAGCGCGACCGCTACGGTGCGCTGGCCGACCGGGGCGTCGACACGGTGTTCCTGGCCCTGGCCGACCTCGACGGCCCGGAGGACATCCAGCGGGTCGCGGGCCTGCTTGCCTGAGCGGCTACTTGAGCTCGGCGCTCGACAGCCCGAGGATCCGGCGGGCGACGATCAGCTGCTGGATCTGCTGGGTGCCCTCGAAGATGTCGAGGATCTTGGAGTCGCGGGCCCACTTCTCGAGCAGCTCGGACTCGCTGTAGCCGATCGAGCCGGCGAGCTCGACGCAGCTGAGCGTGATGTCCGAGCCGACGCGACCCGCCTTCGCCTTCGCCATCGACGCCTCCAGCGAGTTCGGTTCCCGGTTGTCGGCCATCCAGGCGGCCTGCAGCATCAACAGGTGCGCGGCCTCCCAGTCGGCCTCCATTTGGAGGAACTTCGCCGCGGCAGCGGACTGGGTGATCGCTGGACGGTCGTAGTCGATCTCGATCCCGGCCTGCTCGAGCAGGTCGCGGACCAGGTCGAGCGCGGCCTTGGCACAGCCGACGGCCATCGCGGCCACCAGCGGACGGGTGTTGTCGAACGTCGCCATCGCACCGGCGAAGCCCTGTTTGACGTCCACCTCGGGAGAGCCCATCAGGTTCTCGGCGGGGACGCGGCAGTTCTCGAAGATGATCGTCGCCGTGTCGGACGCCCGGATGCCGAGCTTGTGCTCGAGCCGCTCGACCTTCATGCCCGGGGTGCCCTTGGGCACCACGAACGACTTGATGGCGGCGCGACCCAGGTCCCTGTCGAGGGTGGCCCACACGACGACCGCGTCGGCGCGCTCGCCGGAGGTGACGAAGATCTTCTCGCCGTTGAGGACGTAGCAGTCCATGTCGGAATCCAGGGTCGCGGTGGTCTTGATGCTGGCGGAGTCCGACCCGGTGTCGGGTTCGGTGATGGCCATACCGGCCCAGACGCCCTCGAACCGCTTGGACTGCTCGTCGTTCGCCACCGAGGCGATCGCGGAGTTGCCGAGGCCCTGGCGCGGCATCGACAGCAGCAGGCCGACGTCGCCCCAACACATCTCGGCGATGGACATGACGGAGGCGAGGTTGGTGCCGTTCTTGACGGTTGTGTCCTCGGCCTTGTCGTCGCGGCGGACGCCGGCGGCACCGGCACCCTCGGAGGCGCCGGACTCGGAGAGCCCGTCGATCATCGCCGCGAGCATGTCGAGCTCCTTGGGGTACTCGTGCTCGGCGAGATCGTACTTGCGCGAGATCGGTCGGAGCATGTTCATCGCGACCTGGTGCGCCTGCTCGGTCAGCGGGCGGAACTTCCTGGGATCGTCGAGGTTGATCATGCGGGGCCCCCGGCGAGACGCGAGCCCAGCGAGTGCCTTGTTGGGGTGTTCATACGAGCACGCTTCCTTCCATGACTCCGATGGCCCGGAGGTCGCGGTACCACCGCTCCACCGGGTGCTCCTTGACGAAGCCGTGGCCGCCGAGCAGCTGGACGCCGTCGAGGCCGATCAGCATGCCCTTGTCGGCGCAGAGCTTGCGGGCCAGCGCGACCTCCCGGGCGAAGTCCTTGCCGGCGGCCGCACGGCTGGCGGCCTTGTAGGTCAGCAGCCGCATCGACTGCAGCTCGATCGCGATGTTGGCGACCATGAACGCCACCGACTGGCGATGTGCGATCGGCTCACCGAACGCCTCACGCTGCTTGACGTACGGGGTCACGTAGTCGAGGACGGCCTGGCCGGTGCCCACCGCGAGGGCGCACCAGGCGAGGCGAGAGAGCCGCACGCACTCGAGGTACGTCGTGCCGTCGGTCGCGCCGAGGACCGCGTCGGCCGGGACGGCGACGTCGGTGAGGGTCAGCTTGGCCAGGGAGGCAGCGCGGACCCCCATCGCCGGGTCCCCGTCAACGGTGATGCCCGGCGTGGAGGACTCGACGAGGAACAGCACCGGCTCGCCCTCGAGGCTGGCACCGATGATGAACAGTTCGGCCTCCGCGCCGCGGGGGACGAGCGTCTTCACACCGTTCAGGACGAAGCCGTCGGCCGTCTTCTCGGCGGTCGTGGACGGGCTCAGCACGTCGAAGAGCACGGTCGGCTCGGTCAGCGCCAGGGCGGCGGCCGGGACGTCGTCGCCGGTGAACGCCGGGAGATAGGTCTGCTGCTGGGCGTCGGTGCCCCAGAGCCCGAGCGCCGTTGCGACGGAGCCGGGCGCGAGGGCCGCCACGGCGAGGCCCATGTCGCCCTTGGCGAGCGCCTCGGCAACCAGGGTGCCGGCCATGGCCGAACGCTCCTCGGAGATGCCGCCCAGCGACTCGGGGACGCCCAGGATCGGCAGCCCGATCTCGAGGCCGGCCTTGAGGAGCGCCTCGGGGGCCGTGCAGGTCTCGTTGGCCTCGGCCGCGGCCGGGCGCACGACCTCCTCGGCGAACTCCGTGACCACGTCGACGAGCATCTGCTCGTCCTCGGTCGGAGTGAGGTCGAAGACGCCCTTCGGTGTGGCGGCGGGCGCGCGCACGCCCTGCTTGCCCTTCTTCCCCGCCTTCGCGAACGTGCGGTTGGCCGTCGTCGCCGCCTTGAACCCGCTGCGGGTGGCGCTGAAGACCACCTGCTCGGACGCCTTGCGCAGGCCGACCCGGTCGATGAGGTCGCTCTGGGCCAGCCGGTTGAGGGCGGCGACGGCGTAGCCGATCGGGTCGCGCGACTCCTTGGACGACAGCCCGTGCTTGCCACCGGGCTTCAGGCTCTGGATCAGGGACATGACCCAAATGTAACTTGGAGTTACACTCTGCGCTACAGCAACGTCCGTGTCCCGGATCACAGGCAGCCAGCGGCCCGGCTCAGGTGAGATCGCGGCGGATCCGCCAGAAGCAGAAGCCCACCAGGCCGAGGGCCAGTCCGAGCAGGACGCCCGTCTCCATCCACTGCAAGGCCCAGAACCGCGAGGCGGGCAGGTACTCCACCTGCTGCCGGTAACCCTCCTCCGCGAGCCGGGTGAAGCACGCCACCGCGGTGTCCGGGCTTGTCCCCGGCGCGGGCGCGCAGTCCTCGGCCCAGGCCGGTAGGAACTCGACGACCTTGCCGTCGGGGTCGACGGTCCGGTTCTGGGTGACCCAGGCGCCGGGCTGGTCGACGGCCACCTCCACGCGTCCGATCCTCGGGTCCGCCGCACCCGGCTCGCCGGCCATCTGGATGCCCCGGAGGTTCGTCGCGGTGATCGTGGTGGTGAGCCTCTCGGGGGCGAGCAGGTGCGACTGGACCAGCACCGGCGTGGCGATCTGGACCGCGACGACGACGGCCAGCGTGACGGCCATGGCCGCGACGGTGCGTCGGACGAGCAGGCCGACCGTGACCCCAACTGCGAGCGCGAGGACGGTCATCCCGATCGGGACGATCCCCCGCGAGCCGAACAGCTCGGGCCACAGGCGCGGGACGCTGAAGGGCCCGTTGTCGGTGTAGCCCCTCCCGACGGCCTCGTCGAGCGGGTGGCACCACCAGGTCACGACGAGTCCGATCGACCCGGCGACGACGGCACCCAGGCCCGCGAGGCCGAGCTTGGTGGCCAGCCAGCGGGTCCGGGTGATGCTCTGGTTCCACACCAGGCGGTGGGTGCCGGCCTCGACCTCGCGAGCGACCAAGGGCGCACCCCAGAATGCGCCGACGACGGCCGGCACGGCGTACGCCGCTGCCGTGCCGAGATAGAAGACCGCCTTCTTGGTGCCGTCGGTGCCGAGCCGGTCGAAGAAGTCCGTGCCGCTGACGCGGAGGATGTCGGCGAGCTGGGGGCCGGTGACGGCGAGCGCGAGGACCGCCAACGCCAGGGCGCCGAGGACCACCGCGGCCGAACCGCGAAGCTGGCGCCAGGTCAACCAGATCATCGAAGTGCCTCCAGGGTCGGTCGGGACCTGCTCGGGTTGCGCTGCTCTGCCGAGCGGCCCATGTAGGCCAGCACGAGGTCCTCGAGGCCGAGCTGGCTGACCTCCCAGGCCGGGTCCAGGATCGGGGCGTCGGTGCGGACGAGGAAGGTCGACTGCCGGTCGGTGTGGCTCTCGGAGACGACGAGCTGCTCCGCGGGCAGCTTCGCCGGGTCGCGGCGCGGACCGGTCAGGCGGTGGTGGGTGGCGAGCAGGTTCTCGATGTCCCCCGCCACCTGCACCCGCGAGTCGACGAGCACCACGAGGTAGTCGCACGCCCGCTCCACGTCCGAGACCAGGTGGGACGACAGCACGACACTGAGCTGCTGGTCGGCCACCGCCCCCATCAGGTCCTGGAGGAACTCTCTGCGGGCGAGCGGGTCCAGGCTCGCTACCGGTTCGTCCAGCAGGAGGAGCTCGGGTCGCTTGGCGATGCCGAGCGTGAGCGCCAGCTGGGCACGCTGGCCGCCCGAGAGCCGGCCCGCACGCTGCCTCGGATCGAGGCCGAGCCGGTCGACGCGGTCGTCGGCCAGGGCGGCGTCCCAGCCGGGGTTCAGGTGCGCGCCGAGACGAAGGTGGTCGGCCACGCTGAGCGCGGCGTACGTCGGCGTGTCCTGACCGACGAACCCGACCTTGGCGCGCTGGGCACGTCGGCCGGTGGGACGGGTTCCGAGCACCTCGATCTCCCCCGCCGACGGCGCCAGCATCCCCACCGCCAGGTTGAGGAAGGTGCTCTTTCCGGCCCCGTTGGGACCGACCAGGCCGACCACCCTGCCGGGCGGCACCTCCAGGTCGCAGTCCGAGAGCGCCCATCGGCGCCCGTACTTCTTGCCGAGCCCCTGGGCCCGGAGCACCGCCGTCATGCCGTCTCCTCACTCACCGCTGAGCGAAAGGTGGCGAGGAACAGTGCCTCGATGCTCTCGTCGTCGAGCCCGGCGCGCCTGGCCTTCGCCAGCCACTGCTGCAGGCTCAGGCGTAGCGGCCCGTGCGCCGCGAGGGTGTTGTCGGTCAGCGTCCGGGTCACGAACGTCCCCACGCCCGGCCTCGCCGCCACCAGCCCGTCGTGCTCGAGCTCCCGATAGGCCTTGAGCACGGTGTTGGGGTTGATCGCCAGCTGTCCCACGACGTCCTTGACCGTCGGGAGCTGGTCACCCTTGCTCAGCAGCCCCAGTCGCAGCGCGCGGCGCACCTGCTGGACCAGCTGGAGATAGGGCGAGACGCCCGACCTCCCGTCCAGGTGGAACTCGATCATGACGGACTCCATTCATCTAGGTACCTAGCACTATAGCCCTTTGCGCGTCGGAGTGGGGACCCTCCGTTCGGTGACCAATGGAGACCTAGGATCTGCGCCATGCCCGACCCGTCCGCCGAGACCGAGCACGCGCCGTACGGCCGGCTCCCCAGCGGCGGCACGATCCGCCCCATGACTCGCTGGGGAACGCCGGTCATGCACCACCCCCAGCAGCGGGTGGAGACCTACGACGAGTCGCTGCGAGAGCTGGTCGCGGACATGGTCGCGACGATGTACGCCGCAGACGGCGTCGGGCTCGCCGCGTGCCAGATCGGTGTGGACCTGGCGGTGTTCGTCTTCGACTGTCCGGACGACTCCGACGTCCGCACCCTCGGCGTGGTCTGCAACCCGGAGGTCTCGCTCCCGGAGGGCAAGGACCGCCAGCTCGACGAGGATGACGAGGGCTGCCTCTCGTTCCCCGGAGCCTTCGTCGAGTGCGCCCGGCCCGACTTCGCGACGGTCACCGGGTTTGGCCTGGACGGCGAGCCCGTGACGTTCTCCGGCAACGGACTGCTGGCCCGCTGCCTGCAGCACGAGACCGACCACACCAAGGGGACCGTCTTCGGGGACCGGCTCTCCACGAAGCTGCGCAAGAAGCTGCAGAAGGCCCACGACAGGGTCACCGAGGAGTACCCCGAGGGGTGGCCGGCCTGAGCGTGCATTCCGGCGACGCCCATCGCGCCGTCCGGGCGTTCGCGGCCCGGCTGGCGGAGTCGGTCGCGATCGAGGGGCTGTACGTCGGCGGGTCGCTCGCCACCGGCGACCACCTGCCCTGGTGCAGCGACCTGGACCTGGTGGCCGTGACCCGGGGACGACCGGACCGGCAGACGGCCGGTGTCGTGAAGAGTCTGCACCGGTCCGTGCCGGCCGCGCTTCGGCTCGGGTGCGCCTATGTGCCTACCGAGGATGTCGCCGACGTGGAGCGCCCCCACATCACCTGGTCCCACGGGCGCTTCTTCCGCCGGCCCGTGAGCACGGTTGCGCGGGCGGACCTGTTGCGTCACGGGCTCGTCGTGGTCGGTCCACCGGTTGCGCGGCTCATCCCGGCCGTCGAGGTCAGGCAGCTCCGGGTCGGAGTGGTCGACGAGCTCCTCGGCTACTGGTCGCAGGTGCTGGGGCGGCGCTCCTTCTGGCGTCGCGACGAGCACGTCGACCTGGCCCTGCTGACGATGGCTCGCGCCCGGACGACGTTGGCTTCGGGCGCGCTCCCCACCAAGACCGAGGCGCTCGAGCGGCTTGCCGACCTGGGCGTGCCTCCCGCACTGGTCGAGGAGATCCGCCGTCGGCGTTCGGGTGAGACCGTCCCCGTGAGTCCGGCCCGGCGGATGCGCCGAGCTCGCGAGGCCCGGCGCATCACGTCCGCGCTGGTGGCCGAGATGCTCGCGGAGCACGGAGCGGCGTGAGTCAGAGGCAGGCGGACGCGACCTGCTGGAGGTGTCGGAGATCCGTGCCACAGCAGCCACCGAGCACGGTCAGGCCCGGCAGCCTCTCTCGAAGCGCGGCGTATTCACGGCCGAAGGCGACCGGGTCCCCGGAGTCGAGCTCGGTTGCCTCGTCGAGCTCGGCGTGGCTCCGGCTCGACGCGTTGGCCCTGATCCCCCTGACCCGCCCCGTCCAGGCGGCGTCGGGATCGAGAACCCCGTCGAGGTGCGAGGGATGCGCGCAGTTCACCATGTAGTACGCCGGGTAGGCCTCCGTGGCCTCGTCGACTGCCTGAACCGCCTCGGCGAGCGTCGTTCCATCGGGAAGCCTGCCGTCGGTCTCGACCGTGAAGGACAGGACGACCGGCATCCCGACGGCGCGGGTCGCGACCGCGATGCCCTCCGCCTCAGTCGGGTAGGTGAGGGTCATCGCCGTGATCAGGTCCGCCTCGGTGTCGGCGAACGTCTCGATCTGGGCCCGGTGGTAGCCGGCGGCCTCGATGGAGGTCATGAGCTCGTCCGGCTGGTAGGCGTCGCCCCGCGGCCCGAGGCAACCGCTGATCGGATGGGCGCGCGTGCCGCCGTACTCGGCACGGACGTCCCGGAGCAGGTCGACGGCGCTTCTGTTGACCCGGTCCAGGGCCGTTTCGTCGAAGTCGAGCAGTGCCCCCCAGTCGGCGCTGGCGCGCCACGTGGGGGCCTCGAGGACCATGCCGACGTCCGCCTGAGCGGCGAGTGCGGCATGGTCCGCGAAGTAGGTGCGCAGCCGGCTCCGCCCCTCGGTGTCGTTGAGCAGCGGGAAGGCCGCGAACTGCGGAAGGTCCACGCCCTGGTTGAACAGCAGCTCGGTCTCCAGACCGGAGTCGGTCAGGAAGACGTCGTCTCCCAGCTGCGGTAGCGCGTCCCGGAAAGTCGGCATCGGGGCTCCCCTTCACGTGATCTCGCAATCCCGCCCCCGGGCTCGCCCGAGTCCGTGGGGGCCAATTCAGCATCTACCCGGGCCAGGGGGCCGTCAACCACTCTCGTCGTCAGGTCGGCAGGACCCCTGCCTCCACCGACTGATCGTCAGCTCGGCTGCCAGGCCTTCCCCCGCGTCCCGGATGGAGGTTGCCCTCAGCACCCTCGCGCTCACTGCATAATTCGCGACATGACCCCCCGTGTTCGGATCGTGCAGCTCTCTGCGGAGACCCTGGCCGCACTGGCTGACGGCGAGGCCGCGAGCGCGCGGGCCTCGTCCCCGGTGCCGCTGAACGACTACCTCACCGGTCCGGACTGCCGCGCGATCTGGACGCGCCGAGCCCGCCAGGTCGTCGAGACGCCCGAGGACCTGCCCTGGATCACGGGGGTGCTCTGGGACGAGGACGCCCAGGTGGCGGTGGGCAGGGCCGGCTACCACGGCGCACCGGACGTCGACGGCAGGGTCGAGGTCGGCTACGGGATCGACCCCGACTTTCGAAGGCGCGGCTACGCCCGGGCGGCCCTGGTGGCCCTCCTGGACAGGGCGCGGCGCGAGCCGGGGGTGCACACCCTGAGGGCAACGATCTCGCCGGACAACGAACCGTCGCTGGGCCTGATCCGCCAGTTCGACTTCGTCGAGAACGGCGAGCAGTGGGACGAGGAGGACGGGCTCGAGATCATCTACGAGATCCCGGTCTGAGTC
>JAOPXC010000362.1 GCA_025965335.1 Nocardioides sp. | reverse complement strand
GGCACCCAGAGACGGCGGTCGAGGCGGCCGGCTCCGCGCCGGTCGTGCACTTGCGTACGGACGACCGGAGGCAGGTCCCCACGGACACGGACACGGACACGGTCCCTCAGGCAGACCTTCGTCCCGTTCTCGGCCTGCTTCGGCCGATATTGGGCATCTCCGGGCAGGACTCGATCCCGCCGATATGGGTACACGCCCGCGAACGCCGACAGATCGAAGAAGTCTGTGTCCGCGACCGACCACAGAGTGATCACCAAGGTCTACCTCGGCACGTCGTTCGCCTGGTTACTGATGGCGATGCTGATGCGGTCCGAGCTGGCGTATCCGGGACAGCAGGTAGTCAACTAGGAACTCTACAAACAACTGTTCACGATGCACGGCACGATCATGCTGCTGTTCGCGACTCCGTTGTTCTTTGGATTCGGCAACGTGATCATGCCGCTGCTGATCGGCTCGCCCGACGTCGCGTTCCCGCGCTTGAACATTTTCAGGTACTGGCTGTTCCTCTTCGGCAGCCTCATCGCGCCCTCAGGCTTCCTGGCCCGGCAGGGAGCGCCCGACTCCGGCTGGACGGCGTACACGCCGCTCTCTGACGCGGAGCGATCACCGGGCGTCGGAGACGACCGGTTGATCATGGGTCTCTGGTGGCGGCCTCGGCACCATTCTGGCTGCGGCATTCTTCGTCACCACAGTCAGCTGTATGCGTGCGCCGGGCATGACCATGTTCCGGATGCCGAACTTCGTCTGGAACACCTTTGATCACGAGCATGGGAATGCTGATCGCGTTCCCATGCTCTGGTCGATCACGTCACGTTCGAGACCCCGCCCAACGACGAAGACCGGTTTCCGGTGCCGTCGCCTCCCGGCTACCGCCGCGAGAGGTAGAACGGCCAGTCGACACCGATGAGATCGGCGGCTGATTCGGCCACCATCGACGCCCCGGCCTCGACCAGCTCGGCCGAGCTGAACCCTCCGGTCAGCAGCGCGATGCACCCCAGGCCGGCCCGGTCCGCGGCCTCCACGTCGTACGGCGTGTCTCCCACGAACACGGCCCGCTCGATGCCGCCCATCCGGTCAAGGGTCACGCCGATGAGGTCCGGCTCGGGCTTGGAGCCGTCCACATCCCTTGAGGTGGTCAGCACCTCGATCCGGTCACCGATCCCGAGCAGGTCGACCGCCTCCTTGGCGAACTCGGGATCGCCGGAGGAAGCGACTGCGATCCGCACTCCGCTGTCGGACAAGTGCCGGACGAGATTGGCGGCGCCCCGCAGCGGCCGGACCTCCGAGCGGATCTTGACGTACTCCTGACGCCACGAGTCCCGGAGGGCATCGCCGTGTCGGTCCTCGACCTCCTGGCCGGCCACATGGGCGACGAGCTTGTCGCCGCCCATGCCGATCGACCGATGGATGCGCCACAACGCCGGGGCGTCGCCCAGCGGTGTGAAAGCTCGGTGCCAGGCGAGAGCGTGGTGGTAGGTCGAGTCCACCAAGGTCCCGTCGATGTCGAAGAGCACAGCCGTGGTGTTGGAGTCCATGGTTCTTCAGTACCCCCTGGATGTCTCCCCACCGCTGCCCGGAATGTGGTTCTGATGGTCGTTGAGCCGACCCACGTGTTGTCCGGATCGCCGGTGCCTTCGGCTCAGGGTGCTTGCTGTGAATCACCGCGCGGATTCACGCACGCCCTCTACGCCCGAACTGGGACTAGGGCGCTCGGCGCCACCGAGAGCACGCGGGATCAGGTGAGTTGTGCGGGGCCCCGTCGCATCCCCATCTGGGACATGGGTTGAGCACGGCCGCACGGAAGCGGCCCAGCCTCAGACCTCTCGCCACCCGGTCGCGGCGTCGTGTCCGTGCGCCGCCATCAGCATCAGTCCGCCATCGACGGCGTACGATGAGCCGGTCACATACGCCGATCGGGGCGACGCCAGGAACCCGATGACCGAGGCAACCTCGTTGACGTGTCCCGGTCGACCGAGCGGGTTGCCGGGTCGCTCCTGGCGGTAGGCGTCGGACTCGTCGATGCCGGTCATCTCGGTCGCGATCTCGCCCGGCGCAACCGCGTTGACGGTGATGTCGTGCTCGGCGAGCTCAAGCGCAAGAACCTTGGTCAACATGCCCAGCCCGGCCTTGGCGGCGCAGTACGCAGCGGCGCCCAGGCGCGGTACATGCTCGTGCACGCTGGTGACGTTGACGATGCGGCCGCCCCGCCCTGTGACGATCATCCGGCGAGCGGCGGCCTGGGCGCACAGGAATGGCCCGTCCAGGTCAGTCGCCAGCACGTGGCGCCAGGTCGCCAAGTCGAGATCGAGCGCCGCCGAGGAGTGGCCCGTGCCGGCGACGTTGACCAGCACCCCGACGCCGCCGAGCTGCTCGGCGAGCCGATCGATCACGGCGCCAGCGCCCGGGGCGTCGGCGTCGAGCTGCTCCACGATGCACCGCTGACCGCGCTTCTCGATCTCCGCGACGGTCGCTCCGATGCCGTCCGAATCGGTGTGGAACGTTGCGCCGACGTCGAACCCTTCGGTCGCCAGCAGCTTCGCGACCGCCTGCCCGATGCCGGAATCGGCACCGGTGACGATGGCCAGGTTTGGGTGGTGTTCGCGCGTCATGCGGCTCCGGTAACCGCACCGGGCGTCCCCCATGCGGCGCG
>JAOPXC010000350.1 GCA_025965335.1 Nocardioides sp. | reverse complement strand
GACGAAGCCGCCCCGACCGAAGCGCTGCAGCTTGTAACGCTCGGAGTAGGGCTTCCCGATGCCCTTGAAGCCCTCGGGCCAGACCCCCACCAGCTCACCGCCGCTGAGCATCCGCTCGGCGTCCTCGTTGCAGGCCAGGGTCGCACCACCCTTGCGGGCCAGCGAGCTGAAGAAGGGCATCCTGAAGACGAGGTCGGCGCCCAGCGGGCGCAGGAACCGGCCGGTGTGGTCGTGGATCGCCACCGTGGTCATCAGGCCGTCGAGTGGCACGGTGCCCGAGTGGTTCGACACGACCAGCGCACCACCGTCGAGCGGGATGTTCTCGACCCCACGGATTTCGATGCGGAACCACTTGTCCGCGATCGGCCGGAGCGCGGTCATGAAGAAGCGCTCGGCAACCTCCTGGTCGAAGCCGTACTCGTCGACGACGTAGTCGCCGGTGACCCGGCGGCGCAGGAAGGCCAAGAACTGGGCCAGCTGGGGCTCCCACTGCTCGCCGAACAGCTCCTTGGCCGCGAACTGGAACGCCCCGAGCCACTCCCCGGTCGGGATGCCGGACAGCGGCGCCCGGTCGTGGGTGACGGCGGGCGCCCGCTCAACCGGCGGCGCCTCGGTGTCGATCACCGGTGTCGGGTCGGGTTTGCGGGCCGAGGCCTTGCGCGGGGCGGGCCGGCCGGCCGCAGGCCGGCCTCCGGGAGCCAGGCTCCGGGCCGCGGACGAGGGCTGCTTGCCGGTGCCGCGCCCGGGCCGGCCACGGGTGCCGATCGGGATGATCTCGGCGTCACCCACGTTCGGCTCCTGCCGAGAGCACGGCGGTGGCCGCGGAGGACGGGAGCCGGCGCTGGAGTTCGGCCAGGGCGCGATCCGCGCGGCCACCCGTGGGGGGCAGCAGGGTCGCGAAGTCGGCGAACGCCTCGGCGGTGGTGAACTCCGGCTCGAAGCCGAACATCTCGCGCATCCGGGTGGTGTCGACGCCGCGGCCGTAGGTCAGGAACCCGAGCTGCTCGGGAGAGAAGTCCGCAACGCGTGCCGAACGGAGCACGGAGCCGACGCTGCCGACCGCGAAGCCGGGCATCCGCACGGAGGTGCGCTGCAGCCGTCGTACGGCCTGGGACAGCATCAGGATGCCGTCTCCGGCGATGTTGAACGTGCCGGGGATGTCCTGGACCACCGCGTGTTGGAGCGCCCGGAGCATGTCGTTCTCGTGCAGGAACTGCAGCCGGGCGTCGTAGCCGAGGACGGTCGGGATCACCGGAAGCCGGAAGTACGACGTGATCGGGCTGACGATGTGCGGCCCGATCACGTTGGCGGCGCGGAGCGTCGTGACGCGTACGTCGGACCGGCGCCGCGCGAAGCCGCGGACGTAGCCCTCGATCTCGGCGACGTCCTTGGCGTAACCGGCCCGCGGCGAGCGCCGCGGCCCCATGTCCTCTCGGAACATGGCCGGGTCGCGGTTGCTCGCGCCGTACACGGTCGTCGTCGACTTGACCACCAGGCGCTGGACACTCGGCGCCTTCTGGCAGGCCGCGAGGAGCTGCATCGTCCCGATGACGTTGAGCTCCTTCATCGTGTTCCGGCCGCCGGCGCTGCCGGGGGTCGAGATGACGCTCATGTGGACGACGGTGTCGACGTCCTCCTTGGCGATCACCTTGGCGATGACCGGGTTGCGGATGTCGGCCCGGACGAAGGAGACATCGCCGATGTCACCCCGCGGAGGGACCACGTCCACGCCGATCACCCGGGCGACGGAAGGGTCTGATGCGACGGCGCGCGCGAACCGCCGACCGAGGTCGCGGGAGACCCCGGTGACGAGAACGATCCTGCCGGGCGCCGCCATGTCAGCGTCTCGCTGCCTGGGGCAGGACTACTTGCCGAGCTTGCGACGCTGCACGCGCGTCTTCTTCAGGAGCTTGCGGTGCTTCTTCTTGGCCATGCGCTTGCGCCGCTTCTTGATGACAGAACCCACTGGAAACCTTCCGCTACCGATGAGTCTCTCCGGAAGACGCCCGGAGGACGCCGACAGCCTATCGGCCGCACGGCAGCAGGAAGAATCCGTGGTGAAAACTCCACCATGTGGTTGTGGTGCGGCGCCGCGAGGCTCAGCCGGCGTTGTAGAAACTCTTGCGGAGGTACTCGTTCGCATCCTCTTCGCGGACGCGGAATGAGCGGCCCACGCGGACGGCCGGCAGCTCGCCGCCGTGAACCAGGCGGTAGACGGTCATCTTGGAGACGCGCATCATCGCGGCCACCTCGGCAACGGTCAGGAACTTCGCGTCAGAGATGTCCCCGGACGAATGTGTGGCCATGGTGCACCGATCCTTCTGTGCGAACGCCACCGGCTTCCCCGCCGGTGATCGCCGTTCGCGTCGGTCGTGAGAATAGGGCCTGAAGTGACTCGTGGGGAAGAGGAAGACTCAAAGCAACTCGAGTGGTCTACGGCGTGTCGTCTTGCGTCCGGAGCCCCCTGGGGTCCCGGTTCTCAGGGTAGGGGGTCGAGCCCGTGCAGCGGGAACGCCTGCGTGCGGGTCGCGTGGATGGCCCGGTCCAGCCACGTGCCGGGGTCGTAACCCTCGCCCCAGTCGCGGTAGGCCGGCTGCCGGCCGTCGGTGAGCCGGAGCGGCGCCGTACGCCCCAGAGCCTCGCGGACGTGCTCGCGCCAGGCCCCCGGGATCTCGGTGGCGGGATCCAGCGGGACCCCGCCGACGATCGCGAGCAGGTGCGTCCAGGCCCGCGGAACCACCTCCACCAGCGCGTAGCCACCGCCACCGGTGGCCACCCAGCGCCCCCCGGCGACCTCGTGGGCGAGGTCGTGGAGCGCCAGGTACGCCGCCCGCTGGCCGTCGATCGTCAGCATCAGGTGGGCGAGCGGGTCGTCGGCGTGGGAGTCGCAGCCGTGCTGGGTCACCAGCACGTCGGGCGCGAACTCGCGCACCAGCGGGGGCACCACCGCGTGGAACGCGCGGAGCCAGCCGGCGTCGGACGTGCCGGGGGGCAACGCGACGTTGACCGCGGACCCCTGCGCGTCGCGCCCGCCGAGGTCCTCCGGGAAGCCGGTCCCCGGGAAGAGCATCTGACCGGTCTCGTGCAGGGAGATCGTCAGCACCCGCGGGTCGTCCCAGAAGATGCGCTCGACCCCGTCGCCGTGGTGCACGTCGACATCGACGTAGGCCACCTTCTCCGCGCCCTGGTCCAGGAGGTACTGGATGCCCACGGCCACGTCGTTGTAGATGCAGAAGCCGCTGGCACGGTCGCGCATCGCGTGGTGCAGCCCGCCGGTGATGTTGGCCGAGTGCAGCGACTCGCCGCTCCACACCTGGCGGAACGCCTCGACGCTGGCACCGACGACGTGGGCCGCGGCATGGTGCATGCCCGGGAAGATCGGGTTGTCGTCCGTGCCGAGGCCCCGCAACTCGTCGGGCGTCTGCGTCGTACCGGCCCGGTTGACTGCCTCGATCAGCTGCGGGTCGTGCACGCTGGCAATGACGTCGTCGCTCGCAACGGGTGCGTGGACCAGGCGCAGGCCGCCGTCTCCAGTCACCCCGAGGTCGGTCGCCAGCCGCATCGTCAGGTCGACCCGGACCGGCGACATGGGATGTGCCACGCCGAAGTCGTACTCCGTCAGGCTCGGGTCGAAGATGACCGTCGCCGGACCCGGGCACTCCATGCCCTCGACGCTA
>JAOPXC010000175.1 GCA_025965335.1 Nocardioides sp. | reverse complement strand
ACACCACGGTCGTGGTCATCAACGCTGCCGCTGCGGCCGGTCTCGGCCTGGTGACCGCGTGGGCGACCCGCGCCGTCGACGGCGGCTCGAGTTTCCAGGCTGCGATCCTCGGTTTCGCTCAGGCGATTCTGACGGTTGGTCTGGCGTTCGGCCTGAACATCACGGCGGAGCGCACGTCGGCGGCCATGGGTCTGCTGGCGGTGCTGACGGCTGCGTTTGTGCGCGGCAACGTGAAGGCTGCTGCGGGCGGGGCGATGACGGCCGACCAGTCGGGGACGGTACGCACGTTCGCCTGACACCTACAGCAGAGAGCCCCGCTCATCCTCTTCGGAGGGTGGGCGGGGCTCTTCGTCATGTCCGGGGTCAGACGCGGGTGTAGCCGTCGGCCTCCAGGTTGATGCCGCGAGCGCGGATGTGCTCGGCTGCCTCATCCTCGCTGCTGAACCCGCTGGTGTAGGCGCCGTCGACGCCCTCCACGTGGAACGTCTCGGACACCTGGTTACCGCGCTCGGTGATGGTGATGACGTCGTCGCCCCACCCGTCGGTGTCGTCCTCGCGGGTGCGGGTGTAGGTGGTGACCTTGCCCAGCTGCTCGCGGATCGTCTGGGCAGCTTCGGCGGTCAACGTGATGTAGTTGCCCGCCCCGGGCGTGACCACAGCCTCGGATCCGTCGAGGGTGGTGAGCTGATCGGCCAGGGCTAGAACGTCCTCGAAGGTGGCGCCGGTCTCGTTGGCGAGGTCGGTGATGTTGATGCTCATGGCGGTCTCCTGGGGTGCGAGGTCGATGGGGACGATGGCTGCGACTCGGCGGCCGTTGCGACTCAAGATGGTGGTCCGCCCTTTCGTCTCGGCTGCTTCGACGATCTCGAAGTAGTTCTGGCGGGCTTGCAGCAAACTGGCAACGGGGTGGCCGTCATGCTTCTCCGTGGGAAGCGACTGTGCGTACTGCTGAACGGACTGGTAGTCGAGACCAGGGAAGTATTCGCGGGACGCCCCAGAAGGCTCGCCTCCCTGCTCTAGACAAAAGGTGATCAGCCGAGCCTCGTTCTCGGTGGCGTTCGTATGGGGATCCGAGATCCACTGCCGAACGATGCAGACTCCGCGCTGCCTGGCCTCGTTCGCGTGGGTTGCCAGCCGGGCATCGGCGTTCTGCGTGTACCCAACCTTGACGGTTAAGTCAGAGAATTCGATCACGTAGATGTGGGCCGGAACCGTGGTAGGCACCGTCACTTCCCTGCCCAACTGCGGACGGTCATCCGGTCGACGCCCGCCTGGCGGGCAACCTCGGCCTCGGCGCGGTTCTCCTCAAGGGCGCGCAACACGCCAGCTCGCAGGATCGCGGTCTTCTCGTCGAGCACGCGCTTGGCGTCGGCGCGGTCACGTCCCAGCGCCGAGAGGTCGATGCTGCCCTGCGGGGGGTGGACCCGGACCTGGCGGTAGCCGTCCTCCTCGTAGCGCTCGCGGGTCCGCTCGGCGGCTTCGGCGGTGTCGGCGTAGGCGAGGGCCATCTCGTCCCTGCGGATGGTGCCCATGACGGCGTAGCGCGGGCCTCGCTGTTCGACCTGTTCGAGTGCGCGGGAGAGGCTGAGCATGGTGTGTCCCTTCGGTTCGCGTTCCCTGATCTGTAGAGCACTCTACATGTGATGCTGTAGAGATGTCTACAGATGGGAGAGGTTGGGACCCCAGGCACGGCAACGCCCCGCCACCCGGAGGCGACGGGGCAGTGTACGAAAACGCTCGGCTATCTTCCACCGGACGGCGGTGGGCGGCCTCTCGCACTCCGGCGTCCGAAACCCGTGAACGAAATCAACGTCAACCAACCACGGGCGTAGACGAGTTGTTTGACATCCCCAGCTCGCGGTAGATCGTCGGCCGCGTCACCCCGAACGTCCGCGCGATGTCGGCGACCGTGTGCTTACGCGAGTCGTACATCTCACGGGCCATCCGCGCCTGCAGTTCCGTCAGCTTCCGCCGGCGGCCACCGACCCGGCCGCGCGCCCGCGCCGCTGCCAGGCCGGCGTGCGTGCGTTCCTGGATGAGGCGGCGCTCGAACTGGGCGAGCGCCGCGAAGATGTGGAACACCAACTCCCCGCCCGGGGTGGACGTGTCGAACCCTTCGGTGATGCTGGCGAACTTCACCCCGCGCTCGGCCAGCTCGTTGACCGTGGCCACCAGGTGGGGGAGCGACCGGCCGAGCCGGTCCAACCGCCACACCACCAGCGTGTCCCCGGGGCGGATCTGGTCGAGCAGCTTGGCCAGCTCCGGGCGTTCGGTCTTCGCCCCGGACACCTTGTCGGGGAAGATCCGGTAGCAGCCCGCCTTGGTGAGCGCGTCGACCTGAAGGTCAAGGCTCTGGTCGTCGGTGCTCACTCTGGCGTAGCCGAGCAGGTGTCCCACGGTGCTCCCTCTTAATCGGTGGGCGGGGGTTGTTGGACGGCGGGGGTTCTCAACGCGTTTCCCGGACACTCCAGCGCTGGTGTCGAGCCGTCAAGGCGGGCGCGCGGGGTTGTGTTCAGAGACGGTCGATTCTCAACACCGTGGCGTCCCGCCCGCGCGAGGCGAACGGGACGCGGGGGTCAGCTCTCGGTGGTGTCCTCGACCGTGCACCACAAGAAGGGCGGCAAGGCCGGGCGCGATCCGCAACGGTCAGCGTTGGTTACCGGCGTTTGGTGGAGGTCAGCAGACCGCAC
>JAOPXC010000279.1 GCA_025965335.1 Nocardioides sp. | reverse complement strand
TCCTCGATCTTGT
Source organism: Nocardioides sp. (assembly GCA_025965335.1). Taxonomy (GTDB): domain Bacteria; phylum Actinomycetota; class Actinomycetes; order Propionibacteriales; family Nocardioidaceae; genus Nocardioides. The sequence continues at coordinate 7,041 of JAOPXC010000279.1, read as the reverse complement.
GCTTCAGCTCACCGGGAGAAGGCTTGACCCGTGGCTTGACCCTGATGGCGTTGGTGATGCCGCGGACACCTGCGAGACGACGTACCGTCCGCTCGGCATCGCGCTTCTGGTATTCCCATTCGACGTCGCCACGCATCGTTACCCATCCCTTCGAGACGGTGACGTCGAGATTCTCCATCGGAACCAATGTGTCCCACTCGAGCGCCCGGGTTGCCGCCGCGGCGATATCGGCATCGGTGCGCTCGGAAACGTGCGGAAGGCGGACCTCGATGTCGTTCGCTACTACGGTCACCCCGCGTACGCGGTGTGCTGCCTGCTCGGCCGCCCACTTCTTGCTGTACGAATCCACCCAGCCCGTGAGAATCACAGCCCCGTCCTTCACCGAGACGCCGATCTCGTTGGGCTGAACGCGGGCGTCCCATTTCATCTCCGCCAGGACCTCGCGCTGGATCTCTTCGTCGGTCCGTGTCCCTGTCAGCGTTGCCATAGGTTTGTCCCTCCTCGATGCCTTGTTCGATTGACTCCCGTGCGGCGGTGACCGGTACACCACCGCGGTTGGGACCTCAACCGTCGCGCCCCTGAGGGTGGGCGGCATCCCGGGACCGGGTAGTCTCCACGGACTGGTCGCCGGTCTCCCCGGCCGCCCGCAGGGCAATCAAGCTGATCGCCTCAGCGACGCCGACCTCGGTGATCTGCACGTGCGGGCAGTCAGGCTGGTCAAGGCCGTCGACCGGGCCATGGCTGTGGTCGCGACCTTCATCAACTATGCGGAGTCCGACGTGCTGACCGCGGTCACGATCCGACAGGACAACGCTTCTGGCGGGTCCAGTTCCGTCGCGCGCTTCAGGGCCCAGCCCAATCTCAGCATCGGCACAGATCACGTCGTCCGTGTCGGCCGCCTCGGTCGTCCTCGAATCCACATAACAAGGAGTGGTGGGCGGAGCAGGCAGCCCACCGAGTGCGCGGGGTGACTGCGGTTGCGAACGACATCGAACTCCGGCTTCCGAGCTCTGACGAACGTACCGACGCCAATATCGCCGACGCGGTGACCCAGGCATTGGACTCGGACACGTCCGTGCCGATCAGGAACCTTCAGGACCGACGCCGAGCGGGCGGTCCGCCGTCTCAAGGGCGTGAAGGGGTGAGCAACCACATCAAGCTCAACCGCGGCCAAGGCCATCAACTCGTGACCCAGTCGATCCGGGCTGGCCCGGTGGTCGTACCAAGACCGTCTTCGACTGCGCAAATTGCTCCTCGGCGCCCCTGACTCAGGCGATCCCGAGGGTGAGTTGCTCGAGCGCGTCGCTGAAATCAGACCTGGTCACGCGGCTGTGATTGCGGATTGTGGCCAGCAATGCTGCTTCGGTGACGAGGCCACCCAGGTCTGTGTCGACCATGTCTGGCGTGGCTGCCGCCAGCTCTTGGAGGTCGACGTCCTCGGCCATTGGGACCGAGCGGGTGTACCCGTGCAGGATCCACCTACGTCCGTCGAGGTCAGGCGGAACGACCGTGGTTCTCCGGTCGATCTGGCCGGGCCGAACCGGCGCTGGATCCCGGGCGTCCGACCTGTTCGTAGCGGCGAGCACGACGACCCAGTCCGTGCCGCTGAGCCGGTCCATCTCCGCGAGGAGCTGGTGCAGCGGCCGCCACTGCTTTCCTTGGCCACAGGTGGTGGCTGCCCCACCGCGAACCGTGCCGAGCGCATCCAGCTCGTCGATGAAGAGAACCGACGGGGCCACCCTCCTGGCCTGCTCGTACACGTTGCGATTCCGGTCGGCGCCGACGCCATCCTCGATCTCGATCAACTCGGAGGCGGAGACGAAGAACAAGGGCACCTCCGTCTTCCTAGCGACCACACAGGCCATCAGCGTCTTGCTTGTCACGGGCGGTCCGCTTCGACCTGGCCCGCCGGTTGGCATTCGGCGCAAGCAAATGATCACGTCCGCCATCCTGCGCTGCTGGAGGGCAGGTGCCACCGCGCGATCGTGTAGACCTTCTGGCCGGCGCCCGGGCGCGCCTGCTGCTCGATCCCGCCCCACTGGACAGCCTGGCTATCGGCGGCTACGCCGGGCTTTCCGCCGGTTCGGGGTTCTGGAACCCGTCGGCTGACCGGGGGTCACCGTCCATCTTGCGTATTGAGCATCCCGTGCAGATGTGCGGCCGCGAGCTCGATATCCACGTACTTGTACTGCCCGGCACGCGACTCGGCAGCGAGCACACCGCACCGATGCACATTCGTGAAGTCGCCGTAAGGGAACTTGTACCTTCCCTTGTTGTCCTCGTCCTCTTCGTCGTCGACCCCCAGGTACCACTTCCGGAACTCGGCGAACCCATGCTCCTGAATGAATGCGTTCTCGATCTTGGCGTTCGGCCGATGCTCGCTCCAGTCATCTCTCCCGTCCCGCACGCTCTTGCCTGACTCGATGAGACCTCGCGCGTGCGTATAGCCTCGCTGGTTCAGCTTGACGCTCATCAGTCCACTCTCCGCATCCGCTGCTCCGCATCCGCTGCTCCGCAGCTGGTCGCTCTTTCAGGGTCACACTGACCTGGTCATCGCCTGTGTCATCCACTGTCTGGTGGGAGGCGTCGGCTCCAGGGGTCGTCAACGGAATGCCTCCGCGTTCGGCTCCGATCGGTGTGCCCTACGCCAGGTCGCCCAGAGGGTGGCAACTCCCAGGAGTGACACAAGTGTGGGGAATCCGATCGACAGCGCGGTGAACACCGGCAAATCGGTGACCGTGGCGCATCCTCACCTCACGTGGTCCTGCGCATCCTGTCGCTGAGATCTTCGAGCAGGAACGAGATCCCGATCGCGAGCAGCCAGACATCCTTGGCGATCGGAACACCCTGGTCAGTGGGACGCAAGCTGCCCTCCTGTCGCAACCCTGGTGTACGGACGTAGAGCCCCAGGAGGCTGGCCGAGAACGCGGTCAGGCCGGCGCCGGCGAAAACGGCAGGCACCGCGGGGACCAGGAGCGCTGCGCCAAGCGCGATCTCGCCCACCGAAAGGGCTCGCACGAACAGCTGGGGATCGAGCTTGTGAAGTACGGGATACGCTCCGGCAGCGAACGCGTGCGTCTGTGCCGTGGTCGCGTCTTCCTTGCCCAGCTTGGCCAGACCGGAGTTGAGAATGAACGCTCCGGCGCCCAGCCGCAGCGGAACCTCCCAGGCTTTGACTCGCAGATTCATGGGTCTCCCTCTTCTCTCTGGGCCGTCCCAGGCCGATGCTCACGCAGCCGTCTGCGCTGGTGACGGCGGATTCTGGTACCTCACGTCGAGCTCGTCCTCGCTAAGGGCCACGCGGCCGATCACAGGGTCGAGCTTCGCGGCTCTGGCGTCGGCGACGAGGTCATGGCCGTACTTCTCGAGCGCCTCGCAGTCGACCTCGGGCATGGCCGACGTCACCCGCTGGATACCTCGGATCGACGTCAACGCCTGCAGGAAACGGTCACGCGTCAACCCGTGTTCGTGAAGCCGCCGTCCGGACGCCGTCTCGGATCCCTCTGGCTGGTCGAGCAGCGCCAGCAGGAGACGTTCGCCATCGACCTCCGTGTGCCCGAAGCGCAGCGCCCTGGTTTGCGCGCTTTGCAGGGCCCCTTGAGACCTCTGGGTCAGACGACTCATGTCCACGGTCCGCCTCCGGGAGATCGTGAGCGGTTCCGCGCTGCCTCCAGAGCAGCGACTCGGTCGAGCAGCTCGACAACCAGCCCGAGCGCGGCGTAGTTCATGGAGAACGCAGCACGCAGGCGCTGTAGACGAGCGATCGTGGCGAGTTCGGTGCGGGAGAACCACAGCTGACCGGATGCGTCCCGGACGGGTTCGAGCAGGCCGAGGGCCACCAGCCGGCGCACCAGCTGCGGATGGACTCGCGCAACGCGGGCGAACGACTCCAGGTCGAGGGCGAGCGGGCGAGCCAACGAGCTGCTCATGGCCGGCTCCGCGGATCGAACGTGGACGTGGCGGCGAGCTCGCTGAAGAGCCGCCGCTCCTCCTCTGTCAGGTTGCTGGGGACAACGATCCGAACTTCGGCGTACAGATCACCGTTCCGGCCGCGCGGGCCGGGCATTCCCCGTCCCCGGAGACGCAGTCGCCGCCCGCTCGAGGTACCCGGCGGGACGCCGACCTTCGCCTCGCCACCCGGTGTGTCCAGCGCGACCCTGCCACCCAACGCTGCCTCCCATGGCGCCAGCGGCAATTCGACGTAGATGTCACGCCCCTCGACGCGGTACCTGGGGTGCCGGGCGAGGCGGACCACCAGGTAGAGGTCTCCCGGAGCGGCGCCGCCGGTTCCCTGGCCACCCTGGCCGGCCAGTCTGATGCGTTGGCCGTCGGTGACTCCGGGTGGAATGGTCACCTCAACGCTGCGGGTCCCCTCGGGTCCGCCGATGGTGAGCCACCGACGCACGCCCGTGTACGCATCCGGCACGGACAGCTCCAGCTCTACTTCCTGGTCGGCCCCCTGAATCGGCCCCCATCGTTGGCGCCCGCGGGCACCGAACATGCTCCCGAAGATCTCGTCAAAGTCGATGCCGGCACCTTCGGACCACACCCGCTCAGCCCCGCCGGGACGCGTGCCCGCACGTGGGGTCTCGGCCCGGGCCCACGCCTGGGCGTCGACGCCCTCCGGGACTCGGCGGAAGTCGTGCCCGAACGCGTCGTACCGCTTTCGCAGCTCCGGATCGGACAGGACGTCGTAGGCCTCCGAGACCTCCTTGAACCGCTCTTCTGCGTCCGGGTCCTTGTTGAAGTCCGGGTGGTAGGTCCGGGCGAGCCTGCGATACTCGCGCTGGATCTCCTCAGCGGTGGCGTCGCGGCGTACGCCGAGCACCTCGTAGAAGTCACGACGCTCGGCCATGGCCTACTTCCTCGCGACCACGACCCCCGCCGGGCGAAGCAGCGCCTCGGGGGTTCCGTAACCGGCCCTCACCACGTCGACGACCGTGCCTGGCTCGCCTTCGGCGGCCACGGTCGTCACTGCCTCGTGCAGGATCGGGTCGAACGTCTGACCGACCGGGTCCAAACGCGGGTATCCGAGGCGAGCGAGCGTGCTCACCGCCTGTTCGTGAACGGCGCGGACGCCGTCAATGAAGGCCCTGGCCTCGTCATCCGCATGCCGCAGCGCGAGTTCGAGATTGTCGACCACGGGTAGCCACGCAGCCGCGAAGCGTGCTCGTTCAGCAGCCCGCTCTCGGTCCAGATCCCGCTGGAACCGCTTCCGCACATTGTCCAGATCAGCCAGCGCCCGCCTCAGCTGATCCTCAAGATTCGCAGTGAGGTCGCGGGCCGCGTCCGGGGCATCGTCGTCTCGATCCTGCTGCGCATCTTCGCCCTGCCCTCGAGACTCGGCCGGCTCGGCGTCACCCGGGGCACGCTGCGTCGGTGGCTGCCGATCGTCGGTCACTCGTCGGCCGTCGTGAAGTCTGCGTCGATGACATCGTCATTGCCACCTGGCTGGTCGTCCGGTTGGCTTGTGCCCTGCCCTTGCTCGCTCTGCTGCCGGCGCGTGCTCAGCCCTTGGAAGACCTGTTGCAGCTCCTGCGTCAGCGAGCGGACACGGTCGAGTGGGGCAGCTTCCTTGACCGCCTGGCGGGCGTCGGACACCAGCATCTCCGCCCGCGCCTTCTCATGAGTGGGAGCCGAGTCGCCCAGCTCGGCCAGCTGTCGATCTACCTGGTAGGCGACCGCGTCGAGCTCGTTGCGCGCGTCAGTCTCCTGCCGGATGCGGGCGTCTTCGCTCCGGTGCTGGTCCGCATCGGCAATCATCCGGTCCACCTCGGTCTTGTCGAGCGTGGAGCTCTCGGTGATGGTGATCCGCTGCTCAGCGCCCGTGTCTTTGTCACGGGCGGAGACGTCAAGGATGCCGTTCGCGTCGACGTCGAAGGTGACCTCGATCTGCGGGATGCCTCGAGGGGCGGGCCGGATGCCTTCGAGGCGGAAGCGACCGAGCACGCGGTTGTCCGCAGCTCGTTCGCGCTCGCCCTGAAGAACCACGACGTCGACTGCGGACTGGTTGTCCTCGGCGGTGCTGAAGACCTCCGTCCGTCGTGCGGGGATGGTGGTGTTGCGTTCGACTATCTTGGTCATCAGCCCGCCGAGCGTCTCAACTCCGAGCGAGAGCGGTATGACGTCCAGGAGAAGAACGTCCTTCATCTCTCCCTTGATGATCGCCCCCTGGGTGGCGGCACCGACGGCAACCACCTCATCGGGATTCACCGTCATGTTCGGGTCCTTGTCGCCGGTGAGTCGGCGGACCAGCTGCTGAACGGCGGGTATCCGCGTGGAGCCACCGACGAGAATGACCTCGTCGAGGTCGTCTGCCGTGACCTTGGCATCTGCCATCGCCTGCTTGACCGGGCCCATCGTCCGTTCGACGAGATCATGCGTGATCTCGTCGAAGGTCGAGCGCATGACCGTCGTGACGAGATGTTTCGGGCCGTTGGCGTCGGCGGTGATGAACGGCAGGTTGACCTGCGCCTGGGTGACCGAGGAGAGCTCGACCTTGGCCTTCTCAGCCGCCTCGAACAGCCGCTGCAACGCCTGCGCATCTCGCCGAAGGTCGACGCCCTCGGCGTTCTTGAATTCATCGGCCAGGTGGTCGACGAGACGCCGGTCGAAATCGTCGCCGCCGAGGTGCCCATCGCCGGAGCTCGCCATCACCTCGACGACCCCCTCGCCGACGGTGAGCACGCTCACGTCGAAGGTGCCTCCGCCGAGGTCAAACACCAGGATCGTCTCGTTCTCCCTCTTGTCGAGGCCGTATGCGAGTGCTGCTGCTGTGGGCTCGTTGATGATGCGCAGAACCTCGAGACCGGCGATTCGGCCGGCGTCCTTGGTCGCCTGACGCTGGGCGTCGTTGAAGTACGCCGGAACGGTGATGACGGCTTCGTTGATCTTCTCCCCGAGGAACTTCGAGGCGTCCTCAACGAGCTTGCGCAGCACCAGAGCCGAGATCTCCTCCGGCGCGTACTGCTTCCCGTTGACGTCGAACCGCACGGCGCCCTCGGGCCCGGACACGACGTCGAACGAGACAGCATTCATCTC
>JAOPXC010000263.1 GCA_025965335.1 Nocardioides sp. | reverse complement strand
ACGTGTTCGAGCGCTACAACGCGCCGTACACCGAGGAGCTCCGCCCGTTCGTCGAGCTGATGGCCCACAACCGGGTGGCCGTGCGGCTCGACGTGGACCGGGTGCGCAGCTGGGACCACCGCAAGCTGGACCTGGACCCCATCGAGCTGGGCGGCAGCACCGCCGAGTTCCTCGACACCTGAGCGCTCAACCAGCGTCGGTTGGCGGTGCGTCGTCGTACTGAGCTGAGTCAGTCACGGAGCAGGAGGCGGACCGCGCGCTCGAGTTGCTCGCCGGTCTCGGAGGCGGTCATCCGGCCGGTGACCCAGCCGACGAGCGACGAGAGCCACACGTCGCCGATCACGCGTGCGATGGCGACGTCGTCGTCGGTCAGCTCGGTGCTGCCGGGATGCATGGCGCGGGTCAGCATCGAGGTGAGCAGCATGCCGACGTTGTGGATCTCGGCCTGCACCGACGCGTCGGCGAACATGAACGCCCGCGTGAGCGCCTCGGTGAGGTGGGGATCGCCCTGGAGGCCGCGGGTGGTCTTCTTCAGGACGAAGATCACCCGGTCGGCCGAGGTGTCGCCGGGCAGCGGCTTGTCGCGCAGCTGCAGCTCCGCCCGCTCGAACTCGCGGGCGAGGGCGGAGACGAGGAGATGGATCTTCGACGGGAAGTAGCGGTAGAGGGTGCCGAGGGCCACGTCGGCCTGCTCGGCGACCGCCCGCATCTGCACGGCGTCGAACCCGCCCTGGGTGGCCAGGGCGATCGTGGCGTCCAGGATGCGCTTGCGACGGTCCCGCTGGGCAGCGGAGCCCAGATCCTCGACTGTCAGGGAGTTGGCGATGGTCACAGTGACCCCCCATGGCGTCATGACTCGTTGATATCGGACACTAGGCTACCGGTCGGTGGGACATAATAGGAACACGTTCCACCTCCTCCGGCCCGGCGTGTCAGTGCCCGGCAAGTGTCCGGCAGCGTCAACAGAAGGGTCGCGACTCATGCGGGTTGCCTTGCTGTCCTACCGCAGCAAGCCACATTGTGGCGGTCAGGGCATCTACCTGCGGCACCTCAGCCGCGAGCTCACCAACCTCGGCCACTCGGTCGAGGTTTTCTCGGGCCAGCCCTACCCCGATCTCGACCCGGGGGTGCGCCTCACCAAGGTGCCGAGCCTGGACCTCTACCGGGAGCCCGACCCCTTCCGGGTGCCGAAGCTCAAGGAGTTCCGGGACCGGATCGACGTCGAGGAGTTCGCGACGATGTGCGTCGCCGGGTTCCCCGAGCCCAAGACCTTCAGCTCGCGGGTCGCCCGGCTCCTCGCCGAGCGCGTCGACGAGTTCGACATCGCGCACGACAACCAGGTGCTCGGCTACGGGATGCTCGACATCGAGAAGCTCGGCCTGCCCCTGATCACCACCGTGCACCACCCGATCACCTTCGACCGGCGGATCGACATTGCCCAGACCCGCAACCCCTGGCGCAAGTTCACGCTGAGCCGCTGGTACGGCTTCGTGCGCATGCAGGGTCGCGTGGCCCGCAAGGCGCGCAAGATCCTGGTTCCCTCGGAGGCATCCAAGCGCGACATCGCGAAGGACTTCGGCGTCGATCCCGCGCGCATGGAGGTCATCCTCCTCGGTGTCGAGGACAACTTCGTGCCGCCGACCGTCCCGCGGGTGCCGGGTCGGATCCTCGCCATGGCGAGCGCCGATGCGCCCATGAAGGGGATCGCGACCCTGCTCGAGGCCTTCGCCAAGCTCCGCACCGAACGCGACCTCGAGCTCATCCTCGTCACCAAGCCGCAGGCCGGTGGGCGCACCGAGAAGCTCATCGAGAAGCTGTCCATCGCCGACTCCGTGCGCTTCGTGCACAGCGTCAGCGACGCGGACCTCGTGGACCTGATGGGCTCCGCGGAGGTCGCCTGCGTGCCGTCGCTCTACGAGGGCTTCTCGCTGCCGACCGCCGAGCTGATGGCCTGTGCCACGCCTCTGGTGGTGTCGCGTGCCGGCGCCATCCCCGAGGTGGTCGGGCCCGACGGCCTCTGCGCCGATCTGGTCACCCCCGGTGACGTCGGCGAGTTCGCGGCCGCCCTCGCGGCGCTGCTTGACGACCCCGAGCGCCGGGAGCGCATGGGTCGGGCCGGGCGCCAGCGCGTGGACGAGCTGTTCAGCTGGCGTGCCGTCGCGGCCACCGTCGCCGCTGCGTACGACGAAGTGATCACCGACTACCGCCATGAGCGCGGGCAGACCGAGGAGGGTTTCGAGACGCTCGCTGGCGCTCGCTCCTCAACCACCAACGAGACGCTCGCCGGCGCTCACTCCTCAACCACCACGGAAGGGCCGGCCTCCGGCCGGGAGGTATAGAAAATTGTTGACCGTTGATTTCGACCGACTCGGGCTCACGCCCGGGGACCGCGTCCTGGACATGGGTTGTGGGGCCGGACGGCACGCGTTCGAGATGTACCGCCGCGGGGGTGACGTCATCGCGTTCGACATGGACGCCGACGAGCTCTCGGGAGTGCGAGACCTCTTCGTCGCCATGAAGGAGGCCGGCGAGGTCCCCGAGGGTGCCGAGGCCGACGTCAAGGAGGGCGATGCCCTGCAGCTGCCCTTCGCGGACGGCGAGTTCGACCGCGTGGTCGCTGCCGAGGTGCTCGAGCACATCCCCGCCGACATCCAGGCCATCGACGAGCTCGCGCGGGTGCTGCGCCCGGGCGGGACGATGGCGGTCTCGGTGCCGCGGTGGTTCCCCGAGATCATCAACTGGAAGCTCTCCGACGACTACCACAACACCCCCGGTGGTCACATCCGGATCTACTCCGACAAGGAGCTGATCGGCAAGGTCGTCAACGCCGGGCTGGAGTTCGAGGGCAAGGACTACGCCCACGGGCTGCACTCGCCGTACTGGTGGATCAAGTGCGCCGTGGGGGTCAAGAACGACGACCACCCGCTCGCCAAGGCCTATCACCAACTGTTGGTGTGGGAGATCATGAAGCAGCCGAAGGCGCTCAAGATCGCGGGCAGCGTGCTCGACCCGCTGATCGGCAAGAGCATGGTCCTCTACTTCCGCAAGCCCGATGTCTCACCCGGCGCGGCCTCGATCGATGACTGACCCGCTGGCGCGGATCCCGTACGTCGACGGCATCCTCACCGCGGCCCAGGTCGCCGAGACCGCGGCGTCCATCGCGGCGATGCAGGAGCCCAGCGGCGCGATCCCGTGGACGGTCGGTGAGCACGTCGACATCTGGAACCACATCGAGGGCGCCATGGCGTTGCTCGTCGGGGGCCAGGTCGAGGCGGCGGAACGCGCGTTCGCGTGGGTGCCGACGATGCAGCGCCCCGACGGTTCCTGGCCCATGAAGATCGTGGGCGGGGTCGTCGAGGACGAGCGCGGCGAGGTCAACATGTCGTCGTACTTCGCGGTCGGGCTGTGGCACCACTGGCTGGTCCGTCGCGACATCGCCTTCGTGCAGCAGTTCTGGCCGTCGGTGCGCGCCGGCCTCGACTGGGTGGTGTCCATGCAGCTGCCGTTCGGTGGCATCGCCTGGTCCCAGGAGTGGGAAGACGGCCATCCGGCTGCGGCCGATCCGGGGGCGCTGCTGGCCGGGTCGTCCAGCATCTACCAGTCGCTGCGTGCCGGCATCGCGCTGGCGGACCTGCTCGACGATCCCCAGCCCGAGTGGGAGCTCACCGGCGGTCGGCTCGGCCACGCCCTGCGCGAGCACCGCGACCTGTTCATGGACAAGTCGAAGTACTCGATGGACTGGTACTACCCGGTCCTCGGCGGCGCCGTGCGCGGCGAGCCGGCGCTCGAGCTGCTCGACAGCTTGTGGGGACACTTCGTGGTGCCGGACCTGGGCATCCTGTGCGTCGACACCAACCCGTGGGTGACCGGGGCGGAGACCTGCGAGCTGGCGATGGCCCTCGACGCGATCGGTGACCAGCGCCGGGCGCTGGGGCTGCTGGCCGACATGCAACACCTGCGCGCCGAGGACGGCAAGTACTGGACCGGCTGGGTGTACGGCGACGACGTCAACTGGCCGCCGGAGTGGACGACGTACACCGCCGCCGCGGTGATCCTCGCCGTCGACGCCCTGGGGGAGACCCACGGCCACGGCACCGCGGGGTCCGGGATCATGCGTGGCACGTCGCTGGGGCCGCACTTCTCGGAGCTGGCTCTGGAGTGCGGCTGCCCGTCGGGAGACCTGGTCAGGTGACCGGGTCGCCGGCCTCGCCGGCGGCGCGTCTCAACACCCGCATGGACCCGAGGTCCTCGACCTCCTCGAAGTCGCCGCTCTCCAGGGCGCGCAGGAAGACGTGGTACGGCGGTCGGCCGCCGTCGGCGGGGTTCGGGAACACGTCGTGGATCACGAGGTATCCGCCAGCCACCACCCACGGCGCCCAGCCTGTGTAGTCGTTCTGGGCGTGGACCTCGGCGTGCCCACCGTCGATGAACAACATCGACAACGGGGTGCGCCACCATGGCGACACCGTCGTGCTCTTCCCCACGACCGCGATCACCTGGTCCGCGAGGCCTGCGCGGGCGATGGTCGAGCGGAACACCGGCAGGGTGTCCATCAGTCCCGACTCGGCGTCGACGAGGGACGGGTCGTGGTGCTCCCATCCGGCCTGGTTCTCCTCCGAGCCGCGGTGGTGGTCCACGGTGAAGACCGTGCCGCCAACCTCGCGCGCGGCCGCGCCGAGATAGATGGCGGACTTGCCGCAGTAGGTGCCGACCTCGAGCGCGGGCCCGAGGGGCAGTCGCTCCCTCGCCGCGCGGTGCAGCAGCAATCCCTCGTCCTCCGGCATGAATCCCTTCGCCGCGAGCGCATGTTCCAGAAGGTCGGCAGGCATGTCGGTCACGGCCTCAGCGTATGACGGGGCGACGACCCCTGTGACCGGGCGACCACATCTGTGACCGGGCGACCACACCGAGTAGGATTGGAACACGTTCTAGTTTTCACGCCGGTGGTTGAGGAGGTTGCGCCAGCAACCGTCTCGAGACCCGGTGAGTCGAAAGGCAACAGCAATGTCGATCGGGATCTCCGACGAACACGTCGAGCTGGCGGCCAGCCTGCGCAAGTGGGCCGCGTCCACCGGCGGGCTCGAGGCCGTGCGCGCGCTCGAGTCGGAGCCCGACGCGACGTTCGCCGACCTCTGGAAGGCCGTCGGCGAGATGGGTGTCGCCACGATCGGACTGCCCGAGTCCGCCGGAGGCGGGGGAGGCTCGGTCCTCGACGTCGCCGTGGCGCTGGAGGCGTGCGCGCACGAGCTGCTGCCCGGCCCGCTGCTGGGCGTGGCCGTGGCCGCGTCCGTCCTGGGCGAGACAGACGTCGCCTCGGCAATCGGCGACGGCGCCGTCGTCGCCCTCGGACTGGCGCCCTCGCTGTCCGTCGGCGAGCGCCTGACCGGGACCGTCGAAGTCGTGTGGGATGCGCCCGGCGCGACGCACTTCCTGCTGGGCGCCACCGACGACGCCTGGTACGTCGTGCCGGCCGCGCACGTCGTCGTGACCGCGGGCCTCGGTCTGGATCTCAGCCGTCGCGCCGGCAGCGTGAGCGTCGACGCCGCGACCGCTGACGTCGTACTCGTCCCCGGTCTCACCGCCGACCTGCTCCACCGCGCCGCCGTGACGTTCGCGGCCGCCGAGGCCGCCGGCGTCGCCCGCTGGTGCCTGCAGACGGCCGTGGACTACGCCAAGGTCCGCGAGCAGTTCGGCCAGAAGATCGGCAGCTTCCAGGCCATCAAGCACCTGTGCGCCGAGATGCTCGAGACCGCCGAGTCGGTCACGGCCGCCGCGTGGGACGTCGCCGCGGCGGCACCCTGCCCGATTTCTGGGAATGCCGACGAGCAGTGGGCCTTCTCCGCCGACGTGGCCAGTGCCGTCGCCTTCGACGGCGCGGTCGAGTCGGCCAAGTCCTGCATCCAGGTGCTGGGCGGCATCGGCTTCACCTACGAGCACGACGCGCATCTCTACCTGCGCCGGGCGCTGTCGCTGCGGGCCCTGCTGGGGGACAGCGACTCGGCCGCGGCGCGGCTCACCACCCGGGCCGTCGACGGCGTACGCCGCCGCCTCGAGCTCGATCTCGACGGCCGCGACGACGCGATCCGCGACGGGATCCGCGCGGAGGCGGAGCGGCTCGCCACGTTGTCGGCCGAGGAGCTGCGACCGGGGCTGGTCGAGACCGGCTACCTCACGCCGCACTGGCCGGCGCCGTACGGTCTCGGAGCCGATGCGGTCACCCAGATCGTCATCGACCAGGAGCTGGACCGGGCCGGGGTCGTCCGCCCGGACATCGTCATCGCGGGCTGGGCGGTCCCGACCATCCTGGAGTTCGGTACGGACGCCCAGCGCGAGAAGTTCGTGACGCCTTCGCTGCTCGGCGAGCTGGTCTGGTGCCAGCTGTTCTCGGAGCCGGGGTCGGGCTCCGACCTGGCCTCGCTGCGCACCAAGGCCGAGCGGGTCGACGGTGGCTGGAGGCTCACCGGCCAGAAGGTGTGGAACTCGGTCGCCGAACGGGCGGACTGGGGCATCTGCCTGGCCCGGACCAACCCAGACGCACCCCAGCACAAGGGAATCAGCTACTTCCTCGTCGACATGAGGAGCCCGGGCATCGACGTCCGACCGCTGCGCGAGATCACCGGTCAGGCGCTGTTCAACGAGGTCTTCCTCGACGAGGTCTTCGTGCCCGACGACTGTCTGGTCGGAGAGGTCGACGACGGCTGGAAGCTGGCCAGGGCGACGCTGGCGAACGAGCGCGTCGCGATGGCGGCGACCCGCCTGAGCAAGAGCACCGAGCGGGCGATCGAGCTGGTGGCCGACGGCGTGACCGCCGCCCAACGGCTGCGGATCGGACACTCGATCGC
>JAOPXC010000259.1 GCA_025965335.1 Nocardioides sp. | reverse complement strand
GGCCCGATGACCGGGTGGCCACCGCGGCCTACTGGCCCGCCGCCGGTGAGATCGACGTCGTCGAGACCTACTCCACCTATGCCGATCTCGGCATCCCCTACCTGCACTACAGCGCCTACGACAACGGAGGTCCCATCCCCGGCACGAACACGGCGTGGAACTGCGTCGCCGCCCGCGGCGTCTTCAACACCTGGACGCTGGAGTGGACGGCCTCGTACCTGAAGGTCATGGTGAACGGCAGGACCTGCCTGGTGAACAGGTCCGGCGACGCCGCGTTCCAGAAGCCGTACATCGCGGCCTTCACGCAAGCGCTGGGCGCCGAAGGCAACGTCTACGACGGACGCGCCCCGATGTCCGCGACCATGCAGGTCGATTACCTCCGCGTCTGGGAGTGACCACCGGGGCGTCGGCCCCGACCCGCCACTAACGGAGCGCGGGGTCCTCGGCCGAGGATGCCTCCGGCGTCTCCCTGGTCTCGTCGCCGTGGCCCGGCCACCAGGCCGCATGCCCGATCAACGCGGTGAGCGCCGGCGTGAAGAACATCGCCATCACGAAGGCCGACACAAAGATCCCGAACGAGATCGCGAAGCCCATCGAGGTGAGCAACGCGTTGCCGCCCAGCATCAGCGACGCGAAGGTGCCGGCCAGGATCAGTCCGGCCGCGGCCACCGTCGGACCGGCGTGCTTGATCGCCTGTGCTGCCGCGTCCCGACTGTTGCGTCCGGCCCGCGCCTCCTCCCGGAGTCGGGCGATCATCAGGATGTTGTAGTCCGTGCCGAGCGCGACGACGAAGAGGTAGATGTACATCGGCAGCAGGAAGATCAGCCCGTCGCGTCCCTGCACGTGCTGGAACAACAGGACGGCCGCGCCGAGCGTCGAGCCGAAGCCGAGGCCGACCGAGGCCATGAGGTACCACGGGGCCACCAGGCTGCGCAGGAGCAACGCCAGGATCAGCATGATCACGATGGCCGCGACCGGGAACACCACGGAGTAGTCCCGGTTCATCGCGTCCTGGAAGTCGACGAAGACCGATGTGGTGCCGCCGACGAAGGCCTCGGTGCCGGCCGGAGCGGCCTCGTGCGCGACGTCGCGAATCGGTCCCTTCACGTCCGCGATGGCGGCGTCGGAGGCCGGGTCGCTGTCGAGGAGCACACTGAAGCTCGCGGTCCGTCCGTCCTCGGACAGCTGGGCCGGTGCCACCTGGGCGGCGCCCTCCGCCTTGCCCAGCGCCTCGGCGTACGTCGTCAGCTCCGCTTCGTCGAGGCGCGCACCGGTGGTGGAGTGCACGAGAACCGTCGACGGGTCGGTGGCTCCCGCGGGCAGGCCCTTCTCGAGGGTCTTGAGCGCGATCGCGGACTCGGCGGTGTTCGACGACCCAGAGTCGGCGAGGTCGAAGGTCGGGCTGAAGCCCAGCGCGAAGACGGCCAGCACGGCGAGCACACCGCCCGAGACGATCGCGAAGAGTGCGGGTCGGCGTCCGAGGGCCGCGCCCACGGCCTCGAACCGGGCGGCCTTGGGCTCGGTGCGCCAGGACTTCGCGGGCCAGAAGAGGGCCCGGCCGAGCACGGTCGCGATCGCAGGGACCAGGGTCAGCGCGGCGGCCAGCGTCACCGCGACCGCGATGGCGAGCGCGGGACCGATCGACTTGAAGATGCCGAGTGAGGAGAGCAGCAGCGCGAGGAACGAGACGATGACGGCGCCGCCGGCCGAGGCGATGGCCTCACCGGCGCGTTCGAGGGCGTGCTCGACGGCGAGCCTGGTGTCCTCGCCCTCCCTCAGGCGCTCGCGGTAGCGGAACAGGAAGAACAGGATGTAGTCGGTGCCGATGCCGAAGAGCACGACGATCAGGATCACCTGGATCGAGCTGTCGGCCTTCAGGTTGAAGATCTTGTTGGCGGTCGCGATCAGGCCGGTGGCCACGACCGACACGATGCCCACCACGATGATCGGCATGATCGAGATGATGACGCTGCGGAAGATCAGCGCCAGCAGCACCAGGATCAGGAGCACGGTGGCGATGCCGACGATTTCTATGGCCCTGGCCGAGGCATCCTGCGAGTCGAGGGCTTGGGCGGCGGCGCCGGTGACGCCGTAGTCGAGGTCGGTGCCCGTCACCAGCTTCTCGAGGTCCGCGCGCAGGTCCTTGACCGAGTCAATCGACTGGGTGTCGTAGCCGGTCGCGCTGCCGGACAGACCCACGATGGCGATCTCGACGAGCTTGTTCTCGGAGGGCGGCTGGGCGGTCACACCCGTGAAAGCCGGGCCGAGCCGGCCGCTCAGCTCTTTGACGATCGTCTGGACGTCCTTCGCGTCGGCGTCCGTCAGCGGCTTCTCGTCGGAGCGGTCGAAGACGACGATCGCGCCGACCTGGTCCTGGGTGGGGAACGCCTTCGACTGCAGGTCGAGCGCCTGGATCGACTCGTAGTGGGCCGGCAGGAAGTCCGACTGGTCCTGGGTCGCGGTCAGCCCCGGCGCGAAGCCGATGACCACGCCGGCGAAGACGATCCACCCCAGGATCACGAACCACGGGCGACGGGAGGCCAACCGGCCGAGAGCGGCAAACACACAGCGAAATCTACTGCAGGC
>JAOPXC010000242.1 GCA_025965335.1 Nocardioides sp. | reverse complement strand
ATGGTAGGCCGACTGGCCGAGGGCCGTGCGGGGTCCGCCGGGACGGATACCGTGACCGGGTGACCGCATCCCCAGGCCGGAGCCCCCGCGAGACCGTGTTCACCTACGCCGCCCCGGCGCTGAAGTTCGGGGTCGGGGCGTCGAGCGAGGTCGGGCACGACCTGCTCGACCTCGGCGCCCGAAGGGTGCTGCTGGTGACCGACCCCGGGGTGGCGGCGACCGGCCACCCGGCCCGGATCGCCGAGCAGGTGTCCGCCCGCGGCCTGCACGTCACGACGTACGACCGGGTGCGGGTGGAGCCGACCGACACGTCGATGGACGAGGCCATCGCGTTCGCGCGGGACGCGGGACCGTTCGACGCGATCCTGGCGGTCGGTGGCGGCTCGTCGATCGACACCGCGAAGGCGGTCAACCTGCTCACCACCAACCCGGGTGAGCTGATGGACTACATCAACGCCCCGGTCGGGAAGGCGCAGGCGCCCATGCAGCCGCTGCTGCCGCTGGTGGCGATCCCGACGACGACCGGGACGGGAGCCGAGAGCACGACCATCTGCGTCCTCGACGTGCTGTCGCTCAAGGTCAAGACGGGCATCAGCCACCCGAAGCTGCGGCCGACCCTGGCGATCGTCGACCCGATGCTCACGGCCAGCCAGCCCGCGATGGTCACCGCCGCCGCGGGGATGGACATCCTCTGCCATGCGCTGGAGAGCTACACGGCGCGGTGGTTCGGCGACTTCGACGCCAAGCGACCCGAGCAGCGCGTTCCCTACTGTGGCGCCAACCCGATCGCGGACCTGTGGTCGGAGAAGGCGTTGTCGCTGCTGGCCGGGGCGTTCCGCTCCGCGGTGCACGAGGGTGCCGACGGCGCGGACGGCGCGGACGGCGCGGACGGCGCGGGGGTCAGCGTCGCCCGCGAGCAGATGGCCATGGCCGCCACGTTCGCCGGGCTCGGGTTTGGCAACGCGGGCGTGCACATCCCGCACGCCAACGCCTACCCGATCGCGGGCCGGGTGCGGGACTTCCGCCCGGCGGGCTACCCCGACGCCGAGCCGATCGTCCCCCACGGGATGGCGGTGTCGCTGACCGCGCCCGAGGCGTTCCGGTTCACGTTCGAGGCCGCACCCGAGCGGCACCTGCACGCGGCGCGCCTGCTCGACCCGAGTCTCTCGACCGGCGCCGGTGCCGGGCCCGACGTGCTCCCACGGGTGCTCGCCGGGCTGATGCGCGACATCGGGATCCCCAACGGGCTGGCGGAGGTGGGGTACGGCGAGGCCGACGTCGACGACCTGGTCGCGGGGTCGCTCCAACAGCAGCGGCTGCTCGCCACGGCGCCCCGGACGGTCACGGACGCGGACCTGGCGTCGGTCTTCCGCAACTCGATGGAACACTGGTGACGTGACGGAATCCCCGGCGGGCGTGCTCGCTGCGCTGCACCGCCGAGGGGTCACCGATGTCGACGACTCGCCACTCGCGCGGGCGCTCTACTCGTCCGACTCCTCCCTGTACCGCGTCGTGCCCCAGGTCGTGGCCCGGCCGCGTCATCCCGACGAGCTGCACGCGGTCCTCGACGCGGCGCAGGCGACGGGGGTGCCGGTCACCATGCGCGGTGCCGGCACGTCGATCGCCGGCAACGCCGTCGGCAGCGGCATCGTCGTGGACACCCTGAGGCACCTGAACCAGGTGCTGTCGATCGACGCCGAGGCCCGGACCGCGGTCGTCCAGCCCGGGGTCGTGCACGCGGACCTGCAGCGGGCGGCCGCGCCGCACGGGCTCCGCTTCGGGCCGGACCCGTCCACCCACACCCGCTGCACCATCGGCGGGATGATCGGCAACAACGCGTGCGGGTCGCGGGCCCTCGGCTACGGACGCACCGTCGACAACGTCACCGACCTGGTGGTCGCCCACGGCCCGGGCGCGGTCGAGGTCGAGGCGGCGCTGGGCGCACTGGTCGACCAGCACCTCGCGCACATCCGCCAGGGCTTCGGCCGGTTCTCACGCCAGGTCAGCGGCTACTCGCTGGAGCACCTGCTGCCCGAGCGCGGGCGCAGCCTCGACCGGTTCCTGGTCGGCTCCGAGGGCACCCTCGCCCTGGTCCTCGAGGCCACCGTGTCGCTGGTGCCGGAGGAGAGCGACCGCCTGCTGGTCCTGCTCGGCTACCCGTCGATGGCGGACGCGGCCGACGCCGTACCGGCCCTGCTGGGCGCGGCCGGGCGCCGCCTGATCGCCTGTGAGGGCCTGGACGCGCGCATCGTCGACCTGGTGCGCTCCCGCGGCAACCCGGTCCCCGAGCTCCCACGCGGCGCCGGGTGGCTGTTCGCGGAAGTGGCGGGCGCGGACGCGGCGACGGTCGCGACCCGGCTGGTCGCTGAGGCAGCGGCGCTCGACAGCCGGATCGTCTCCGACCCGGTCGAGTCGGCCGCGCTCTGGCGGATCCGCGAGGACGGGGCCGGGCTCGCGGCCCGCAGCCTGGGCCGGCCGGCGTACTCCGGCTGGGAGGACGCGGCCGTGCCGCCCGAGCACCTCGGTGCCTGGCTGCGCGACTTCGACGAGCTGCTGAAGGAGCACGACCTCGACGGGGTGCCGTACGGCCACTTCGGCGACGGCTGCGTGCACGTGCGGATCGACTTCCCGTTCGAGTTCGGCGGTGCCGAGGACCGCGGCCGGCGGGTGTTCCGGGACTTCCTGACCGCCAGCGCCCTCAGGCTCCGCGAGTACGGCGGCTCGCTGTCGGGCGAGCACGGCGACGGCCGGGCGCGTTCGGAGCTGCTGCCGCTGATGTACGAACCGGAGTCGCTGGCGCTGTTCGCCGCGGTGAAGGCGATCTGCGATCCCGCCAACCTGTTGAACCCGGGCAACATCGTGGACCCGGTGCCGTTCGACGCCGACCTGCGCCCGACCCGCCCGCGGCTGCCGATCACGCCGGCGCTGCGGTTCGCCCACGACGGGGGCTCGCTGGGCAACGCGGTGCACCGGTGCACCGGCGTGGGCAAGTGCGTCGCCCCGAAGACCAACGGGGTGATGTGTCCCTCGTACCTCGCCACCCGCGACGAGAAGGACTCGACGCGCGGCCGTGCCCGGGTGCTCCAGGAGGCATTGGATGGGTCCCTCGTCGGCGGGCTCGCCGATCCCGCGGTCGACGCAGCGCTCGACCTGTGCCTGGCCTGCAAGGGCTGCGCGTCCGACTGCCCCACCGGCGTCGACATGGCGACGTACAAGGCCGAGGCGCTGTTCCAGAAGTACGACGCGCCGGGTGCGAAGGCTCGGCGGCCGCGGAGCCACTACCTGCTGGGGCGGCTGCCGAAGTGGGCCGCGCTGGCCGCGCCGATGGCACCCGCGGCCAACCGGCTGATGAGGCTCGGACCGCTCGCGCGGCTGGCCAAGGCCACCGCGGGGATCGACCAGCGGCGGTCGCTGCCGACGTTTGCGTCGACGACCTTGCGGCGTTCGGTGAAGGGTCGTGTGCCTGAGAACGACCGGGAGGGCGTTGTGGGGCACCCGACCCCCGACGTGTGGATCTGGGCGGACTCGTTCACCGACCACTTCCTGCCGGAGACCGCGCACGCCGCGATCCGGTTCCTCGAGGCCGCGGGGCTGAGCGTCCGCGTGATCGAGGACGACGCCTGCTGCGGGCTGACCTGGGTGACGACCGGTCAGCTCGACAAGGCGCGCGCGATCATGGAGCGCACGGTCGGTGCGCTCGCGCCGTACGTCACCAGCGGCGTGCCCGTCATCGGCCTGGAGCCGTCGTGCCTGGCGACCTTGCGCAGCGACGCGGCGGAGCTGACCGCGGACCCCCGGGCCGCGGACGTGGCTGCCGGCGTGCTGACGTTCGCCGAGCTGGTCGAGAGCCTCGACCTCGAGGTGCCCGACCTGACCGGCGTCGAGATCGTCGCGCAGCCGCACTGCCACCACGCGGCCGTGCTGGGCTGGGCGGCCGACGAGCGCCTGCTCACGAGGGCCGGTGCCATCGTCACGCGGGTCGCCGGGTGCTGCGGTCTTGCCGGCAACTTCGGCATGGAGAAGGGGCACTACGAGGTCTCCGTGGCCATCGCCGAGACCCACCTGCTGCCCGCCGTGCGGGGCAACCCGGGCGCGGTCGTGCTCGCGGACGGCATGTCCTGCCGGGTTCAGCTGGGCGACCTCGCGGACGTCCCGGCGATGCACCTCGCGGAGCTGTTCGCCTCTAGAATTGTGCGGTGAACCCCCACCATCGTCGCCTCGTGATCCCCGTGGCCCTGGTGGCACTCCTGCTGGTCGTCGTGATCGCGTCGGTGCTCAAGTGATCGCCCCACGAAGAGCCTCGCTGCGCTCCCCCTTCCGCGGTGACCCCGAATGACCGAACCCTTCGAGACGGCTCGTCCTCCTCAGGAACCATCCCTGCTGCGGGCGCTCGCGCGGATGCGCGGCCACCTCCTCGACCCGGACACGCTGGTCAGGTCCGTGGCCTCGGGGCGCCAGAAGGGCCAGCACCCTCGGTGGCGGCGGGTCGAGCTCCGTTACGTGGACCTGAAGGCCGGGCGGCACCTGCAGATCACGGCGTACGACGAGACCCAGGCGCACACGTCGAACCACGCGCCCGGCGACGAGGCCCGCGACGCGGTCGACGCACTGCTGGACGAGCCGTTCGCCAACTGGCACGTCGACACCACGACGCAGACCCACCAGGTGCGGGTCACCAAGAAGCTCGAGGCGATCGTGCACACCTCGGACCGCAACGCCGAGCTCGAGGTGGATCGCGAGCATGACCGCGACAAGAGCCGGCTGCTCAGCGAGGACGATCCGGTCTTCCGCGCGCTGGGCCTGTCGGACGCCGAGGGCCGGATGAAGCCGAGCCGGCAGGCGAAGTACCGACAGGTCGAGGAGTTCCTCCGGCTGCTGGACAGCTCGATCACCGACGCCCTCGCGAAACAGCAGCTGCGCACCCCGACCGCGGCCGACCCGCTGCGGATCGCGGACCTCGGGTGCGGCAACGCCTACCTGACGTTCGCCGCCCAGCGGTTCCTCACCGAGGTCCGTGGCCTCCCGGTCCGGCTGACCGGTGTCGACGTGCGCGAGCAGTCGCGCGACCACAACAACGTGGTCGCGACCGGGCTCGGCGTCGACGCCGTGTTCGTCGCGGGCAGCATCGCCGGCGCCACGCTCGACCCGCCACCGGAGGTGGTGCTCGCGCTGCACGCGTGCGACACCGCCACGGACGAGGCGCTGGCCCGGGCCGTCGAGTGGGGTGCCCGGCTGGTGCTGGCCGCCCCGTGCTGCCACCACGACATCGCTGCCCAGCTGCGCAGGACGCCCACCCCGTCGCCGTACGCGATGCTCACCCGGCACGGGATCCTCCGCGAGCGGCTGGCCGACACGCTGACCGACGGGCTGCGCGCGTCGCTGATGCGGCTGCAGGGCTACCGCGTCGACGTGATGCAGTTCGTCGAGAGCCAGCACACGCCCCGCAACACCATGCTGCGCGCGGTGCTCACCGGAGCGCCGGTCACGGGCGGCGGGGTGCGCACGGAGTACGACGCACTGGTCGCCGAGTGGGGGATCCGGCCGAGGCTGGCCGAGCTGCTGGGTTTGGTGGAGCCCGCTCCGTGATCGGGCGGCTGGCGCTGGCCGGCGTCGTCGTGGCGCCGTTCGCGGTCGGCATCGTGCTGGCCCGCGGCGACGCCGGGAACGTCGAGTTTCGCTTCGAGGACCCGCAGATCGTGGAGTCCAGCGGGCTGGTGGCCCAGGACGGCCTGTTCGTCACGATGAACGACTCGGGTGACAGCGGTCGGGTCTTCGCGGTCGACCCCCTGGACGGCGAGACGGTCGGGGTGACCCGGTGGGACGGTGGTGTCACCGACGTGGAGGGCATCGCACCCGCCGGCGACGGCCGGGTGTGGGTGGGCGACATCGGCGACAACAAGCAGTCCCGGGGCTCGGTCCGGCTGTTCCGGGTGCCGGTCGGCGCCGAGGACCGGACCGTCGCGCCCGAGTGGTGGGAGCTCACGTATCCCGGTGGATCGCGGGACGCCGAGACCCTGATGAGCGACCCGTCCACCGGACGCGTCTACATCGCCAGCAAGAGCGTGTTCGGCGGCACCCTCTACGCCGTGCCTCCGGATCTCGCGTCGGGTGACAACCGGATGCGGGCGGTCGGCCACGTCATCGCGGTGGCGACCGACGGAGCGTTCTTCCCGGACGGCCGGCACCTCGTCGTGCGCGACTACGCGCGCGCGGTCGTCTACTCGTTCCCGGGGCTCGAGGAGGCCGGGACGTTCCGGTTGCCCAAGCAGCGGCAGGGCGAGGGGATCGCGGTCGACACCTCCGGGTCGGTGTTCGTGAGCAGCGAGGGCCAGCACACGGGGGTGCTGCGGGTCTCCCTGCCGAGCGAGCTTCGGCGCATCGTCACGCCCCGGTCGGGCTCCGGGTCGAGCGCGTCGCCGGGGTCGAGCTCGTCGGATGCCGCCGGGCCGTCCGCCGGGCCGTCCGCCGGGCCGTCCAACGGTGTCACCGACGGGTCCGCCGACGGGTCGCCCGCCGCGGAGAGCTGGATCTGGCAGGGCCGACCGTGGTGGGCCTACGCCGTCCCGGGCTGGGTCGGGTTGATGGTGCTCGTCGTGTTCGTCCGGCTGGTCCGCCGCCTGCGCCGCTAGACCGCCGTCTGCGGGCGGGTTTGCCGGTGGTCGCGCGCGGCTACTGTCGGCGCATGCCTCGCCTGCGCAGGACTTCCCCGGACCAGCCGGGCTGGTCCCGGAGGCGGGCGGGCCGGGGCTTCG
>JAOPXC010000221.1 GCA_025965335.1 Nocardioides sp. | reverse complement strand
GGCGCGACCGCCGACCCGGTCAAGGACTACCTGAAGCAGATCGGCAAGGTCCCCCTCCTCAACGCCGAGATGGAGGTCGAGCTCGCCAAGCGGATCGAGGCCGGC
The DNA here is from genome assembly GCA_025965335.1 of Nocardioides sp. GTDB lineage: Bacteria > Actinomycetota > Actinomycetes > Propionibacteriales > Nocardioidaceae > Nocardioides. The sequence goes on along the minus strand of JAOPXC010000221.1, from coordinate 8,746 downwards.
CTGTTCTCCGAGGAGAAGCTCGGCAAGGGCGGCAAGGTCTCCCCGAAGATGCTCGAGGAGCTCGAGTGGATCTCCGAGGACGGCCGTCGCGCCAAGAACCACCTCCTCGAGGCCAACCTCCGACTCGTCGTCTCGCTGGCCAAGCGCTACACCGGTCGCGGCATGCTCTTCCTGGACCTGATCCAGGAGGGCAACCTCGGTCTGATCCGCGCGGTCGAGAAGTTCGACTACACCAAGGGCTACAAGTTCTCGACGTACGCCACGTGGTGGATCCGTCAGGCCATCACCCGCGCCATGGCGGACCAGGCACGCACCATCCGCATCCCCGTGCACATGGTCGAGGTCATCAACAAGCTCGCCCGCGTGCAGCGCCAGATGCTCCAGGACCTGGGCCGCGAGCCCACCCCGGAGGAGCTGGCCAAGGAGCTCGACATGACGCCCGAGAAGGTGGTCGAGGTCCAGAAGTACGGCCGCGAGCCCATCTCGCTGCACACCCCGCTCGGCGAGGACGGCGATTCCGAGTTCGGTGACCTGATCGAGGACTCCGAGGCGATCGTCCCGGCCGACGCAGTGTCGTTCACGCTCCTGCAGGAGCAGCTGCACGCCGTCCTCGACACGCTCTCCGAGCGCGAAGCGGGCGTCGTCAGCATGCGCTTCGGCCTCACCGATGGTCAGCCGAAGACCCTCGACGAGATCGGCAAGGTGTACGGCGTGACGCGCGAGCGGATCCGCCAGATCGAGTCGAAGACGATGTCGAAGCTGCGGCACCCGTCGCGTTCCCAGGTGCTGCGCGACTACCTCGACTGAGGTTCCAGTCCCCGGAATCTGCTGCGGTGCAGGTCCGGGGTGGTCAGGTTCGACCCTGCGGCGACTCTGTCGAGGAACCGGGCTCGCCTGGAAACGCCTCCAGTGAGGCGGCCCGGGTCGTTGGGAGCCTTGACCACTGGCCTGCCCCCGGGCAGCATGGAGCCGGGAGCCCGCCCCCGCTGCCGAAACCTCGCGAGGGGCACCCTCTTCGTTGAGGGTTCAGCCGACCAGAGTTCGGGCCGCGTCGGTTGAGCAAGGCCTGACGGCTGCCGGTTTGTGAATCCTGCCCAAACAGCAGCTGCTCCCAGTTGCGATCACCAGGGAGACCTCGTGCCCGACTCCGCCGTCCACCAGACCGTCAGCGTGCTCTACGCGTTTATCGAGAACCTGCGCCGCGCCGCTGAGGCGCTCAGCGCCGACGAGCCCCCTGGGTCCTTCAACGCAACGTACGCGGAGGCCTACATGTCGTGCGCCGACGACCTTGAGCGCATCCTGGCCGGGTCCCTCACGGCCGAGCGCCTACTCGTCTAGGCCGTGTCTGCTTCCTCCATGGCCCAGTTCACCCCACACCGCTCCTGAATCGCGGGCGTCGGCCCCGATTCACGGTGTTCATGCGCCCCTGGTGCGTGACTACCTCGACTGAGGATCAGCCGCCGACAGCAGCGGTGACGCCTTCTCGAAGGACCACCCATTTGAGGGTCGACCCGGTGCTGAACGACCCCGCACGGGCTACTTCGGGGGACCTCGCATGGCCCGTCATGACTACGGGTCGCCGGTTCCCCTGACGCCGGCCAGCAACACCCCTACGCTCCTCGAGCCCCCGCCCCGAGGATCGGAATCCCAGATGCTCAGTCGTGCCCTCACGGTCCTCTTCTGCCTGTTCGTCGGCATCAGCTGCCTCGTGGTCACCGGTACTTCGGCCCAGGCCGTCCCGGATCGGGACTGCGGCGACTTCGCGACCCAGGCCGCGGCCCAACGGTTCTTCCTCGACCAGGGCGGACCGGGGTCGGACCCGCATCGTCTCGATGCGGACGGCGACGGTGTCGCCTGCGAGTCCAACCCGTGTCCCTGTTCCACCGCCCAGGGCGGCGGTGGAGGCCCCGCCGGTGGCGGTGGAGGCGGACAGCAGGAGCGCGTCCACCGCGACCGGGGCCGCGTCATCAGGGTTGTCGACGGTGACACCGTGGACGTCAGGCTCGGAACCGGACCCAAGGTCCGCGTCCGGCTGGTCGGGATCGACACCCCTGAGGTGTACGGCGGCAAGGAGTGCGGGGGAGAAGCGGCGTCCCGTGCCGCCAAGAAGCTGCTCCCCAAGGGAACTCCGGTCTTGCTCGTCTCCGACCCCACCCAGGATCTCAGGGACCGCTACGGCCGGCTACTGCGCTACGTCATGAAGAAGGGCACCGACGTGAACCGGCTCCAGATCAACCGTGGGCACGCGACCGTCTACGTCTACGACCACCACCCGTTCCAGCGGACGAAGTCGTATCGGCACGCCCAGGCGCACGCCAAGCGGCTCGACGCCGGTATCTGGAAGTCGTGTCGCTGATGGGAACGCCTACCGGGTGGGCGACCGGTGGCGGAGTGCCCGCCTGGCGATCCCCTTCGCGGTGAGCTCCCACGTGTCGCGCAGGTAGGCGCCCCGCGAGAAGTCCGACGTCCCGTCGTGGAAGGACGACGGGCGGGGCTCGACGGCGAGCAGGTCGGCCGCCCGGTCCGCGAGCAGGAGCTGGCCGCGCGTGGTCGGATGGATCCGATCGGACTTCAAGGTCAGCGGCGCACGCAGATCCTCGCCGACGACGACCAGGTCGCCGGAAGCCCCGAGGATGGCGTTGGCCTGCTCGACTCGTCGCCGAATCGCGTTGCCGTCGCCCGGAAAGTGGTGCAGACCCAGCGGAATCGACTGGGTCACCACGCGGCCGGCGCGCTCGTGGGCGGTGCCGACGATGACGGCGAGGTCCGCGGCGAACCGCTCGGGGTCCCACGCGAACAGCACGTCGTTCGTGCCCACCGTGAGGCACGCGATGTCGTACCGGTGGCCATTCAGGCCGGGCAGCTGTTCGAGTACGTCGGGCGACTGGGCGCCCCCGACCGCGAGCCGCCTCAGCGGCTGCCCCGTGGCGAGACTCAGCCAGCGGGCCCATGAGTCGTCGGCGGCGATGATGCTGTCCCCGAGGGTGACGATCCCCGTCTCCACGCCGTCAACGTACTCGTAGCCCCACTCACTGGCTGCCGAGATACCTCAGCGCGCGGTTCGCGGCGCGGTAGCCGCACATCCCGTGCACGCCGGCGCCGGGGGGCGTGGCGGCCGAGCAGAGGTACATCCCGGGGATGCCGGTGGCGTAGTTGTCCGCGCGGAACCCCGGCCGGGCGACGAGCTGGCGCACGGTGTTGGCGCCGGTGGCGATGTCGCCGCCCACGTAGTTGGGGTTGTAGGCCTCGTAGTCGGCGGGCGTCATGACGTTCATGGCCACGATCCGCTCCCGCGACCCCGGGGCAAACCTCTCGATCTGGTCCAGGACGGCCCGGGTCGCGTCACCGGCGTACGCCGGGGGCACGTGGGCATACGCCCACACGGGATGTACGTCGCCGGCCGACCGCGTCGGGTCACAGAGGTACTGCTGGCCGACCAGCACGAACGGCCGCTCCGGCATCTCACCCCGGCCCACGGCCGCCTCGGCCTGCGCGACCTCCTCCGACGTACCCCCCAGGTGCACGGTGCCGGCCCGACGGCAGGCCCCGGCGGACCAGGGGATCCCGCCGCGCACCGCGAGGTCGAGCTTGTAGGCGCCCGGCCCGTACTTCCAGCGGCGGAACGAGCGCTGCCGAAGCCGGGGCAACCGGTCCCCGGCGATCTCGGCGAACCCCCTCGGGCTGGTGTCGAACATCGTCACCCGCGCCGCGGGCAGGTCGGCGAGCGAGCGCACGTCGACCCGGGTCTCGATCGTGCCGCCCAGCGACTCGAGCAGGCTGGCGAGGGCCCTGGTGATGGCATGGGAACCGCCCTCGGCGACCGGCCAGCCGTGCCGGTGACCCGCCGAGATCAGCATCGTGCCCACCGCCGCGGTGGTGAGCCCGGTCAGCGGCCGGTAGACGTGCGCCGCGCAGCCGGCGAAGAGCGCCCGCGCCTGCTCGGTCTTGAAGCGCCGCACGAACACCGACGCCGGCAGCCCCGCCCGCAGCCCGAACTTGGCCATGAGCAGCGGATGGTCGGGCACCCGCATGATCGGGCCCAGCACGTCGGGCGCGAGGCGGTCGAAGTCGCGCACCAGCGGCCCGAAGGTACGGCGCCAGCGGGCGCCGTCCACACCGAGGCCGGCAGCAGACTCGTCGAGCGAGCGGACCAGGGTCCCGGCCGTCCCGTCGTCGAGCGGATGCGCCACATCGACCTCGGGCCAACGCCACACCAGCCCGTGCTCGTCGAGGGGAAGCGAGGACAGGAACGGCGACGCGACCCCGAACGGGTGGATGGCGGAGCAGATGTCGTGGAGCACGCCGGGCACGGTCAGCTCGGCCGTGCGGGTGCCGCCGCCGATCTGGTCCGCGGCCTCGAGCACCGTGACCCGGTGACCGGCCCGCGCCAGCGCCACTGCCGCGGCCAGACCGTTGGGGCCCGAGCCGACGACCACCGCGTCCAGGGGCGCATCCGTCACGCCTCCGATGCTCCCATGGCATCTCGGTCGGCGGTCCGCGTGACGCGCAGGGGGAGGTCGGTGTCCCACGGCTGGCGGGTCACCATGTCGGCCACCATGACCTCGCCGCGCTCGAACTCGCCCCGGACGGCGTCGATCAGCCGGTATTCCTGGGTGCCCCGATGGAACGGCTGGGCGTGCAGCAGGATCACCCGCAGCTCGCCGTCCTCGAAGTGGCAGCGCTCCTGGATGGCCTCGATCAGCGCCTCGTTGTGCAGGTGGCCGTCGCCGAAGTTCCAGCCCAGGGTCGCGCCGGCGACCAGCTCGCCGTCCATCGGCAGGTAGTCGGTCTCGTGGCGTGGCCCGCAGGCCTTGGGGATCAGCGTGAAGAGCGCCCGGCCGTGCGTGTGCATGGACCGGAACGCATAGCCGCCGAAGAGCGGCACCTCCGCCTCCTCCTTGCCGTAGAGCTTCTCCAGCTGCATGTGGGGGAGCGTCGTCGCCTTCGTGATCCCGGCTTCGTACTTGTCGAGGCCGGACTGGGTGAAGCACCACAGCGAGGTGTCCCAGTTGCCGGCGTAGTAACGCATCGCGGGCAGGAACGAGACCTTCTGGGGTGCGAGGTTGCCGATCACGACCGTGAGCACGACCGCCGCCAGGAGCACGACGACCGGCAGCGGGTGGACGAGGTCGGTCACGCCGAGGTCCGCCTGGTGCACGAAGAGGGTCCCGATCCCGAAGATCATGAACACGTTCCACTCCAGCGGCACGCCCATCGGCACGCTGCCGAGGATGTTGAGGTGGAACAGGATCATCACGGTCGCGGCGATCGTCGTCAGCAGCCCGCCGTGCGAGGTGATCAGCAGCAGGGGCGCGGCGAACTCCACGACCGTGCCGCCGTGCGCAAGCCCGGCCGACAACCGCGAGGGGCGCAGGTCGTCGGGGAAGTGGGCGTGGAACTTCCGCTTGATCCGCTTCGCGCGCAGGAGCGGGCTGTTGCTCATCATCACCGAGACCACGAAGGGGAAGTGCCGGTTGAGCTTGGAGGTCGCGGCGCCCCACCAGATCACCACCATCACCAGCTTCGCCGCCACCACCATGTCGACGCCGGTCAGCAGGAACGTGACGGCCAGCGTCGCGTAGACCTCCGAACGGGCCGCCAGGAAGATCGTCTTGTCGCGCAGGCCGATCAGCACCAGCAGGACGAGCATCGGCAGCACGCGGTCGACGCCCAGGACGCCGACGGCCAGGTCCTGGGGTCCGCCAGTGCGCTCACCGGGTGCGACCAGCGCCCAGACCGTCGCGGCCAGCAGGCCGGCGTACAGGAGTACGTCGAGGATCGTCCGCTCGTTGCCCGCTGTCCCCGGGACGCGCCCGGGCCAGGGCGGCAGCCGGATGGTGCCGGGGCGCAGCCAGTAGAGGAACGAGCCGAGCGGCGGCACGAAGCGCAGGTTCAACGGTCCGAAGCCACATCCGAAACCGAGGACCTCGAACAGCAGCGTCCAGATCACGACCTTCTGGAACACGATCGGCTCCGACCACCAGGAGGTGACGTCACCGAAGCCGTCGATCCCCGGCGTCGTCAGCGCGAACGCCATGGCGCCGAGGACGTAGAGCCCGATCTTGACGACGTAGCCGATGAAGACCACGTCGGGGGTGCCGAAACCGACCTCGGCCAGGTGCCGGGCCATCGGCCTCATGCGGTCGCTGCGGCTGCCCTGACGCCACTCGGCGAGGTCGAGGTCCGGGAGGTTCGGCTGGAGGAATCCCATGCGGCGGTCCTTGCTGGCTCGAAGGCCGCACGGTGCGTGCGGCGATGGCGACGCTAGGGGTGGCGAGCGTCACACGGCTACCGTTCCCGGGCACCAACTTCGACGGCCGCGTTGGTCCCGCAGCACAACGCAACCCACGCCGGGCTCCCCGGCCGACGCTCGGCTAGGCCTGCGAGGTTGGGTTCCGGAGCACTCGTGGCCCCAGCCAACGACAGGCCAGCAGCGCGACCTCCAGGTCGAGCCGGCGCTCCTTGAGGCTGCGCCCGCGTGCTTCCTCGGCCTTGCGGACCCGGTACTGGACGGTGTTCTTGTGCAGCATCAACTCGGCCGCCGCGGCCGTGTAGCTGCCCCGGGCAGCCAGGAACACCCACAGTGTCTCGCGCAGCCGCGAGTGGTGGTCGTCATCGAGGGCCAGGTCGCCCAGCGCCGTGGCCACCCACTCGCGGGTGGCGGAGAGGTCGGACGAGAGGAGCGCGACCATCTCGACCTCGGCGGCGGTGGTCACCCGGGGCCGGTACGCCGCGTCGGCGGCGCCGGCGACCACCTGGGCGCGCAGCGCCTGGCGGTGCGTGGACCGGAAGCCCCCGACACCCTCGGCCACGTCGCCCAGGGCGAGGTGGACCCGGGCGTCCTCGTTCATCGCCGGGCTGTCCGGCCCGATCGTGGCCTGGGGTCGGGGCAACCAGGCCCAGACCGTGCAGGCGTCCGCGGGAATGACCAGGGGCTCCCGACTGCAGCCCGCCTCCGCGGCCAGCCGCGAGGCCGCTCGTTCGAGCCGCGCCAATGAGTCGGCGCCGGCGGCGGGCTCGGACCAGAGCACCAGCCCGAGGTGGGGTTGTCCGAAGGTGTAGGACAGCGCCCGCTCGGCCTCGAGGGCGTCGACGGGGTCGCCGGCGAGCACCGCTGTGACCTGTGCCGAGCGGGCGACGGCCCGGGTTCGCAGCCAACGCTGACGCTCCTCGTCGTGCGCCCGGACCATCGCTTCCGAGAGGCTGTCGACGTACGCGAACGATGCGGCCGAGAGCTGGATGCTGGCCGCCACGATGACGGCCGGATCCTGGGTCGCGGACGCGAATCCCTCCATCATGCGTTTCTGGGATTCGGCCTGCCCGAGGCGGTAGGCGTGCAGCAAGGCGCTCACCGGGATGCCACGCTGGGCCAGGCGGCGGGCGTACTCCAGCGCCGCCGCGGGCGCCTCGGCCCCCGGTCGACGTTCCCCGAGCGCGAAGCGCTGCAGGGCGTTGTGGAGGTTGTCCGAGACACTCTCGGTCAGCAGCTCGACCAGGGCCCGGTCCTCGCCGAGCTCGGGGATCTCGCGCACCATCTGTGCGACCAGCTGCTCGCTGAGGCTCGCGGACTGCAGGAGCAGCGCAGCAGCCGTGTCCGACACGAGGTCGTCGGCGGCGCTCACGTCGGCGACCCTACTCACAACCTGGGCGCGAGGAGCTCGGGAGGCCTGCGGGTCAGCCCTTGACCGCCCCGTCGAGGCCGCCCCGCAGGAAGAAGCGCTGGAAGACCACGAAGAACGCGATCGGGACCGTGGTGGAGATCAGGAGTGCCGCGAGGAAGACGTCCAGCTCGGTCACCTTCGCGAGGCTCGGGAGCCGCACCGACAGCGGCTGCTTCGCGGGATCGGGCAGCACGACCAGCGGCCAGATGAAGTCCTTCCAGGCGGCGAGGACCGCGAACACCGAGACCACGCCCAGCACCGGACGCGACATCGGGAGCACGACGTGGAAGAACAGGCGGAAGTCTCCTGCCCCGTCCACGCGGGCCGCCTCGATCACCTCACGCGGGAGGTTGTCGAAGAAGCGCTTGACGAGCGCGACGTTGAACGCGCTCGCCCCCGCGGGCAGGAAGGCACCCCAGTAGGTGTTGATCAGTGAGCCGTGCGTGACGGGCAGGTCGAGGATCGTGAGGTAGAGCGGGACGAGCAGCACGACGACCGGCACGAACATGGTCATCATCACGGCGCCGTAGATCACCTTGGCGAACCGCGGGCGCAGGATCGAGAGCGCGTAGCCACCCGTGACAGCCACGAGCATCTGGGTTGCCCACGAGCCCAGCGCGATGATCATCGTGTTCTTGAAGTAGAGGCCCAGGTGAAGGTCGACCCAGGCGGTCTTGAGGTTCACCCAGTCGGTGCCGTGCGGCCAGAGCGCGATCGGCTGGCGCAGCGTGTCCTGGGTCGGCGTGATCGCGGACTTCGCGAGCCACAGGATCGGACCGAGCGCGGCCACGACCAGGAAGAGGAGCACCCCGAGGTGGACGGCCCGGCGGACCAGCCCGACCACGGGCTGCCGGCGGTCGAACGCAGACGTGATCCCACGGCTGTCGCTGTCGGGAGCCAGGTCGCGGGTGCGCCGGCGGCGTCGCTCGGGCGACGGCAGGTCGGGCAGCGGCTCCGGCTGGAGCTGCGGGTTGGGCTGGGTCAGCATGCTCACTCGGACCACCTCCGGGTCGCCCGGAAGTAGACCGCGGAGAGCACGGCCAGGGTGAGCGCGAGCATCAGGCTGAGCGCGGTCGCCTTGCCGT
>JAOPXC010000206.1 GCA_025965335.1 Nocardioides sp. | reverse complement strand
CGCCCACCAGGGCGGCCGCGCACAGCGCGATGACGGTGACGATCCCCAGGCGGCCGCGAGCCGTCCCGCGCGTACGCCGGTTGGTGCGATGAAGTCCGTCAACAGCGACACGTGCGCGCAAAATCTCAGCCCCTCTGCTTCAGCCCCGAGGGCGGACGTGGGCGTCCGCGGCGGTGATTCGTAACACGGCGCAAACGCCCAGCTCAATGCCTCACTGGACCGGTCTCCACCTTGCGGGGCTCGGGCGTGACCTATTCGCTTGTGGCTCGTTAAGACCGCCTCTTATCCGGCGGGTGCGGCGTTCCACCGCCGTCCGGCCGGTCACCCCCGGGGCCCTTCGAGGAGACGACGGACGCCGCCAAGCGGACGAGGACGAGGCGGTGTTCGCCGACCGGGCGGGGGGTCAGCCCGCGTCGGCCACCAGGTAGCCGAGCCGGGGCGTTCGACCGGTCACCTGGTCACCCGGACCACGGCGGCCACGGTGTCCCACTTGGTCCAGGCGTGCGACGAGCCCGCGCGGAGCTCGAACGTCCGTCGGTCGCCGGGCCCGGAGGCCCGGGTCCTGGTGACCTTGACGACCAGGTCGGCAGCCTCTCCAGGCAGCAGCGGGCCGGTGACGTACGAGCCGGCCGTGACCGCGCGGGTCACGTCCTGGCCGCCGGCCAGGTAGGTCACCCTGAACTTGCGGTTCCTCGGCGTACCAAGGACCTCCATCCGGTCTGTCGCGTCGCCCCGGTTCGTCACCCGAAGGTCGAACGTGGCGCGCCGGGCGGTGCGGCGCAGCCTTTCGAAGACCTGCTGGCCGGAGTCGTAGACCCCGACACCAACGAAGTGCCCGTCGAGGGCGCGAATTGCCACGTCGGGCCGGTAGCGCGGGTCGGGACTGCCGGGACCGTCACCGGGGCCGGTGATGGTGAGGGTCTGGGTCGCGGTGCCCCTGTTCTGGGCGGCATCGGTGATCGACGCCACGACGGTGTGAGCCCCCTCGGGGAGGGTGGTCGCGCTGACGCCCCACGTGCCGCCGGCGAGCACGGTGGCGGTCAGGGTCTGCCCGCCCACGGTGACGCGCACCGTCGTGCCGGCCTGCTCGGCCGTTGTCCCATACGTCCACGGCGAGGTGTCGTTGGTCGACCGCGTCGCGCCGCCATCGATGGTCACCACCGGCACGGTGACGTCCACGGTCAGGATCTGGGTCGCCGATCCCGTGTTCTGGGCGGCATCGTCGACCGACGCCACCACGCTGTGGGCTGCCTCGGTCAGGGTGGCCGCGCCGACGCTCCAGGTGCCACCGGCGCCGACCGACGTGGTCAGCGTCTGCCCGCCCACGGTCACGGTCACAGCAGCGCCCGATGGCGCGTCGGCGGTACCCGAGATCAACGGCGTCGTGTCCTTCGTGGCCCGCGTCGCGCCGCCGTTGATGGTCACGATGGGCGCCGCGACGTCCACGGTGAGGACCTGGGTCGCGGTGCCGGTGTTCTGGGACGCGTCGGTGACCGACGCCACCACGTCGTGGGGTCCTGAGGACAGGGCGGTCGCGCTGACCCCCCAGCCGCCACCGGCGCCGACCGTCGTGGTCAGAGTCTGCCCGGCCACCGAGACGGTCACTGCCCTGCCGACCGGCTCGTCCGTCGTACCCGAGATCGTCGGCGTCGTGTCGTTCGTGGAGCGCGTGGCACCGCCGTCGATCGTCACGGCCGGCGCGGTCAGGTCGTCCTTGGCCACGGTGAAGGGGCTGTTCGTCACGGCGACCGACCCGGGCGTGAGTGCGCGGCCCTTGAGCGAGGCGCCGTCGCCGAAGGCGATCGCACCTGCCCCGAGGAAGGTCCCGACGTACTTGGCGCCGGCGCCGAGCGAGATCGCGCCGACGACCTGCCAGTACACGTTGTTGGCCAGGGCGCCATCGGTGAGCACCACCTTGCTGGCGGCTGCGGAGCTGAGCGCCGCACCGATCTGGAACACGAAGACCGCGTTCGAGTCGCCGTCGGCGTCGAGGGTCATCGTGCCCGTGTTCGAGAAGGCCGCGGCGGTGGTGTGGACGCCCGGATGGAAGGTCACCCCGGCCTGGTCACCAGCGAACGCGGTGCCGCCGGTCTGAGCGGCCGCGGCCGCGTAGGCGTCGGCTCGATCCGACTGTGCTGTCTCGGCGGCGGCGTCCTTGTCGTGGATCGTGCCGGCCAGCGTGCCGGGTGGGAACCCGGTGATCGTGCCGCTGGGGCTGAGCCCGAGGTCCCCCGCGAGCACGGTGCCGGCGCCGGTGTTCGCGACACTGGTGCCGGCAAGGATCGAGTACGTCGCGGCGGTGCCCAGGTCCACGAAGGTGGCCGCCGCTGCCAGCGCCACCGCCGGCGCTGGCGCTGGCGGGGCCGCGGCAGCCTCGGACCCCAGGGGGAGGGAACCCGCGACGAGCAGCGCGGAAGCTCCGATGGCCACCCGCGCAATCCCGGTCCGGATGACGATCTGACGGGAGAGACGGGCTGGACTCTTCATTGAGTACCTTCAGTCGAGGCACCGTGATCATCTGCCTGGTGTTCCAGGCGAACGAGTCTCGACGGTTGCCTACGCCTTCGACCATACGCACCGGCGGCGGGTGCGTCCGGCGTTCACCGAAGACGGCTGCCGGGGCTCGCTGGTGTCAAGCCCTGCTTTACGCCTGTTTGAGGCGCACACCCGAGTCAGGACTCGCCGACAGCGGCCCGCGTGGCACGTTCGGCCACCGCGTGTTCGTCGGTGCGGGCGTCGTACGACCAGAAGTCGCGGAGCACCAGCGCGGTCAGCGTGACGCCGCCGATGCAGGCGAAGCCGCCGCTGGAGATCGCCCCGCGCACCGACCACAGGTCGGCGGTGATGCCGGCGCGGACCTGGCCGCCGAGCGGACCGAGCGAGTAGGACAGCATCTCGATGCCCGCAAGCCGCCCGCGCATGCTCTCGGGGATCGTCTGGCTCCAGACCGTGCCACGGAAAACGGCGCTGATCATGTCCGCGGCGCCGGAGAGTGCGAAGAAGACGGCCACCAGCCAGATGTTCGGCATCAGCCCCGCAAAACCGATGCACACGCCGTACGTCGCAGCCGCGATCACGATGGCCCGGCCGTGGTGGTGGATTCGTGACGTCCAGCCGCTGAGGGCGGTCGCGACGAGGGCGCCGACCGTCTCGGCCGAGTAGAGCAGGCCGAGCAGCTGCGGCTTCTCGAACACCTCCTTGGCCAGCGCCGGGAACAGCACGACCGGCAGTGCCAGCAGCATCGCGGCGATGTCGACGAAGTAGGTGCCGAGCAGGTCGCGCCGCGACAGCGCGTAGCGGACGCCCTGCCCGATCCCGGCCAGGCTGGGCGGCGTCGTCTCCTCGCGATGCGGGTAGGGGCGCATCAGCACGAACATCACGGTCGCGATCCCCAGGCCGCAGATGTCGATGAGGAAGCACCAGCCGATGCCGACGTAGGCCACCAGGAGGCCGCCGACCGCCGGGCCGACCAGGACGCCGATCTGCATGCCGAGGCTGGTGAGGGCATTGGCCGCCGGGATCTGCTCGTGCGTCACGGTGCGCGGCATCAGCGCCTCGCGCGACGGGCGCTGCATCGAGGACGACGACGCCAGCAGCGCGCTCACGACGAAGATCACCCAGACGCTGGGGTCGTCGCGGAACGCGTTCACGGCCAGGACCGCGGTGAACCCCGCCTGGGCCACGCCCGTCCACACCAGCAGCTTGCGCCGGTCGACGTGGTCGGCGAGTGCGCCGCCGTACAGGCCGAAGACCACCAGCGGCACCAGCTCCACCAGGCCCACGGCGCCGACCGCCAAGTTCGAGCCGGTGATCGTGTAGATCTGGAACGGGATCGCGACATACGTGACCATCGCACCGAAGTAGAAAACGGTGCCGGCGAGGAACAGCAGCCGGAAGTCCCGGGATGAGCGCAGCGGGGTCACGTCCATGCGCAGCGCGCGCATCCGCTCAGTCCAGGTCACGGTGGTCCAGTGTGGCAGCCGGCTCGGCCCGCCACACTCCGTTTCTCGGGCCCTGAAGTTTCACTGGTTAACCAGTGAAACCCTCACTTCACCCGGGAAATACTCCACGTGGAGTGACAGTTTCACTGGTTAACCAGTGAAACTGCGCGCCCTGACGCGGATACGAGCACCCCGGCGGGGGACGCTGGTGATGTTGCGGACCTTGGGCTCGTCGTCGCCGACGGCGGTGACGTCGTACGCCGCGAAGACCTCGCGGAGCACCGCGACTCCCTCCATCAGCGAGAAGCCCGCGCCGATGCAGCGGCGCACGCCGCCACCGAACGGGATCCACGTGTTGGTGGGCGGGTTCTGGCCGAGGAACCGTTCGGGCTGGAAGGCGTCCGGATCGGGATGGTTCTCGGACTTCTGGTGCGCGACGATGATCGACGGTCCGACGGTCGCGCCCGCGGGCAGGTCGATGCCGCCGATCGTGGCCGGTTTCATCAGGGTCCGCACCACCATCGGGATCACCGGGTGCAGCCGCATCGACTCCTTCAGCACCGCGTCGAGCCACTCGTCGTCGCCGTTGGTCGCGGCGGCCTGCGTCCGCTCGAGCAGGTCCGGGTTGCGGCCGACCTCGTAGAGCGCCCACGCCAGCGCCGTGGCCGTCGTCTCGTGTCCGGCGAGCAGGAGCGTCACCAGCTGGTCGCGCAGCTCCATGTCGTTCAGGGCGTCTTGGCCGTCGTCGCCGCGGACCAGCATCAGCCGGGACAGTACGTCGGTCCGCTCGGCGAGGTCCGCCGCCGAACGACGTTCCCGGATCTCGGCGTAGATCAGGCGGTCGAGGGCGTACTGGTTCTGCACGGTGCGCTTCCAGGGACCGAACTTCTGCAGCCTGGGGTAGCCCCAGCCGAGCAGGATCGCGGGGCTGACCTCGACGGTGGCGTTGACCCGCGGCCTCATCTGGGCGAGCCGCTCCTCGTCGGTGACCCCGAACACGACCCGCAGGATCACCTCGAGCGTGAGTGCGTTCATCCGCTCCAGCGAGCGAAACTCGGTCCCCGACTCCCATCGGGCGATCTCCTCGCGCGCCAGCGACGTGACCAGCGACTGGTACTCCCGCAACGCGTGCCCATTGAAGGCCGGCATCAACAGCTTGCGGGCGCGCTTGTGGTCCGCACCGTCCTGCAGCAGCAACGAGTGCTCGCCCATGATCGGCCCGAGGATCCCGTTGCCCTTGCCGGCGTGGAAGATCTCGGGGTCGCCCGCGAAGATCTCCTTCGCGTGCTCGGGCTTGGTGAAGAACACGAGGGGCCGCCCGCCCGGCACCAGCCGGACGGTGAACGTGTCGCCGTACTTGCGGCGCAGGTACGGATGGAACCAGTGCCGGAACCGCAGCAGCCCGGCGCTCTGGACCAGCACCGGCCACTTCGGGCCCGGTGGCAGTCCCGCCAGGTCGACCGGGGGCAGCGAGTGGCTGCCCGCGCCGCTCATCCGCCGGAAGCGCTGTGCGGTGAGTGAGTCCGTGCTCGAGTGGTCCACGATGGTCACGCGCCCGAGGCTACGCAGTCCCAGGCCTCGAGTCATCGGTCCGTCGTACGGCAAGATGGCGGATCAGGAACGCGACCCGATGGGCCCCGGCCGGTTCGAACCACCCGGCCGCCTCGTCAGGCACCGTTCGGGCGAGGTACGCCAGCCTACGCCGAAGCCCTACCCGACACCTGGAGTCCGACTTGCCGTTCCCGATCCGCTCCCGTGGCGTGGCCGCGCTCACGGCTCTCGGGCTGCTGCTCGCCCTCGCGATCGGATCCGTCGCGCAGTCGGCCACCCAACCGAGTACGGCGCGCACGGACCCCGCTCCCGACACCCTGTTCCCCAACCAGGGCGACCCGCGCTACGACGTGCGCAGCTACCGCGTCCGGCTGCACTACGCCCCGGAAACCAACCGGCTGGAGGCGACGGCCACGATCAGCGCCCGGGCCCGTCACCGGCTGACCACCTTCGATCTCGACCTCGAGGGCATGAAGGTCGGCGACGTCCGGGTGGACGGCAGGGACGCCGCCTGGACCCGCCACGGGCACAAGCTGGTCGTCAGGCCGACGCACGCGGTCGACGGCACCTTCACGACCACGGTCGAGTACGCCGGCGTACCCCGCGAGCACACCGACGTCGACGGCTCGACCGAGGGCTGGGTCCGCACCCCCGACGGTGCGGTCGCCCTGGGCGAGCCGGTCGGCGCGATGACCTGGCTGCCCTCCAACAACACGCCGGGCGACAAGGCCCGCTACACGTTCAAGGTCACGGCGCCGAGCAGCGTCCAGGTCGCCGCCAACGGCAACCTGGTCGCCCGGATCAGGCACGGCAACCAGACGACGTGGACCTGGCGCGCCACGGACCCCATGTCGACGTACCTGGCGACGATCGCCGTCGGGAAGTTCACGATCTACAAGTCGCGGACGAAGTCGATCACCGGGCGCCGGATCCCGCTGTGGTCCTTCGCCGACCCCACGACGGACACGTCCGCGACCCTGCGCGACGTCCTGCCGGAGGTGATCCGCTTCGAGGAGAAGCGCTTCGGTGCCTACCCGCTCGCGTCGGCCGGCATGATCATCGACAACGCCCGGGTCGGCTATGCGCTCGAGACGCAGACCCGGCCGTTCTACCCGTACGGCGCCGGCGTCACGACGCTGGTGCACGAGATGGCGCACCAGTGGTACGGCGACTCGGTCACCCTGCGCGACTGGCACGACATCTGGCTGGCCGAGGGCTTCGCGACGTACGCCGAGTGGCTCTGGGGCGCGGCTCACGGCGAGGCGACCCCGGCCGTGCGCTTCGACCGCCTCTACGCCACCCCCGCCGAGAACGAGCTGTGGCACCCCGCCCCGACCGAGTTCGTGGACCCGGCCGACCTGTTCGGCACCCCGGTGTACACCCGCGGCGCGATGACGCTGCAGGCCCTGCGGGAGAAGGTGGGCGGCACGGACTTCTTCGCGATCCTGAAGGCATGGGCGAAGGAGCACCGCCACGGCAACGCCCGGACCGCGCAGTTCGTCGCGCTTGCGGAGCGGGTCTCCGGCGAGGACCTCGGCACGCTGTTCTCCGACTGGCTGGAGCTGGACGGCAAGCCGACCGGCTACTGACGGGTCGTGTGCCTGAGAACGCGCCATGCGGCGTCCTCAGGCACACGACCCACCCAGCCTGGCGGGTTCACCGGCGAAAGATCCCGAGCACCTCGTGCCTCGGGATCGGGTTGTCCCCGGTCGCCTTGCAGGTCAGTTGCAGCTCGGGGCCCAGCACGGTGCGCACCCGCACCACCCAGATGGCCCCGGCGACGTCGAAGACGGCCTCGGTGACGCCCGCGACGGTCGATCCGTCGACCAGCCGCACCGCGCCGTCGCGGGTCTCACCGAGCTCACGCCGCAGCGCGACCTCGGCGAACTGCACGGGCATCCGGTGTCCCGAACGTCCACGGAAGTGGTCGAGCTCGAGCTCGCCGCTCGCGTGGGCGCCGGCGGCGGTCAGCGCCGAGACCGGGTCCAGCCGTCCGTAGTAGAAACCGTGCGGCAGCACCAGCAGGTTTCCCGCGAACCGGTCTCCGCCGATGTGCGACACCTCCCAGGTCTCCTTCGGATGCGCCTGGGCCAGCGCGCTGGCCACCGGTCGGCCGCGCTCGGCACAGCAGGCATCGTGCCGGCCGTGGGTGCACACGCAGAACAGCGACCCGTCGTACGTCGCCAGGCCCGTCGACCGGCCAGCCCCCAGAGCCTCCAGGTCGAGCTCCAGGAGTGAGTGCGGGTCGGCGAGGACCGTGCTCTCGAGCCAGGGTCGGGACGGATGGGCATGGGCCGCGAACACCCGGATCCCGTCCTGGTGCGTCCGCCGGTCGGGCCGGCGGATGAGCAGCGGCCGGACCCCGGCCGCCGCCGCCACAGTCGAGAGCGAGCGCCCGAGTCCGTCCGGCAGGCGTGCGTCGCGCAGGGCGTCGACGCCCCACGGGCCGGTGTTCTCCACCAGGAGGAATGCCCGCACCGTCGAGGCGGTGCCGGCGATCGGCTCGTCGCGGAGCACGCTGGCTGCGGCGCAGCGGAAGCTCGGATCGCGTGTGGTCACGGGGTGTTCACCCGGGGTGCCAGCGGAAGCACGAGCTCGGCGAGTTGGTTTCGTGGGGTGATCAACCGACGACCTCGAGCAGTCCCTCCCGGACGAGTCGACGGCAGAGGACCAGACGGCTCTGCGGGTCGAGGTGATGGGCCAGGTCCGCGGGCCGCAGCTCGGACCGGGTGCGGAGCTCCTCGAGGGCCGGCCGGATCCAGGCCGGCACGTCGATGGAGCGGTCGCCGAGCAGCACGTCGAGCCGGTCGCCGTTGTCGAGCAGCACGCACGGGTGTCCGGGTCGACGACGCAGCGGTGTGGTGTCGTCGAGGGAGCGCACCGCGAGCACGTCACCCAGACCGCCGGCGAGGCGCGGTCCGCGGCCGGTGAGGAATCGCCGTACCTCCGCGTCGACCGCGGCAGCGGCGTCGAGGTTGCGGACGTTCGCGGCGAGGGACTCGAGCCGGCGGCCCAGCTCGCCGGCGAGCCCGCTGCGATCGTCGAGGTACCCCGCAGGCAGGTGTTCGTCAGAGACGCCGGCCAGCACGTCCTTCACGCTGCGCTCGACGAGACCGCGCCAGGTGAGCTGGTTGATCCCGAGCGTGACGTGCAGCGAGACCGTCTCCTGCGAGCGGGCGGCGTGTGGGGTGCCCGTCGGGAGGTACATCGACAGGCCGGGCTCGAGGAGGATGTCCTCCACGCCGTCGGGGGTGTGCACCTCCCACTGCTTGGAGCCGGCGGTCTGGAACACGAAGACGTCGTGGGAGTCGGTGTGGACCGCGAACCCCTGCGCACCGGGCGGCGTCAGGTAGGCGTTGGCCTGGCACGGGTGGCCGAGCTCGAGCTCCAGCTCGGCGGTCAGCCTGGAGAGCGGCGGCCAGTAGCGGTGCAGCCCCTGGAAGACGATCGTCGCGCCGCCGTCGAAGAGCTCGAGCGCCCTTCGGGCATCGACCAGGCCGGTGAGCTGCTTGCCGGCCAGCGTCGCGCCACGTGTGTACGACGACTCGGGCAGCACCGAGCCGTCCTTGGCGATCCGGATGCTGGGCGTGCGGATCGCCGACGACGTGAGCAGGGTGTCGGCGTCGTCCATCGACAGGAGTCCGACCAGGCCGCGGGGGTCGCCGCGGTGCAGGTGCAGGCGTGACGCCCAGGCCTTCGTGAGGAAGGTCTGGGCGTCACCGCTGAGCAGGTCGAGTGCCGAATCAGGCACTGGAGCGCTCAGGATGCGTCGGTGCCGTCCGCATCCCCGCCGTCCGTGCCGTCCGCATCCCCGCCGTCGGTGCCGTCCGCATCCCCGCCGTCGGTGCCGTCGGCGTCCCCGCCGTCGGTGCCGTCGGCATCCCCGCCGTCGGTGCCGTCCGCGTCCCCCGCGGGAGGCGTCGAACCCGCTCCGCTGGTCGTCATGTCGTCGTCGTTCAGGGGATCTTCCGGCGTGGCGTTCATGCGTCCTCCTGGGTGCGGTGGCGGGGCCGGTCCGGCTCCTTGGTGTGTGCTCCTGCCGTACCCACCCCCCGGCCTCGTACACCTCCGCCAGCGGGGTCGTGTGCCTGAGGACGCTTCATGGGGCGTTCTCAGGCACACGACCCCCTCACTGCGGCGGCTGCCGCGCGCGGATCGTGTACCTCGGAGCCGCCGTGGTCGTCGGGTCCGCGCACGACTGGTGACCCGGCACACCCGGTGACACCTCGACACGTACGACGACCGGCCCCCGGGGCGTGGTCAGCGCGACGTGCTCCCCGTCGACCGAGGTGACCACGACGGCACCGAGGTCGCGGAGCCCCAGCTCCCGACGAACATGGAGCTCGGCGACCTGGGCAGCCGGCGCGAGGCCGACCCGACCGCGTGCCCGGTCGACGGGCAGCAGCCCGGCGGCGAGGTCGGTGCAGGCTGCCACCGCGGACTCGACGTCCAGCCGGCCCAGGGCCACGCCGCTCGGGAGCGCCAGGAGGGTGCCCGCAAAACGGTGGCCCCCGAGGTGCGTGGTCTCCCACGTCGCCTCGGGCCAGCGGGCCGCCAGGGCCGACGCGATCGGGCGGCCGAGCTCCGCGCAGCACAGGTCGCGGCGGCCGTTCGTGCAGACCAGCCACAGGAGATCGTCGTGCGGCGTGAGACCGGGGTCTGCTCCCGCCGCGAGCGCCGCCACGTCGAGGTCGAGCAGCTCCCGGACGTCCCGGAGCACGGTGGTCCACACGCGGGTCGCCTCCCCCAGCTCGGCGGCGAACACCCGCACGCCGGGACCGGACACTCCGCCGTGCCGGCGGATCAGCTGGACGCGGACGTCGTCGAGCCCGTCCAGCAAGGTGCGGACGTCCTCGGGCTGTCGGCTCTCCGCGACGGCCTTGCGAGCCCAGGGCCCGGCGTACTCCACGAAGAGCCAGGCGGTGCCCGTCGGTGCGGTCCCCGCCATCGGCTCGCCCGCACGCGCGCTGGCCTGGGAGCAACGGAAGCCCTCGTCGACCGGGCCCGGGACGTGGGTCACGGGGGTGAGTCTGCCCGGTGCCTGTCACGTTCTCGGGCGGTGGGTCGTCCTGTCCCACACACCTACGAAGGAGAACCCATGAAGCTCATCGTCTTCGGCGCCAACGGGCCCACCGGCCGGTTGCTCACCGCCCAGGCCCTCGACGAGGGCCACGACGTCACCGCGTTCACCCGCCATCCGGACGCGTTTCCCCTCTCCCCGGTTCGGTTGCGGGTGGTCGCCGGCGATGTGTACGACGCGGAGTCCGTCGCCGGCGCCGTGCGCGGGCAGGACGCCGTGCTGTCGACGCTCGGCGTACCGTTCAGCCGCAAGCCGATCGAGGTCTACTCAGCCGGCGGCCGGTCGATCGTCGCCGCGATGCACCGCCACGACGTGGCGCGCTTCGTCTGCGTCACGTCGAGTGTCTGCGCGACGAACCCGGGTCGCACCGGCGGACTGTTCTTCGACAAGGTCGTGCAGCCGCTGGTCGAGAACACGATCGGCAAGATGCTGTACGACGACATGCGCCGCCTCGAGGACATGGTCATCGCAACCGACCTGGACTGGACGATCGTCCGGCCGTCCGGCTTGTTCGAGACGCCGGGCGTGACCGCCTACAAGCTCGGTGAGGGGCACCTGGGCGAGCAGTTCACGTCCCGCGCGGACCTCGCGGACTGCCTGCTCCGGCAGGCCGACGACGACACGTGGTCGCGACGACCCGTGGCCGTCGCAACCGTGGCGGTGCGACCCAGCATCGTGCAGCTGATCTGGCGCGAGGGGATCCGGAAGGGCGCCCCCGACTCGGCGTCACCGCGGCGGTTCCTCCCAACGAGCCCGCAGCGGGTGGACCGCATGGCGCCGGGGTACCGAGATTTTGGTAGGCGTCGCCAACCTGGCCCGACGTGACGAGTGGGCACGACACCATGAGCTCGTGTCACAGCCCGCCAGATGCACACCGGACAACCTGAGAATGCTGCTGGAGGCGGTCACTCACGCCCGTGCCCGGGTGGAAATTGAGCGGTCTGCCAGCGACGCGGCACGTCTCCG
Organism: Nocardioides sp.; assembly: GCA_025965335.1. Lineage (GTDB taxonomy): Bacteria > Actinomycetota > Actinomycetes > Propionibacteriales > Nocardioidaceae > Nocardioides. Next base: position 1,521 of record JAOPXC010000206.1, on the reverse strand, counting down.
CGCCCGAGCGCGCCTGCTCCGCGCACTCGAGTCCTATGCCGCCGCGCTCGCTTCGCACGGCGCACCCCTGCCGCGCCGGCTGCGCGCCGAGCTCAACCTCTACCGCGCCCTGGAGGAGGCTCGCTGAGTGCTCTGGGAGCCGACCGCAGTTGACCTGAATGAGGGATTCACATCGTCGCGGGCGCGGCGCAGGGTGAGGGCGAGGCCTTGCCCCATCGGAGGACACCATGCGCCCAGTCAGCACACTCTTGTCAGCCGCGCTCATCTCACTGCTGGTCGCGCCGGCAATGGCCGCGCCGCGACCGTCCTCGATCCCCCTCCCCATGGATTTCCAGCCCGAAGGGATCGCCGTCGGGGCGGGCAACACGTTCTACGTCGGGTCGCTGCGCGACGGCGACATCTACCGGGGTGACCTTCGCAGCGGGAAGGGCGCGCTCTTCGTCGATGTTGACGACCGGGTGGCAGTCGGCATGCGGGTCGACAAGGCACGGCACTGGCTCGTCGTCGCCGGCGGAGCGACCGGTCACGCCTGGGTGTACGACACCACGGACGGCTCCACCGTCGCCGACCTGGTGATCGGCGAGCCGGGCGCCACGTTCACCAACGACGTCGCCATCACCCGTCACGCTCTCTACTTCACCGAGACGTTCGCGCCCCGGATCTACAAGGTCCCCATCCGGGCGGACGGCACATTCGGCCCAACCCGACCGATCACGGTCACCGGACCTGCTGCTGCCCCGACCGATGGCTTCGGGCTCAACGGCATCGACTCGACCCACCGCCGGTGGCTGATCGTCAACCACACCGCCCTCGGCATCCTCGCCCTGGTCGATCCGTCAACCGGGGTCAGCAAGAAGATCCGACTGTCCGGTCCGGCACTGGTCGCCGGAACGCTCGACGGGCTGCAGCTCGAAGGCCGCACCGCCTGGGTGGTGCAGAACTTCGCGAACTCCGTGGCCCGGGTGAAGCTCTCGCCGAGGCTGACGAGCGGCCGGGTCGTCGACGTGATCACGTCCGACCTGTTCCGGGTGCCGACCACCGTCGCCCGCCACGGCTGCACCCTCGCCCTGGTCAACGCCCGGTTCGACCTGGGCTCCCCGCCCCCCTTCGGTCCCGGCGCCCCTCCCGGCACCGAGTTCGACGTGGTGCAGATCCGCCCGTGACCCGGGTGCACCGACCCTCCTCGAGACGTGATGCGCGCGAGCGGAGGAGGTTGCCTGGCCCGGGTGGTGCACGTCGAGACCCAGGCCGACGACGTGGAGCGCGCCGACGACCCCGACGCCGCGTGACGCCGTGCTGGCCGGCCTGCTGGTTCGTGCTCCGCTGGGGCGCTCCCGCCTGCTGACGGGACCCGTCCCGGTCCTGGTCCTGGTCGTCGCCGCGGCCGTCGCGGCTGCACTCCGCGGCGGCTTCACGGATCTGTTCGTCTACCGGTACGGCGGCCGGGCGGTGCTCGACGGTCTGCCGGTCTACGCGTCCGGCGACCCGGTGACCCGGCTGCCGTTCACCTACCCGCCGTTC
>JAOPXC010000099.1 GCA_025965335.1 Nocardioides sp. | reverse complement strand
AGGCGTTCGACCGCTGCACCGAGCTGCTGCAGCCGGTCGTGGCCGAGCACGGCATCGAGGCGGTGACGGCGTACGTCGGCAACCCGCTCGCGCACGCGATGGACCTCAGCAGGTACGTGGGGATCCTCATCGGGATGTCCGGGATCCCGATGATCTACTCGCCCGGCGTCGTCGACCAGTGGCCGAAGAACGTCAGCTCGCACCTGATGTACGGCGGCATGTGGGCGATCCCGGTCCCCGACGTCCAGCGCACCGACCTGTTCGTGCTGATGGGCGCCAACCCGCAGGCCTCTCAGGGCTCCCTGCTCTCCTGCCCGGACCTGATGGGCGAGATCGGCCGGATCCAGAAGCGCGGCGGCCGGGTGGTCGTCATCGACCCGCGTCGGACGGGGACGGCCGACAAGGCCTCGGAGTGGCTGCCGATCGTGCCCGGCACGGACGCGGCGTTCCTCATGGCCGTGGTGCACGTCCTCTTCGACGAGGGCCTGGTGCGGCTCGGCGCGGTCGAGGACCTCGCCGACGGCCTGGCGGAGGTCGCCGAGGCGGCCCGCGCCTGGTCGCCCGAGCGGGTGGCCGACGTGACCGGCATCGACGCGGCCCGGACCCGTGGGCTCGCCCGCGAGCTCGCCGGCACCGAGCGCGCCGTCCTCTACGGCCGGATCGGCACCTGCAACCAGGAGTTCGGCACGCTCGCCAGCTGGCTGGTCGACGTCGTCAACATCCTCACCGGCCACCTCGACGTGCCCGGCGGGGCGATGTTCTCGCGGCCGGCGGCGTGGTCGGTGAGCACGCTGCCGATGCCCGGACTCGAGGGGGGACAGGCCACGTTCGGGCGCTGGCGCAGCCGGGTCCGCGGCGCCCCCGAGGTGCTCGGCCACGTGCCGGTCTCGTGCCTGCACGAGGAGATCTCCACGCCCGGGAAGGGGCAGATCAAGGCGCTGTTCACGGTCGCCGGCAACCCGGTGCTCTCCTCGCCCGGCGGTGACCGGCTCGACCGGGCCCTGCCGCTGCTCGACTGCATGATCAGCGTCGACAACTGGATCAACGAGACCTCCCACCACGCCCATGTGATCCTGCCGGGCCTCTCCGCCCTCGAGCAGTCGCACCACGACGACATGATCTGGCAGTTCGCGGTCGGCAGCGGCGCCAACTACTCCGCCCCGGTGTTCCCGCCGCCCGACGACCGTCCCCGCGAGTGGGAGATCCTCATCCGCCTCGCCGGCCTCTGCCTCGGGCAGCCGGCCCGCGAGGTCGACGTGCCGGCCATCGACGACGGGTTCTTCGACGTGCTCGCCGACGCCGTCGGGTTGGACGGTCCGACGCTGCGCGCGGGGTACGACGAGGGCGGCCCGGAGCGGCTGCTCGACCTCACCCTGCGCACCGGCCCGTTCGGCGACCGGTACGGCGAACGACCGGACGGCATCACGCTGGAGAAGGTGAAGGCCAGCCCGCACGGCATCGACCTCGGCCCGATGGTGCCGCGGCTGGCGGAGGTCATCACCACGACCTCCGGCCGCCTGCAGCTGGCGCCGCCGTACATCGTCGCCGACCTCGACCGGCTCGAGGCGCGGATGGACCGGCCCCGCGACGAGCTCGTGCTGATCAGCCGGCGGCACCTGCGCTCGAACAACTCGTGGATGCACAACGTGCCCGCGCTGGTGAAGGGCAAGGACCGCTGCACGCTGCTGATGCACCACGACGACGCCGCCGCGCGCGGTGCGGAGGACGGGGCGCCGGTCGTGGTGACCTCGTCGGCGGGGTCGGTCACGGTGCCGGTCGAGCTGACCGACGCGATCATGCGCGGCGTGGTGTCGATGCCGCACGGCTGGGGCCACGGGGTGGAGGGCACCCGGATCGGCGTGGCCAACGCGCACGCCGGCGTGAACACCAACGTGCTCTCGCCGGGCGACTTCGTCGACGTGCCGTCGGGCAACGCCGCGGTGAACGGCTTCCCGGTCACGGTGACGCCGCTGACGTCCGCGCCGGCGGCGTCGGAGGGCGCAGCCGCGGAGGAGGCGCTGTCCGTCTAGGAGCGGGCCTCGGGCGGGCCCGCCAGGATCGCGGTCACCACGTCGACGAGCTCGTCGAGCACGCGGTCGACGCCGGCCGGGCGGCCCGGGGGCGCGACGTTGCGGCGTACGGCGTCGAGGTCGCCGAGCACTCGGAAGGTCAGGGTCATCGCCTCCGCGAGCCGGAACCGCACGGTCGTCAGGTCGAGCGCGGGGTCGGTACGCCGGAGCAGGGTGCCGAAGCGGGTTGCCTGGGGCGCGAAGGTCCGGTCCAGCAGGGCCAGGGCGTGGTGCCCGGTCTGGACGATCGAGGAGACCAGGCGCACCCAGGAGCTGCCGCCGTCCAGCGCCATCGGCACCAGTGGCCGCACGAACGCCTCGGCGAGGTCCCGGACCGACGGCACCTCCTGGCGCTCGAGCTCGCTCAGCAGCCGGTCACGCTCGTCGCGGAGCTCGCCGCTGCGCGCCTCGATGAGCGCCTCGACCAGCGCCTCCTTGGTGCCGAAGTGGTAGTGCACGGCCCCGACATTGGTGCCGGCCTCGGCCATCACGGTGCGCAGCGAGACCGCGTCGATGCCGCGCTCGGCGAAGAGCTGCTCGGCCGCGGCGAGCAGGGTGCTGCGCTGCGTGGAGCGCGTCGCGCCTTCGGTCTGGGTCACGCCCCGAGGGTAGGCCAGCGCAGGTCTAGAACGCGTTCTACGTCGTTGGTATCGTCCGAGTGCCTGTCCCCTGTTGCAGCACCCCGAACCGGAAGGCTCCACCCATGACCGCAGCACCCACCGAAGACCAGCGCGTCGTCGTCATCACCGGCGCCGCCTCGGGCATCGGCTACGCGACCGCCGAGCTGTTCCGCGACGCGGGCGACCTCGTCTTCGGGCTGGACATCCAGGCGAAGACCCCCGAGGGCGTCACGTACGTCGAGTGCGACGTGGCCGACCGTGCGTCGGTCGACGCCGCGATCGAGGTCTGCGCGCAGTACGGCCGGATCGACGTGCTCGCGAACGTCGCCGGCATCGTGCAGTTCGGCCGGTTCGAGCAGATCACCGACGCCGAGTGGGACCGGGTGCACGCTGTGGACCTCAAGGGCCCGTTCATGCTGATGCAGGCCGCGTTGCCCCACCTCAAGGCCTGCCGCGGCAACATCGTCAACGTGTCGTCGGTGGCCGGCCGGGTCCCGCAGGCCTACGCGACGGCGTACTCCGCGGCCAAGGGCGGCCTGACCCAGCTCACCAAGTCCCTGGCTCTCGAGCTCGCGCCCGACAACATCCGGGTCAACGCCATCTGCCCCGGCACCGTGGACACCCCGATCGTGTCGCACGTTGCGAGTATCTTCCCGGACGGCCTCGACCCCCGCGTCATGGACCGGCTGATGATGATGCTGCCCGGCCGGGCGATCGCCCCCGCCGAGATCGGCTCCGCGATCGTCTACCTCGCCTCGCCGAACGCCCGGATGGTCACGGGCTCGATCTTCGCGTTCGACGGCGGCATGAGCTGAGCACCCTCCTCGGGAACCGGTGAACCGTCGCTGAACACGGCGAATACCCCATGTCCAGTGCGGGTTTCACTGGTTAACCAGTGAAACTCAGCTGAAGAAGCTGCCGCCGCCGTCCACGGTGAGCGTGCAGCCGGTGACGTAGCCCGAGTCGGGCCCGGCGAGGAAGACCGCCGCGCGCCCGACGTCGGCCTCGGCGTCCCCGAGGCGCGGGATCGACAGGCTCTTGAGGACGATCCTGTCGAGCTCCTCGGGGCGCTCGTCGAAGTAGGACCGCGCGCCGTCGCTGAGCACGAACGGGCAGAGCGCGTTCACGGTGATGCCGTGCCGTCCCCACTCCCGTGCGGCGGCCCGGGTCAGGCCGCCGACCGCGGCCTTGGAGGCGATGTAGGCGCCGAACCCGGACAGACCCTGCGGCTCGGATCCCGAGCGCAAGTTGATGATCCGGCCGCCGTCGGGGCGGGACTTCAGGTGCGGGAAGCAGGCGCGCATGAAGTAGAGCGTCGCCTTCGGGCCGGTGTCGAGCACCCGGTCGAGGTCGTCGTCGGTGATGTCCTCGAACCGTCCGCTGGTCGCGTCGATCGCGTTGTTGACCAGGATGTCGACGGTGCCGAACCGGTCGACCACGTCGGCGACGCAGGCATCGACCTGACCGGAGTCCCGGATGTCGCAGCGGACGGCGCTGGCCGCGCCCTCCGTCCCGTTCAGCTCCGTGGCGACCCGCTCCGCGCCGTCCCCGTCGAGGTCGACGACAGCGACCCGCGCGCCCTCCTTCGCAAAGGCGCGGGCGATGCCGGCACCCACGCCCCGGGCCGCGCCGGTCACGATCGCGACCTTTCCCTCGAGCACTCCTGGTGTGGTCATGCGCGGCAGTGTGCCAGAGCGCCTTGAC
>JAOPXC010000159.1 GCA_025965335.1 Nocardioides sp. | reverse complement strand
AGAGCGGCGGTCACAGCCGCGCGATCGCGGACGACGGACTCTCGATCGCGTCCGCCACCACCCGCATGAACCCGGCCGCAGTGCCGCCGTCGCACACCCGGTGGTCGAACACGAACGACATCTGGGTGATCTTGCGCGGCACGATCTCGCCCTCGACTACCCACGGGCGGTCGATGATCCGGCCGAACCCGAGGATGGCGACTTGGGGGTGGTTGATGATCGCTGCGCTGCCGTCGACCCGGAAGCTGCCATAGTTGTTGAGGGTGAAGGTCCCTGCGGCCAGCTCCTCAGCTGTCGCTCGTCCCTCGCGGGCCCGCGCCGTCACCTCCCGGATGGCGGTGTCAAGCTGCGTCGTGGTCATCGTCTCGGCGCCGATGACCGCGGGCACCACCAAGCCGCGCTCGCTCTGCACGGCCAGGCCGAGATTGACCCGGTCGAGCTCGACGATCTCCTGTCGCTCGCTGTCGAAGCGGGCGTTGAGAACGGAATACTCGTTCAGCCCGGCCACAACGAACCTGGCGATGTAGGCCAGCAGCCCCGGGCCTGGATCGCCTGGCGTACGGGCGGCCTCGCGCAGGTCCCACAGGGCAGTGGCGTCGACGTCGACCCATACGGTGGCCTCGGGGATCTCCGAGCGGCTCCGCGAGAGAGCCGTCGCCACGGCCTTCCGGAACCTGGTGAGGGGAGTACGCCGCTCCCCGGCGCTGGGCGGTTGGGGCGCTGCGGGCACCTGGGCGCTCGCGGCCGGCGAGGCGCTCGGCACCTGCGGGTGATCGTCCATCCTGGCGGCGAGCGCGCAGACCACGTCGGCGCGGGTGATGACACTGCCCTCACCGGTCGGCTGGACCTCCGCGAGGTCGATGCCACCGTCGCGGGCGAGCCGACGGACCAGTGGCGACATGACCCGTGGCACCTCCAGCCCACGGTCCGGAGCCTTGGCCAGCGGAGCCTGTGCCGGCACGGTGGGCGCAGGCGCCGTAGGTCGGCGACGAGGCCGCCGACGACGGCTCGGCCCGCCCGCGCCCGAGGTGCCGTAGCCGATCAGGACGTTGCCGGAGCCGGCCTGCTTCTCCTCCTCGCGACACGTGTCGGCGCTGGTGGACGGTGGCGCGGCCGGTGCCGCGTCCTCCGCCGCCACGGTGATCAGCGGCGTGCCGACGTCGCGGATCTCCCCCTCGGCCGCGTGCAGGGTGACGATCCGGCCGGCGTACGGCGAGGGCACCTCGACCAGCGACTTGGCGGTCTCCACCTCCACCACCGACTGGTCGACCACGACGACATCGCCCTCGGCCACCAGCCAGCGGACGACCTCGGCTTCGGTGAGTCCTTCACCGAGGTCGGGCAGCAGGAAGGTCTGCTCGGTGCTGGTTGCGGTCATGACTCGTCCCACTGCAGATCGTCGACGGCGTCGAGGATGCGGTCCACGCCCGGCAGGTGGAAGTGCTCGAGCTTGGGCGGCGGGAAGGGGATGTCGAAGCCGGTGACCCGGCGGATCGGCGCGGCCAGGGAGTGGAAGCAGCGCTCGGTGACCCGGGCGACGATCTCGGAGGAGACGCTCGCGAAGCCGCTGGCCTCCGCCACGACGACGGCCCGACCGGTCGAACGGACGGCGGCGCAGACGGTCGCGTCGTCGAAGGGCACGATCGACCGGACATCGACCACCTGCAGACTCCGTCCGTCCTGGGCGGCCACCTCGGCGGCCTCGAGAGCGGTCGGCACCGACGGGCCGTAGGCGATCAGCGTCGCGTCGGTGCCGTCACGGACGACCGCCGCACTGCCGATCCCGGGCACCGGCGCGGCCAGGTCCACCTCCTCCTTCGCCCAGTAGAGTTTCTTGGGCTCGAGGAATATCACCGGGTCGGGCGAGGCGATCGCCTCGCGCAGCAACCCGTAGGCATCGGCGGCGTTCGCGGGGGCGACGACGTGCAACCCCGGCGTGTGGGCGTAGTAGGACTCCGAGGAGTCGCAGTGGTGCTCGACCCCGCCGATCCCTCCGGCATACGGCACCCGGATCACCATCGGCACGGCGACCGCACCACGCGTGCGGTTCCGCAGCTTCGCCGCATGGCTCACGACCTGCTCGAAGGCCGGGTAGGCGAACGCGTCGAACTGCATCTCCACCACCGGCCGCATGCCGTTCATGGCCATGCCGACGGCCGTGCCCACGATGCCCGCCTCGGCGAGCGGTGTGTCGAAGCACCGCTGCTCGCCGAACTCGGCGGTCAACCCGTCGGTTATCCGGAAGACACCACCGAGCGGGCCGACGTCCTCGCCGAAGACCAGCACCGACTCGTCCTCGGCCAGGGCGTCGCGCAGCGCGCGGTTGAGCGCCTGCGCCATGGTGAGCTTCTCGTGCGTCCGCGTTGTCGTGGTCATCAGGCGTCCTCTCGGGCCAGCTCGTCGGCGACGAGCGCGGCCTGCTCCTCGAGCTGGGGGGTACGGTGCGCGTAGACGTAGTCGAACAGCTCCTCCGGGTTCGGCACGACGTCCTGGTTGAGGCCGGCCCGAGTGTGCGTGGCGACCCGCTCCGCCTCCTCGGCGAACTCCGCGGCCTGTTCGTCGGTCAGCACCCCCTGTGCGCGGAGGTACGTCTCGAGCCGGGTGAGCGGATCGCGCTCGATCCAGGCCGCCACCTCCGCGTCCCGGCGATATCGGGTGGCGTCGTCGGCGTTGGTGTGGGCCTGCATCCGGTACGTGTGAGCCTCCACCAGCTGAGGCCCCTCGCCCGCGCGGGCGCGGTCCACCGCTCCGCCGACCACGGCGAGCAGGGCGGCCGTGTCGTTGCCGTCGACCCGCTCCCCCGGTAGGCCGTAACCGACACCCTTGTGGGCCAGCGAGGGCGCCACCGACTGCCGGGCGAGCGGCACGGAGATGGCGTACTCGTTGTTCTGCACGAAGAACACAACGGGGGCCTGGAAGACAGCGGCGAAGTTGAGCGCCTCGTGGAAGTCGCCCTCGCTGGTGGCGCCGTCGCCGCACATCGCCATCACCACGGTCGGCTCCGCCCGGAGCTTCGCTGCCTGCGCGACGCCGACGGCGTGCAGCAGCTGGGTGGCCAGCGGCGTCGCCTGCGGAGCGACGCGGTGGCGGTAGGGGTCGTAGCCGGAGTGCCAGTCGCCCTTGAGGAGCACCAGCACTTCCACTGGGTCGACCCCGCGAGCCACGGCCGCGACGGTGTCGCGGTACGTGGGGAACATCCAGTCACCGTCGGCAAGGACGTGCGCGGCCGTGACCTGGCAGGCCTCCTGGCCGTGGGAGGACGGATAGACGGCCAGCCGGCCCTGCCGCACCAGCGCGTACGCCTGGTCGTTGAGCCGGCGGCCGATGACCATGGCGGCGTACGCACGGAGCAGGACGTCGCTCGACGGCAGGTCGAACCCGGCCAGCCCGGTCGGCTCGCCGCTGGGGTCGATCAGCATGACAGGCTCGTCCGAAGGGAGCAGGAGATCCGGGTCGCGTGTCATACGAGGATCCTCTATGCGCTGCCATTCGGTTTCCACTGCTGCAACAATGGCGAGAAGATGTCCAGAGTAACGGTGATATATGTGGCCGTTCGTCCATCAGCCCGCTGGGTCGACCCGAAGGACAAGACCATTGGCCACCCCCCTCGATGGCATCGACCACCGCATCCTCGACGCGCTGACCCGAGACGGGCGGATGTCGATGCGCACCCTGGCCGAGTCGTTGCACATCTCCCGGGCCAATGCCTACGCCCGCGTCGAGCGGCTCCAAACCTCGGGAGTCATCCGGGGCTTCAGCGCCGATGTCGATCCCCTGCTGAGTGGCATGGGCACCTCGGCGTACGTCACCGTCAACATGCACCAGCCCGACTGGCGCCACGTCCGCGAACGTCTCACGCAACTACAGGGGATCGTCCACATCGCACTCGTTGGTGGTGAGTTCGACGTCATCCTGCTGGTGCGCGCGCGCGACAACGCCGATCTCCGCCGCCTCGTGCTCGACGAGATACAGGGCACTGAAGGCGTGGTGACCACCCGCACCCTGCTGGTCTTCGAAGAGCCTGAGCCCGCAAGGCGGGGAGAACACAGTCGGGCGTGACCTCGAGTTCTCGCTCGGCCATTCTCGATCAGGCATGGATTACT
>JAOPXC010000119.1 GCA_025965335.1 Nocardioides sp. | reverse complement strand
GGTCGTCGGCGAACCTCACGAGCTCCTGGATCAGCTTCTTGCCACCGTCATCGGCCGGGTGGGCCTTCCCGGCGATGACCAGCTGGATGGGCCGGTCGGGATCGAGCAGAAGCCGCTTGAGGCGCTCGGGGTGGCGCAGCATCAGCGTGAGCCTCTTGTACGACGGCACCCGCCGCGCGAACCCGATCGTGAGCACATCGGGGTCCAGCACGGAGTCGATCCAGCCGAGCTCCGCACGCGAGGCCCCGCGCTTCTGCCACGAGGCGGTGAGCCGCTTCCGGGCATCGAGGACGAGGCGTTCGCGGAGCTGCCGCTTGACCGACCAGATGTCGGCGCCGGAGACGAGGTCGACCGCGGCCCAGAAGCCCTCCGGGTCGTCGGAGTCCCGGTCGGCGCCGTGGCTGACCGCCATCGCGATCACCTCGCGGGCGACCCAGGTCGGTGCGTGGACGCCGTTGGTGATCGACCCGATCGGCACCTCGGCCTCGTCGAAGGCCGGCCACAGCCCGTTGAACATCCCCCGGCTCACTTGACCGTGGAGCCGCGAGACCCCGTTGGCGCGCTGGGCGATGCGGAAGCCCAGCACGGCCATGTTGAACACGGACGTGTCGCCGCCCGGGTAGTCCTCGGTGCCGAGCGCGAGGATCCGCTCGATGGGAACCCCGGGAGTGGCCCCGGTGTCGCTGAAGTACTGCTCGACGAGGCTCCGCGGAAAGCGGTCGATGCCGGCCGGGACCGGAGTGTGCGTGGTGAAGACCGTCGAGGCCCGGTTGACCTCGAGGGCCGTGTCGAAGTCGAGCCCGGGCCCGCCCTCGGCCACGGTGAGCTCGCGAATGCGCTCGAGCCCGAGGAACCCCGCGTGGCCCTCGTTGGTGTGGAAGACCTCGGGCTCGGGGGCCCCCGTGATCCGCGAGTAGGCGCGCAGCGCGCGAACGCCCCCGACGCCGAGGAGCAGCTCCTGGCGCAGCCGGTGCTCGCTGTTGCCGCCGTACAGCCGGTCGGTCACGTCGCGGTAGTGGTCCGGGTTGCCCTCGACGTCGGAGTCGAGCAACAGCAGCGGGACGCGCCCCACGCTGGCGATCCAGATCCGGGCGATCAGCTCCGGGCCCCCGGGCAGCGCGATGGAGATCGCGGCACGGGAGCCGTCCGCCTCGCGGAGCAGGGAGATGGGCAGGCCGTCGGGGTCGAGGACGGGGTAGGTCTCCTGCTGCCACCCCTCGCGCGACAGCGCCTGCTCGAAGTAGCCGTGCCGGTAGAGCAGCCCGACGCCGACGATCGGGACGCCGAGGTCGCTGGCTGCCTTGAGGTGGTCGCCGGCGAGGATGCCCAGGCCGCCGGAGTACTGCGGCAGCACCGCCGTGATCCCGTACTCCGGGGAGAAGTAGCCGATCGCCCTCGGCCCGTCCTCGGGGCCGCGGCGCTGGTACCAGCGCTCCCCCGTGAGGTAGGCCTCGAGATCGGCCCGGGCCTCGGCGAGCCGCTCCACGAAGCCGGTGTCGGCGGCGAGCTCCTGGAGCCGGACGCGCCCGACGGCACCGAGCAGCCGGACCGGGTCACGCCCGGTCGCCTCCCACAGGTCGGCGTCGACCGCCTCGAAGACGTCCTGCGTCTCCGGATGCCAGGACCACCTCAGGTTGCCCGCGAGGTCGCCCAGGGCGGCCAGGGCCGGTGGCAGGACGGGACGGACGGTGAATCGTCTGATGGCGCGCACCACATGGACGCTAGCGCTTTCGACTTGAACGATCCAACCCCGCGAGGCGTCCGTGTGAGTGGCGCATCTCTCCAAGCCCGATCCATAACGATGGAGGACCCTCCGCGTTGTAGCGGTCATGACATCGCGTTCTCGGCTCCGCGGCCCTTCCACCACGCTGGCCCTGGCCCTGGCCACCATCACCTTGGTTCCCGGACTCGTCCAGCCCCCCGCCCTCGCCGGCAGCCCCACGAGGGCTGTCGCCACTCGGGAGCCCACCCCGACCGACCGGATCGGCACGGTGGGCGACGCCGTCGCGGGACTGTCCGACCTGGACGCCCGCGGCACCGCGCTGCCATCCGGCCCGCAGAAGCGGGCCGCCGCCCAGCTCGGCGCGGTCGACCTGCGCTGGAACGACTTCGGTACGCCGTCGTCGATTCTGCCGGCCGACGGCGTACTCGCGAAGGCGACGTCCGCAAACCCGGTCAAGGCCGCTCGCAGCTGGCTCAGCGCCAACGCAGCCGTCTTCGGCCTCACCCCGACCAAGGTCGCGGCCCTCGACCTCGTGAACGACCAGGAGCTGGCCGCCGGTGGCGGCCACGCGGTGCTGTTCCGCCAGAGCTTCGGCGGCCTCGTACCGGCCCTCGGCAGCATGGTCACGGTGGGCGTCGCTCGCGGCGAGATCGCCTACGCGTCCTCGTCGATCTCCAAGACCACCGGCTCGCCGGCCGTCCCGGTGCTCACGCCTCTGCAGGGCTGGGTGAAGGCCGCGGCGAACGTCGGCCGCACCCTCGACGCCGGCCAGCTGGCCAAGATCGTGAGCAAGGTGACCCGCGGCTGGACCCGCCTCTCGGTGCCCGGCTTCGCCCAGCCGCAGCAGGTGCGTCTGCGCGCCCTGGCGATGGCCGACGGCTCGGTGCACCCCGTGCTGGAGGCGAACGTCGTCGACGTCAAGGGCGGGTCGGCCTTTGCCTACACCCTGCTCGTCGACGCGGTCACCGGCGAGGTCCTCCACCGCCAGAACCAGGCCGAGAACAGTTCGGACGCCTTCCAGTTCCAGGGCGAGGTCACCGCCACTGGCTGCGGCCCGAAGCACGCCTTCGAGATCACCGACGAGGCGACGAAGCAGATCGCCGCCGTCGCCGCCGCAGCCAACACGCTGAACGACATCCAGGTGAAGCTGTTCGACCCGACCGGCCAGCTCCTCGTCACCGGCGACCTCGCCACCAGCCCCGAGAGCGCGACGTACTCCGCCGACTCGATCCCGGCCGGCATCTACACGGTGCAGGTCTGTCCGTTCGACAGCCCGACCGTGCCGTTCGTGCCGCCGGGCAACTACGTCGCCGGCGTCACGACCAGTGACACCGCGGGCCCGTCGGCCGGCGACGCGTCGTTCCCGTCGAAGTGGCGCTACTTCCCCGCGAACCCGTCGCTCGACTACTCCCCCGACACCATGCCCAAGAACTCCGTGATCGGCTGCTGGGTCGCCGGCGCCGGCTGCACCTCGCCGACCGGACCGTTCCGCAACGTCGCCGCGCCCGGTCCCTGGGACTCCGCTGCGAACACCGCGCTCGGCTCGATGACCACCGTCGGCAACAACGCCAACACGCACGAGGCCTGGGTCAGCCCGCTGACCCCGGGTGGTACGGCCCAGGCGCCGATCTCGCCGACCCGTGAGTACACGACGAAGTTCACCGACGCGTGGAACAACTCCGGCTGCGACCCGGCCCAGCTGACACCGGGCGGCAACGACATCGACGCGGTCGTGACCAACCTGTTCGTGGCTCACAACCGGATGCATGACTTCTCGTACTACCTGGGCTTCAACGAGTCCAACTACAACCTCCAGGCCAGCAATCTCGGACGCGGCGGTGTCGAGGGTGACCAGGAGGTCGGCAACGCCCAGGCCGGCGCGCTCACCGGCGGCCAGCCGTCGTACCTCGGCCGCGACAACGCCAACCAGATCACGCTCCAGGACGGTGTCCCGGGCATCACCAACCAGTACCTCTTCCAGCCCCTCGCCGGGGCGTTCTACTCCCCCTGCGCCGACGGCGGCCTCGACATGGGCATCGTCGGTCACGAGTACACCCACGCGATCAGCAACCGCA
>JAOPXC010000113.1 GCA_025965335.1 Nocardioides sp. | reverse complement strand
CAGATCGTGCTCGACAGCCGCCGTCATGGGGCAAGCGTATCGGCGGTGTCGGTTCGCTCTCTCCTCGCCCGCCGTGAGGTTTCGACACGGCCGTCGGCAGTCCGTCGCCGCGCTCCGGCCCGCCGGGCCCTGCTCAACCTCCAAGCCCGCCGTGAGGCTTCGACACGGCCGTCGGCAGTCCGTCGCCGCGCTCCGGCCCGCCGGGCCTTGCTCAACCTCCTCGCCTCTTTCGTTCCGCGCTCCGCGCGGAACGAAAGGCTCGGAAATGCACCAGGGCCCGGCCGGGGAGGGAGGGTGGCCGGGCCCTGATCGTCCCTGCGTCTGTTGGACAGAGCTAGGACCGATGACCCGGCCATTTTGGGAGGGAGCATGACTGCCGGGTCGATCGATCAACGAGGGGCCGCGGGCCGGGTTACGAACCCGCACGACCTCAGGGCGGGCCGGTCTAGACCAGTTGGGCCTGGTGCGGTGGCTGCGTCTAGCTGACGCCCACGATGGGCAGCCTGAGTGCGCCCGGAGCGTCGTCCGGCACGGCGGGTGCCGCGGGTGCGACGGGCTCCAGCCGGACGTAGGCGGACCCCGGGGCCGGCCGGGCGTCGGCCTCGCCCTTGTTGGGCCACAAGGACATCGCGCGCTCGGCCTGGGCGGTGATCGTGAGTGAGGGGTTGACCCCGAGGTTGGCCGTGATCGCGGCACCGTCGGCGACGTGCAGGCCGGGGTGTCCGTAGACCCGCTGGTAGGGGTCGATCACACCGGTCTCCGCGGAGTCGCCGATCGCACAGCCGCCCAGGAAGTGGGCGGTCAACGGACGGTTGAACGGCTCGCCGATCGAGCCGCCGGCTGTGCCGCGCATGACCTTCGCCATCAGTCGGACCGCCCGGTTGCCGGCTGGGATCCAGGTGGGGTTCGACACCCCGTGACCCTGCTTCGAGGTCAGGTAGCGCCGTCCGGTGAGCGGCATCCGCTTGGTGTACGTCGTGATCGAGTTGTCGAGGCTCTGCATGACCAGCGCGATCACGGTGCGCTCGGACCAGTGCTTCATGTCGTACAGGTCCTGGACGCTGCGACGCTGCAGCCACATCTCCTTGAGCCACGTCTGCCAGCGCGGCCTCGGCCCGTCACCGTCGGTGAGCACGGTCTGCATGAGCGACATGACGTTGCTGCCCTTGCCGTACCGAACCGGCTCGATGTGGGTGTCGGGATCGGGGTGGAAGCTCGAGGTGATCGCGATGCCCTGGCTGTAGTCGATCGCCGTGTCGGGAGCGATCGCGCCCAGGATCGACTCGGAGTTGGTGCGCGAGAGGAACCCGAGCCGCTCGGAGAGCCGCGGCAGGTGGCCCTCGTCGCGCATCCGGTGCAGCAGTCGTTGAGTGCCGAGGGAGGACGCCGCGAACACGACCTGCCCCGCGGTGAGCACGCGACGTGCCGAACGACGGCTGGTCTTGGCCTTCGTGAACCTGACGTGCACGTCGTACCCACCGTCGCTGCGGGGGGCGACCCGCGTGACCGTGGTGAGCGGCAGCACCTGGGCGCCGTTCCGCTCGGCGAGGTAGAGGTAGTTCTTGACCAGGGTGTTCTTCGCGTTGTGCCGGCAGCCGCTCATGCACTCGCCGCAGCCGATGCAGGTGGTGCGCTCGGGACCGGCGCCGCCGAAGAACGGGTCGTCGACCCGGGTGCCCCGGTCGTCGCCCGGACCGCCGAAGAGGACGCCCACGGGCGTCGGGTGGAAGGTGTCGCTCACGCCCATCTCGGCCGCGACCTTCTCCATCACCTCGTCGGCGGGGGTGCGGAGGGGGTTCTCGACCACGCCGAGCATCCGCTTGGCCTGGTCGTAGTAGGGCGCGAGCTCCGACTTCCAGTCGGTGATGTGGCTCCACTGCGGGTCGGTGTAGAACGCCGGCATCGGCTCGTAGAGCGTGTTGGCATAGACCAGCGAGCCGCCGCCGACCCCGGCGCCGGACACGATCAGGCAATCCTTGAGCGCGTCGATGCGTTGGATCCCGTAGCAGCCGACCTCGGGCCGGAAGAGGTAGCGCTTGAGGTCGAAGGAGGTCTCGGCGAAGTCGGAGTCCTCGAACCTGGCGCCGGCCTCGAGGACACCGACCCGGTAGCCCTTCTCGGTCAGCCGCAGCGCGGTGACCGAGCCACCGAACCCGGAGCCGATGACGAGGACGTCGAAGTCGTGCTCGGCTGTCGTGTCGGGGTCTTCGGTGGTCGAGCTTTGGATCGGGCCCGTCGAGGTCGCCATCAGGCCCGGCCGAGCTTCTTCATGAGGCGCAGGTTGAGCGTCATCACCTTGGCGTACCTCTCCTCGGACATGCCGAGCATCGGCGCGAACCGGATCAGGCGTTGGGTCGCTACGGACTGGGACTCGGTGTAGCGCAGGATCCCTTCGCTGCCCTGGCGACGGCCCATCCCGGACTCGCGCATGCCGCCCATCGGCGAGTCGATGCTGGCGAAGGTCGCGCCGAACGCCTCGTTGATGTTGACCGTGCCGCACTTGATGTAGCGGGCGATCGCGCGGGCGCGTTTGCCGTCCTGGCTGTAGATGGAGGCGTTCAGGCCGTACTCGCCCGCGTTGGCGCGGGCGACGGCGTCGGCCTCGTCGTGGAACCGGTAGAGCGAGACGACCGGACCGAACGTCTCCTCGCCGAAGCAGGTCATCTCCGGCGTGACGCCCTCCAGGATGGTGGGCTCGTAGAAGTAAGGGCCGAGGTCGGGTCGGGCCCGGCCCCCCGCGAGTACCCGGGCGCCCTTGGCCACGGCGTCCACGACGTGGGCGACGACCGTGTCGAGCTGGTCCTGCGAGATGAGCGATCCCATGTCATTGCCCCACTCGAGGGTCGCGCCGAGGGTCATCGCCTGGGTGCGGGCCACGAAGCGCTCAACGAAGCGGTCGTAGACCTGGTCGGCGACGAACATCCGCTCCATCGAGACACAGAGCTGGCCGGCATTCGAGAACGAGGCGCGGACGGCGCCCTCGGCGGCCTTCTCCAGGTCGGCGTCCCGCAGCACCAGCAGCGGGTTCTTGCCACCGAGCTCCAGCGAGCAGCCGATCAGACGCTCGGCACACCCCTTGGCGATGATCTTGCCGGTGGCCGTGGAGCCGGTGAAGCAGACGTAGTCCGCGCGCTCCACGATGCGGGTGCCGACCCTGGAGCCGGGGCCCGCCACGACCTGCCACAGGTCCTTCGGGAAGCCCGCCTCCTCGAGAAGCTGGGCGGCGAGCAGCGCCGAGAGCATCGTTTGGGCGTCGGGCTTGGTGACCACGGCGTTGCCGGCCATCAGGGCGGGCAAACCGTCGCAGAGCGCCATCGTGAAGGGGTAGTTCCACGGCGAGATGATGCCGACCACACCCTTGGGGATCCGGTTGACCTCGACCCGGGTCAGGCCGGGCACCACGCCGAGCTTGCGCTGGGTGTCGAGGTGCTCGGGCGCGGTCCGCGCGTAGTAGCGGGCGGTGAGCGCGATGTGCAGGGGCTCGTCGAA
>JAOPXC010000101.1 GCA_025965335.1 Nocardioides sp. | reverse complement strand
CGACGGCCTCGGCCTCGCCGGCGTCGAGGTCGAAGGCCGTGTGCGTGGCCTGGACCGCGGCGTCGACCTGGGCCTCGTCGACGATGACCGAGATCCGGATCTCCGAGGTGGAGATCATCTCGATGTTCACGCCCGAGGACGCGAGCGCCGCAAAGAACTTGGCGGTGATGCCGGGGTGCGAGCGCATGCCGGCCCCGATCAGCGACACCTTGCCGATCTGGTCGTCGTACAACAGCTTGTCGTAGCCGACCTCGTCCTGGATCCCGGCCAGGGCACTCATCGCGGCCTGCCCGTCGCCACGGGGCAGCGTGAACGAGATGTCGGTGCGACCGGTCGCGGCGGCGGAGACGTTCTGCACGACCATGTCGATGTTGACCTTTGCGGCGGCGAGCGCCTCGAAGATCCGGGCCGCCTCGCCCACCTTGTCGGGTACGCCGACGACGGTGACCTTGGCCTCGCTCCGGTCGTGCGCGACACCGGAGATGATCGCCTGCTCCATGGGGGGTTCTCCAAGCTGGGGGTCGGGGATGATCCAGGTGCCTTCCTTCTGCGAGAAGGACGAACGCACGTGGACCGGCATGTTGTAGCGGCGGGCGTACTCGACGCACCGCAGGTGCAGGATCTTGGCTCCGGACGCCGCCATCTCGAGCATCACCTCGGTGGAGACGCGGTCGAGCTTGCGGGCCCTGGAGACGATCCGCGGGTCGGCGGTGAAGACACCGTCGACGTCGCTGTAGATCTCGCAGACATCGGCCCCGAGAGCGGCGGCCAGCGCCACCGCGGTCGTGTCGGACGCACCGCGGCCGAGCGTGGTGATGTCCTTGGTGTCCTGCGAGACGCCCTGGAAGCCGGCGACGATCGCGATCGCGCCCGACAGGATGGCCGCCTCGATGCGGCCCGGAGTGATGTCGATGATCTTCGCGTTGCCGTGCGCGGAGTCGGTGATGACGCCCGCCTGGGAGCCCGTGAACGACTGCGCCTTGTGGCCCAGCTGAGCGATGGCCATCGCCACCAGCGCCATCGAGATCCGCTCGCCGGCGGTCAGCAGCATGTCGAGCTCGCGCGGCGGCGGCAGCGGGGTCACCTGCTCGGCGAGGTCACGGAGCTCGTCGGTCGTGTCGCCCATCGCCGAGACGACGACCACGACGTCGTTGCCCGCCTTGCGGGTCGCGACGATCCGCTGGGCGACTCGCTTGATACCGGCCGCGTCAGCGACGGACGAACCGCCGTACTTCTGCACGACTATGCCCACGGTGATTCCCTCAGAGTTCGGTGTCGGACGTCAGGTCGCCCGCCCGGACCACCCGGTCCAAGACTGCGCGGCGGCGCGCGACGACCGCGCTCCAGTTTACCGGGGCGTGACGCCGTCCTCGTGCGTCATCTCAGCCTCGGGCAGCAGAATGTCGACGCCCTCGATGCCGAGGATCTCCTCGGCGACGGCCACCTGGTCCGAGTCGGCGTCGAAGTCGGCGTCGAGCCGGTCGTGGGCGACGATCGACTGGCACGCCCTCAAGGACGCGCTGGCGATGTTGCCCCACGACGAGACATAGGAGAACTGCCACCACCACAGCGCCTCGTTGACGTTGCCGGCGCGGTAGTGCCGCAGCCCGTTCGCGACCTCGTTCGCCACCGCCGTGAGGTCGTCGGAGAGCTGACTGGTGACCAGCTCGGGGTCGTAGGGGTCGAAGTTGAAGGTGTAGGTGTCCACCGGACCGAGGATGCGAGCCAGGCGCAGCCGCATCGCGTCGAGGTCCGGGTCGGGACCGACGTCGGGTTGGTACTCCTGGTCCGGCGTGAAGTCGGCCTGCGCGCCCAGACGCGCGCCCGCCAGCAGGATCTGGCTCAGCTCGAGCAACAGCAGCGAGATCGCCCGACCGCCCTCCTCCTCGCGCGAGATCGCCTGCAACGCCACGAGGAAGCTCTCCACCTGATCGGCGATCTGCTGCGCGAAGTCCTCGGTCTCGGCGTCCACGGGGGTCAGTGCCTGCGTCATCGCCACGCTCATCTCCACGCTCAGGTCAACGCTCGGGTCCGTAGCCGGGTTCCCGGTCAGGTTGTCAGTCATCAGCGGATCGCCTTCCTGCGAACGCTCGTCCCAGGGTCACCTCGTCTGCGTACTCGAGATCCCCTCCCACGGGCAGTCCACTCGCCAAACGAGTCACGCGCAACCCGACAGGCTTCAACATCCGGGTCAGGTACGTCGCGGTGGCCTCCCCCTCGAGGTTGGGATCAGTGGCGAGGATCACCTCGGTGATCGCTCCGTCGGCCAGCCGGATCATCAGCTCACGGATGCGCAGCTGCTCGGGTCCGATGCCGTCGATCGGCGAGATGGCGCCGCCGAGGACGTGGTAGCGGCCGCGGAACTCGCGGGTCCGTTCGATCGCGACGACGTCCTTGTACTCCTCGACGACGCACAGCACAGCGGTCTCCCGCCGCGGGTCGCGGCAGATGCGGCACTGCTCGTCCTCGGAGACGTTGAAGCAGATGGTGCAGAACCTGACCTTCGCCTTCACCTCGATGAGCACGTCGGCCAGGCGGCGTACGTCGGCCGGCTCGGCCTGCAGCAGGTGGAACGCGATGCGCTGCGCGCTCTTGGGACCGACGCCCGGCAGCCGCCCGAGCTCGTCGATGAGGTCCTGGACGACGCCTTCGTACAAGGGAGTTATCCGCCGAATCCGAGGATGCCGCCGGCCCCGCCGCCGCCGCCGCCGGCGAGCGGACCGAGGGTCTCCCCGGCCAGCGCGTCGGCCTTGGCCTTCGCGTCGCGGTAGGCGGCCACGATCATGTCGCCGAGGTCGGCGAGGTCGTCTGCGTCGCTGCCGTCGAAGCCGCCGGCCTTGATGTCGACCGCGACCAGCTCCCCGATGCCGCTGACCTTCACGGTCACGGCACCGCCGGCCACGGTGCCGTCGACAGTGGTCTCCGCGAGCCGCTGCTGGGCGGCCTGGAGCTGTTCCTGCATCTGCTGGGCCTGCTGGAGGAGGGCATTCATGTCGAAGCCACCTCCGCCGAGCGCGTCGAACGGGTTCTCGGTCATCGTGCGTTCACCTCGCGGGTCTGGTGGGGCGGCAACGTCATCACTGGTGGCGAATCTCCTCGATCATCTCGGCACCGAGCTCACGGGAGAGCAGGGCGTCGGCACCGAGGTCGTCGGAGTCGGCGTCCGGGTCGTCGGGGTGCGCGTCCGCGTCGGCGGCCGCCGCATCGTCGGAACGGGACCTGCCCGCTCCCGAGCCACGGGTCTGCTTGATGGCGCCTCGGGCCGCGGCGATCGACTGGGGATCGGCCGCCGGGGCCGGCTCGGGCGCCGCGGCGGTGGGTGCCTGCGCGGGCACG
>JAOPXC010000070.1 GCA_025965335.1 Nocardioides sp. | reverse complement strand
CCGCTTGACGAGTTCCGCTCACGTCTGAGGGGCCCGACGCCCCGTCTGATCCTGGGCAGTGCGCTGATGCTGTTTCTCGAGCTGGCGCTGATCCGTTGGCTCGGTGCCAACATCGTGCACCTGTCCTACTTCACCAACTTCGTCCTGCTGGGATCGTTCCTCGGCATCGGCGTCGGTTTCCTGATCTCCCGTGGGAGTCGGACACTCCTGCCGTGGGTTCCGGTGGTGCTGGGACTGCTGGTGGTTGCGGTGCGCCTGTTCCCGGTGTCGATCGACCGGGCCGGGGCGGACGTCATCTTCTTCACCGCTTTCGAGACAACTGGCCCGCCGGCCTGGCTGATGCTGCCTGGCGTCTTCGTCCTCAGTGCGTTCGTCCTGGCCGGCCCGGCCGAGGTCGTCGGTCGCTGCTTCGGCCGGCTCCCACCACTGACGGCGTACCGATGGGACCTGGTCGGCTCACTGCTCGGCATCGTCGTGTTCTCGCTGCTGTCGTTCGTGTGGGCACCGTCGTACGTCTGGGGCCTCATCGTCGCCGTCGCCTTCGTGCTTCTCATCGATGGTTGGAAGCGCTGGCTCGCGCTGCTGGCGGGCACCGTCATCGTCGTTACCCTCGTGCTGGAGTCGACCGCTTCCGGAGTCTCCTGGTCGCCGTACTACAAGATCTCGACCCACCAGGTTGACGGCGAGTCGGGCACTCGTACCTACATCGCCGTCAACGGTGTGCCCCACCAGTCGATGTCCCCGGTGGCATGGAAGCTCACCAGAGCCTCGGAGATCTATGGGGCACCGTATGAACGGCGCACGGACTCTCCGCTGGGCAACGTGCTGGTCGTCGGCGCCGGCTCGGGTTCCGACGTCGCGATCGCCCTGTCAAAAGGGGCCGAGCACGTCGACGCCGTCGACATCGACCCGCGCATCGTGCAGATCGGCGTGGAGGGCAATCCCGACGGTGCCTACCAGGACCCTCGCGTCACCCGGCACATCAACGACGGCAGGGCCTTCCTGGAGCGCACGGACCAGAAGTACGACCTGATCCTGTTCGCGCTGCCCGACTCACTGTCGCTGGTGAGCGGGGCTTCCCAGATCCGCCTGGAGTCCTTCTTGTTCACCGAGGAAGCGCTGAAGTCGGCACGGGATCGACTGACCGATGACGGGGTCTTCGCGATGTACAACTACTACCGCCAGGAGTGGCTGGTCGACCGCTTGGGGGGCACGGCCGCCGCGGCGTTCGGTCACGCGCCCTGCGTCGATCTGTTCGGGGGGGCCACCGCGGTCGTCTCCGTGGCGAAGGACCCGGCCAACCAGCGGTGCGGTCCGGACAACCACCAGCTGCCCGCGGCGTACGTCGCGCCCGCTCGCGACAACGCACCGTTCCTGTACTACAAGGGCGGCATGGTCCCGTCGATCTACCTGTGGGCGTTGGGCGGCATCCTGTTGCTGTCGTTCGTTGCCGTGCGGATCTTCGGTGGTCCCTTGCGAGAGATGCGCCCGTACGCGGACCTGTTCTTCATGGGTGCCGCGTTCCTCTTGCTGGAGACCAAGAACATCGCAACCTTCGCCCTGCTGTTCGGCACGACCTGGATCGTCAACGCGATGGTGTTCGCGGGAGTCCTGCTGATCGTGCTCGCCGCCGTGGAGACGACGCGAAGATTTCGGACGCCACCGTTGCCAATGGTGTTCGCGATGATCGCCGCCTCCCTGGCGCTGGCCTTCGTGGTCCCACCCGACTGGCTGCTGGGTCTGTCGTTCACACCTCGCCTGGTCGCTGCGGTGCTGATCGCGTTCCTCCCGATCTATCTGGCGAACATCGCGTTCGCGAAACGCTTCGCCGAGTCCGCGGACTCCCAGGCGGCCTTCGGCATCAACCTGTTGGGCGCGATCGTGGGCGGTTGCCTGGAGTACGCCGCACTGCTGACCGGCTACCGCAACCTGCTGATCGTGGTGGCGTTGCTCTACCTGGCGGCTTTCCTGCTCAAGCCGAAGGAAGTTCTGGGCCTGCCAACGCGGGTCTGACGGTCGGTGCCGAGCACCCCAGCCCGGCCCATGTCTGGGCTTCAGGGGCGGGCCTTGCCGAAGTACATGAGCTCCCACAGGGCGTCGTCGGTGTGGCTCTCCACCAACGTCTCGTCCCGGTAGTGATCGATGCTCAGCTCGCCGGCGAAGCGGAGGTAGGCGCCGTCGAATCCGGTGAGCCTGGCCGCCACCTTCTGAGCCCCCTTGAGCTCGTCGACCAGCTTGGCCGTGGTCAGGTCGGAGTGTCGCGTGAAGGTGACGACGTACCGCTCGGTCCCGTCGGTGTAGCTGTAACCGGTGACGTTGCCGACGGGCTTGCCGGTCTGCTGGTCGACGTACCGCCCCAGCTCCTCGAAGCCGACCTTGGTGTTGTCATCGGCGATCAGCTCCCCGTCGCGGGCGAGCATGAACACCGGCAGTGCCGAGTACCCGTAGGCCTTCTCCGCGGTGATGTACGACGCGATCACCGAGTAGGGCCCGGCCGCGCCGCGTGCCCAGTACCAGTGGTGCATGAGCTTGGGCATCAAGGTGTCGCCCCAGTTGTGGTCGTGGTAGCCGATCCCGGTGGTGGTGCTGACGTGCTCGCCCACGTGGTACCTGACCTCGACGCTGCCCTGCGGGACCGATGGCAGCCAGGCGAAGTACTTCGCGTCCCCGTCGCCGAAGTACCAGAACCCGGTCTCGGGACGCCAGGCGGGCACCTGTCCGGTCAGGGTGATGTCGACCCCGACATCCTCGACCTGCGCGCTGATCGTGTAGGTGTGCAGGTCGCCGGCGAAGACGTTCTCGCCGATGCGGACGTCGCAGGTGTCGGTGGCGGCCGCGAAGGTCTTCGGGTCCAGCTCCGCGACCTTCTCGACCGTGGTGCCGTCCGGGAGGGCAAGGTCGATCCGGATGGTCGGGGCCAGGGGCTTGGCGATGGCGGTGAACTCCTTGGTGGAGAACACGACGACCAGCTTGGCGCCGTCGTCCAGGTGCGCGTCGAAGTACCACCACTCGAAGGTGCCCGGTCCGCCGCCGGTGCGCAGCCCGTCCTCCCAGGGCTTGACCGCCCCGCGCTCGATGCCGATCGCGGTGTAGTCCTCCGGAGTGCGGCCGATCCGGGCGGAGGCGGTGCTGTTGCGGGACAAGTGGATCACGCTCCTCTGAACTGCGCTGGAGGCAAGGACCGGTCGCCCGTCTCCTGTAGTCAGGATGCGTCGTCCACCCTGATCGCGCGTTCGACGGCCCGCGAATCCGCTTCGTCGCCGGCCGGTCCGCACCCCCGCCTGACCCGGGCGACTCACCAAGATCGAGGGACCCAGGGGTGACGCATCCCCGATACGCTTCGCCTTTGGCGTCGTTCGCTCACGACAGGAGAACGCCAATGCGTGCATGGGCTGAGTTCGTCCTCCGCCACCGCAGGTGGGTGATGGTCTTCTGGCTGGTCATCATGGTTGCCGGCGGGATCTCGGCGGGCAAGACGAGCGATCGCCTGACCATCGACTTCTCGCTGCCCGGCCAACCGGGCACCCAGGCCGCCGACATGATCGTCAAGGCGGTCGGGAACGGCGGCAACACGACGCCCATGCTGGCCACGGTGACCATGCCCGAAGGTCAGACGATCACCGGCAACGAAGACGCGATCGCGAAGGCCTTCGAGGCGGTGGGTGCCGGCGTACCGAACGTGCGAGTGATCGACGAGGCGAACACCGGCGACAAGGCGTTCCGCACCAAGGACGACCGGACGGCGTACGCGATGGTCTTCTACCCGTTCCCGCAGACCCTGACCGAGCAGCTTCCCACCGAGCCGATCAGGACGGCCCTGGAGGCTTCGGCACCACCGGGCGCCACGGTGGGTGTCACCGGCATCGACGCGCTGGCAGTGGGGGACGAGTCCGGCGGCCCAGGGGTGCTGACCGAGACCCTGCTCGGTGGGGTGGGTGCGTTCCTGGTGCTGGCGTTCGTGTTCGCGTCGTTGTTGGCGTTTCTGCCGATGGTGATTGCTGCCGTCTCCATCCTGGCGACGTTCCTGATGCTCCTGCCGCTGACCTACCTGACCGACGTGTCTTTCATCGTGCAGTTCCTCGTCGCCCTGGTCGGGCTGGGTGTTGCGATCGACTACTCGCTGCTCCTCGTCACCCGATGGCGTGAGGAACGAGATCACGGGAAGGAGAACCACGCGGCGGTGGTCGCTGCCATGGAGACCGCGGGCCACGCCGTACTGTTCAGCGGTCTCACGGTCGCGATCGGCCTGCTCGCGCTGATCGTGCTACCGGTGCCGTTCATGCGCAGCATCGGCTTGGGCGGGGCGTTGATCCCGTTCGCGAGCGTGCTCGTCACGCTGTCGCTCACCCCAGCCATCCTCGGTGGGATCGGGCCGCGCGTGGACTGGCCGAAGATCCGGCACGAGAACGTTGCCAGCCCCGGGTGGAGCCGGTGGGCACGCCTCGTCGTACGCCGCCGCTGGGCGGCCGCCGGGGTCGCCTTCCTGGCCCTCGGGCTGCTGTTCGTCGCGTTCCTCGGCATCAAGATCGGTTCGGCCTCCTCGGACTCGCTCGCCACGACCGGCCCGGCGGTGACCACGCTGCACACCCTGGAGCAGGGCGGTGTCCCCACGGGTGCGCTGACCCCCATCGAGGTGCTGACCGAGAGCGACAGGGCCACGAGCGTCGCCGACACGCTGGGCCAGATCGCCGGCATCGACGCGGCCCTGGTCCCGACGGGGGAGTCGAGCTCGGCCAACGGCCAGACCGTCGTCGTGCTGATCCCGCACGAGGAGACCGTCAACAGCCAGAGCATCGAGGTCGTCAAGCGCGTCACCTCCGCCGCTGACAACACCCCCGGCGTGCTCGGTGTCGCCGGTCTGGGCACGGCCCAGGTCGACTTCCTGCACGCCGTCTACGGCAACTTCCCGCTGATGCTCACCCTCATCGCGCTGCTCACGTTCGTGCTGCTGGTCCGCGCCTTCCGCTCGTTGTTGCTGCCGTTCAAGGCCGTGGTGCTGAACCTGATCTCGCTCACCGCCGTCTACGGGGCGATGGTGCTGTTCTGGCAGAAGGGCTACGGCTCGGACGCGCTGTTCGGCATCCCGGCGACCGGGGCGGTCACGTTCTGGGTCCCGTTGATGGTCTTCGCGTTCCTCTTCGGGCTGTCCATGGACTACGAGGTCTTCATCCTGTCCAGGATCCGCGAGGAGTACGACGACGGGCACTCGACGAACGAGGCCGTCATCGAGGGGATCGGCCGGACCGGCAGGTTGGTGACCAGTGCGGCGCTCATCCTGTTCCTCGCGTTCGCGGCGCTGGCGTCCGGGCCCGGCACCGACCTGAAGATCATGGCGACGGCGCTGGGCTTCGGCATCCTCCTCGATGCGACGATCGTCCGGTCGCTCCTGGTGCCATCGCTGGTGTCCCTCTTCGGCAAGTGGAACTGGTATCTGCCCGACTGGGTCGCGCGGCTGCTTCGGGTCGAGCCTTCGCACCCGCACGCCGAGGAGCCGGAGCGGGAACCCGTTCCCGCTGCGGACTGAGCCCGTCACGGACCGGTTGGCCGGTCAGGTCTCCAGCAGGGCCTTGATCCGTGCCAGGTCCCTTCGGTTCGCGCGGCGCACCGCAACGGACAGGAAGGGCGCCACGAGCACGGAGAACCCCCCGGCCGTGCCCTGGTTGCGCAGCGTCATCCGGGTGCGGTCGGCGGCTACGGAGGCCCAGGTGTAGGTGGTCTCCATCGGGAACGGGCCCGACGCCGTACGCATGACCAGGCGCTCGCCGGGCACGAGGTCTGCCACCTCGTAGGTGTACGCGAGCCGCTTGCCGAGGAAGCGGGCGACGAAATCGAGCTGGGTCCCGAGGACGAGGGGTGGCGTGGTCCGCCACTCGACCGCGTCGATGTTGGCGTACCAGCTCGGTGCGTTGTTCGGATCGCTGGCGTACGCCGCAACCTCGAGTCGCGGCCGGTTGACGACCCTCTGCGTGGTGACGTCGACCTTCATGCCCGCTTCACCTCCATCAATTCTGGATCACCTCAGGAGCATGATCCGACCCGGCTCGGCGTCGTACCGTCGCAGGCATTGACACCGAAGGAGACGATGATGGGACTGTACGGAGACCGGGTGCTGCCGCGCATCATCAACGTCGCGTGCGGGATGGCGTCCTCCAACCCGTTGCGCGAACGGGTGTCGGCCGGACTGTCCGGTGACGTGCTGGAGGTCGGGTTCGGCTCGGGACTGAACGTGCCGTTCTATCCGGATGCGGTCACGAGGGTCGCCGCCATCGAGCCGGCCGACCTCGGGTGGAAGCTCGCCGCCATGCGGGTCGCCGCGAGCCCGATCAAAATCGAGCGTTCGGGGCTCGACGGTCAGCGGCTGGAGTTCGGCGACGACACCTTCGACTGCGCGCTGTCCACCTGGACGATGTGCACGATCCCGGACGTGACCGCGGCGCTTGCGGAGGTACGCCGCGTGCTTCGCCCCGGCGGCACCCTGCACTTCGTCGAGCACGGCCTCGCGCCGGACGAGTCGGTGGCGCGCTGGCAGCATCGGCTCGAGCCGATGCAGAAGCGCGTCTTCGGCGGCTGCCACCT
>JAOPXC010000069.1 GCA_025965335.1 Nocardioides sp. | reverse complement strand
GATTCGGCGAAGCATCGTGGCCGAGCCCGCCTCAACCGCGGAAACCTCTTCCTCCAGCGCAACGAACTCGCCAGAGCGGAGGACGACTTCGCGAACGCTGTGCCGGACCTCGTTGAAGCCGACCTGGCTTCGGAAGCAGCAATGAGCGAGCACAATCTCGGGTACACCCGCTACCTGGCCGGCAATCTCGCGCAGGCGCTGCTGGACATGGGCAGGGCCCGAGTCGTACTGGCGCCGCTCGGCCCGGTTGTCCAGGCGACCTGCGACCAGGACAGGGCCGAGGTCCTGATGGCCTCGGGGCTCTCGGCGCACGGCCGCGCCGCCCTCGCGGAGGCGGCGCTCGCGTACGGCACGAGCAAGCTCCGCAGGCGCCAGGCGGAGGCCGAGCTCACGCTTGCGCGGGCCCTGCTGATGGAGGAACCAGCTGAGGCGAGGACGGTCGCGCGGCGGGCGGCTCGTCGTTTCGCGGCATCGGGGGTGGCGGCCTGGAAGGTCCGGGCCGAGGCGGTCGCCCTCGCCGCGGACGTGCAGATGGGCGCCGTCTCCCGTCGGCTGCTCACCCCCGGGCTCGACCTGGTGCAGGCACTCGAGGAACAGGGGTTGCGCTGGGAAGCAGTGGCACTTCGACTCCATCTGGCGCGGCTTCGGACCCGCCGCGGGGAGCTGCCGGAGGCACGAGCGGGACTGCGGGGGTTACGCGTCGACGGCCGGGCACCCCTTGCCTGCCGCCTCCTCTACCGGGATGTGCGCGCGGAACTGGCCACGGCAGCACGGCGACGTTCCGTAGCCCTCGATCATCTGCGTGCCGGCATCGCAGACCTGCACGCCTGGCAGAGCTCGTTCGGCAGCCTCGACCTCCAGACCAATGTGGTGGGTCACGGCAGGCGATTGGGTGTGCGTGGGTTGGCGCTGGCCGTCCAGTCCGGGGCCCCGGAGTTGCTCTTCGAGTGGTCGGAGCGGGCCCGGATGTTGGCCAGCCGGGTGCAGCCGGTCCGCGCGCCGCAGGACGACCAGACGATTGCCGACCTCACCGAGCTGCGAGCAGAGCCGAGCCCGGAGCGGGAAGTCGAGCTCCGCCAACAGATCCGCGAACACGCGTGGCAGCACAGGGGCTCCGGACAGGTCGCCGACCCGGCTGAGCTGGGCCAGCTGCGGGCCGAGCTCGGCTCGGACACTGCCCTGGTCGCTCACGTCGTCACTGCGGACCGGATGGTTGCGCTGGTGGCGACCGACCGGAGCGTCAGGAGTCACGATCTCGGAGGAAGGGCAGCCCTCGACGCGCTGATCGGCGGCTTGCTGCCCGACCTCGACATGGCCGCGTCCACCCTGCCGGGACCGATGGCCGGCCTCGTTTTGAATGAGCTGGCCGACCGCCTCAGCCGCCTTGCGGAGGTGCTGCTCGAGCCACTCATGGATGACCTCGGTGACCGGTCGGTGGTGCTCACGCCCTCCGGGGTGCTGGCCGGGGCGCCGTGGACGTTGCTGCCGGGCCTGGTCGGCCGCCCCGTCACGGTCGCCCAGTCGGCGACCTCGTGGCTGGCTCGTCGGACCACGCCGTTGCGGACCGTGACAGCAGGCTTCGTGGCCGGGCCCCGGGTCGCCAGGGCCGAGGACGAAGTGACGGCCGCGGGCGCGAGCTGGTCCGGGGCCAGGGTGCTGACGGGCGAGGACGCGACAGCATCGGCGGTCTCGGACCTGGCCTCGGGTGTCGACGTACTCCATGTAGCCGCGCACGGGCGGCACTCCTCGGAGAACCCCCTGTTCTCAGGGGTCCAGCTCGTCGACGGGCCGTGGTTCGGCTACGACATCGACCAGCTGACCGCCGTGCCCGACGTCGTGATCCTGTCCGCCTGTGAGGTGGGGCGATCGTCGGTGCGCGCCGGCGAAGAGCTGATCGGGATGACCGCGGCCTGGCTGCACGCCGGCGCCCGCTGCGTCATTGCGTCGGCGGCCGCGGTGTCCGACGAGGTCGCCCACGACGTGCTGACCAAGGTCCACGGGCAGCTGGCGGCGGGTGCGGATCCGGCGGCCGCCCTGGCAGCAGCAGTCCCGGCGGTCAGTCCGGACCGCCCGCCGGCACCGTTCGTCTGCTTCGGCTGAGCCGGTGCCTCAGCCGAACGGGTGGATGAAGGTGAGCACGCTCAGCGCGATGCTGCCGAAGGCCAGCGAGCCGAGGAGCAGCTGGACCTTGAGGTCCTCCCGGTCGACCTCCTGACGCTGGTCGACCCGCGACTGCGGACGCACACGTGCGAGCTTCGGGACTGAGGGTGCGTGGTCCGCCATGCACCATCAACGCAGCAGGCGTCCGGAGGTGACGGGGCCCGGCCGTCCGATCGCGACCCTGATGTATCAGCGGGGACCTCGGCGACTCCTCGAGGACATGAGCCAGGCATCCATCGCACTCGCGCCCCGTCACCTCGTCGTCAGCGACCCCCGGTCGGGTCAGGTCGTCGAGCTGCCCGCGGGGTCGTGTCTGGTCCTGAAGTTCCGCCCTCGCGGCCACGCGACCACGCACTGGCGGATCGAGGACCGCCCGGGGCACCTGGTGCCGCTCGGGTCCGGGCGGTTCGAGTTCCAGTTCCTGGTCTTCGGGACCGGCCCGACGCCGGCACCGCTGCGGCTGGTTCGCTCCTGCGACGACTGCTGCGAGAGCAGCGACGTACGAGACGTCACCGTGATCGCTTCCTGAGCGTCCGCCGGGACGTCATACGGAGAGTGTCAACGGATGCTCGGTCCGTATGACGTCCCGGGGCTAGAGGCGCTCGCGCAGCCACGCGAAGTCGGCGGTGTGCTCGTCGGCCCCACCGGGCGTCTCGCACACGACCGGCGCACCGGCGTCGCGGACGACGGCGGCCAGCAGATCGGGATCGATCTTGCCGGCACCGAAGTTGGCGTGCCGGTCGGCCCCGGAGTCGAACTCGTCACGGCTGTCGTTGCAGTGCACCAGGTCGATCTTCCCGGTGATCTTGCGGACGTCCGCGACCACAGTCTCGAGGGAGTTGCCGCCGGCATGGGCGTGGCAGGTGTCCAGGCAGAAGCCGACCATGTCGAAGCCCTCGGCCGCCGAGATCGCGTCCCACACCCGGGCGATGCGCTCGAGATAGCGGGTCATCGCGTTGTCGCCGCCGGCGGTGTTCTCGATGAGCAGCGGCAGCTTCAGGTCGGTCGCCTCGACGGCCTTGCGCCAGTTGTCGAAGCCCTTGGCCGGATCGTCTTCCTTGTTGACGTGGCCGCCGTGCACGATCAGGCCCTTCGCGCCGATCGACGCAGCGGCGTCGACGTGCGTCTGGAGCAGCTTGCGCGACGGGATCCGGATGCGGTTGTTGGTCGTCGCGACGTTGACGATGTACGGCGCGTGGACGTAGAGGCTGATCCCCGCGGCCTCGGCATCGGCCCTGAGCCCCTCGGCGCCACCGGCGTACCGGAACTCCGGGCCCTGGTAGCCCTGCGGGTCGCCGAGGAAGAACTGCACGTGGGGCGCGTTGCGGGCCTTCGCCTCGGCGATGGGGTCGGTCTGGTCGACGTGGGCACCGATCGCGATCGTCATGCCACCCAGCGTAGGTGGGTCCGGGGACACTGTTTCGAGACGGTTGCCAGCGCAACCTCCTCAACCAGCGAGGGTCAGCGCAACCTCCTCCGCCAGCGGGGCAGCGCGTCAGCGCATCGCACGCCGCAGCACGCTGAAGTCGGCGTTGCCACCGGTGTGGATGATCGCGACCTTCTTGCCGGCGACGAGATCGCGCTCCGCGAGCAGACCGGCGAGCGCGAGCGACCCGGCTGGCTCGGCGAGGTTGTGGGTGCAGCGGAACATCAGCGCCATCGCCCGCTCCGCCTGCTTCTCGCTCACCCGCACGAATCTCGCGGCGCCGCCGAGGATCAGCTCGACGGCCAGGGGGTCGGGGGTCCGGCAGGCGACGCCGTCGACGAACGTGTCGGCCGCGGGGGTCGTGACGACCTCGCCCGCCTCGAACGACAGGGCGTACGACGGAGCCCGCTCGGCCACGACACCCACGATCTCGGTGGATCGCCCCAGCGCGTTGCGGGCCAGGATGTTGGCGCTGATCCCGCTGCCCATCCCGACGGGCAGGTAGATCAGGTCGAGGTCGGGCACAGCCTCGTGGAGCTCCGCGGCGTACGTCGCAACGCCCTCGACGAGGAACGGGTGGAACGGGGGTACGAGGAGCAGCCCGCGAGCGGCGGCCAGGACCTTGGAGTGCTCGACCGCCTCCTGGAAGTCCGAGCCGTGCACGACCACCTCGGCGCCGAACGACTCCGTGGCCGCGTTCTTGTCCGGGGAGTTGCCCTTGGGCACCACGATGGTGACGGGCACGCCGTACGCGCGACCGGCGTACGCCAGGCTCTGGCTGTGGTTCCCGCGGCTGGCCGAGATCAGCCCCGCGATCGGGCCGCGCTCGGCGAGGGTGCGGGCCACGAAGTTGAGCCCGCCGCGCACCTTGAACGCGCCCGTGGGGTTGTGGTTCTCGTGCTTGACCCAGGTCTCGGTCCCCGTGGACCGCTCGAGCAGCGGCCACCGCAGGGCGGGCGATGGCTGAAGGTGCCGGGCCAGTCGGTCACGCGCGGCGAGCAGGGCGGCGGCGGAGAGTTCCACACCGGAATCCTTCCGTACGCACGAAATTGGTGAGTCCCGAGCGCGCTGATAGCCTTCACTGTCTTTGTGTCCGCCCCACCGATGGGTCCGGCCGCACCGACGCCCCACCTCGAGCTCGTAGTGATACGCGCCCGAATCGTGGGAAACGCAGCGCCCTCCTGCCACGGAGAGACCGTGGCCGCCGAGTCCAGAGGAGGTGGAGACCGCTTTGCGTGCTTATGAAGTCATGGTCATCCTCGACCCCAGCCTTGAAGAGCGCACCATCGAGCCGTCGCTCGACAAGTACCTCAACGTCATCCGCAAGGATGGTGGCAGCGTCGAGTCCGTGGACGTCTGGGGACGTCGCCGGCTCGCCTACGAGGTCAAGAAGAACGCCGAAGGCATCTACGCCGTCATCTCGCTGAACGCCGAGCCGGCCACGGTCAAGGAATTCGACCGCCAGCTCACGCTCAACGAGTCCATTCTGCGTACCAAGGTCATCCGGCCCGACGCTCACTGAGCGTCCATTGGGTGTCCCGAACGCGCTCGTTGATCGAGCGCGTCGAGATCCCCTGTGGATGACCCCTGTTCGCAGTCGGTGCCACCGGTCACGATGGTGCCGACAACCGGACAACTGATCAGATCAAGCTAGGGAGAACTCATGGCAGGCGAGACCGTCATCACGGTGGTCGGCAACCTCGTCGACGACCCGGAGCTGCGCTTCACCCCCTCGGGTGCGGCCGTGGCCAACTTCCGGATCGCGTCGACGCCGCGCACGTTCGACA
>JAOPXC010000045.1 GCA_025965335.1 Nocardioides sp. | reverse complement strand
CCGACGTGGTGAAGACCGACGGCTCGATCCTGGTGCGGGCGCAGGGCCACGAGCTGACGACGTACGACGTGACCGGCGCCGAGGTCGAACGGCTGGGCTCGCTCGACCTGCCCGACCTGGGCGGTGCGGAGCTCCTGCTCGACGGGGACACCGTGGTCGCGATCGGCACCGACACCGCCAACGACGGACCCGACGACGCGGCGACCACGCGGCTGCTCACCGTGGACGTCTCCGACCCGACCGACCCGGCCGTCGTCGACAGCTACGTCTACGACACCACCCTGGTCAGCGCGCGCCAGTACGGCGACACGATCCGGCTGCTGGTCTCGGCGGGTCTGCCGGATCTCGGTTTCGTGGAGCCGGCCCGCGGGCGGCGCGACGGGGCCGCCCTGGCGCACAACCGCCGGCTCGTCCGCCAGTCCACGATCGAGGACTGGCTGCCCACGGTCACCACCGGCGGCTCGACCGAACGGCTGCTCGGCTGCGACGACGTGGCCCTGCCCGGCGACGACGCGGGGCTCGGCACCCTGGCCGTGGTCGGGTTCGATGTCGGCTCCCCCGACACGCGGAGCGCGAGCGGTCTCGCCGTGGACACCGACCTCGCCTACTTCTCGCAGGACCACCTCTACCTGGCGACCCCGGCGTACCCCGTCGGCGAGGTCCTCGGCTGCTGCCTGCGCGGCGGGTTCGCGACGCCCGCTCCGATGCCGCCCCCCAGCACCGGCGACGCGGGGACCAGCCGCATCTACGACTTCGGGCTCGAGGGCACGGCCGCGACCTTCCTGGCGTCCGGTGACGTCGACGGGCAGCTCCTCGACCGCTGGGCGATGGACGAGTACGCCGGCGTGCTCCGGGTCGCGGTGGCGCCCACCCAGCGCACCGGCAACTTCAACTCGATCGTCACGTTCGAGCGCGACGGCGGCGACCTGGTCGAGATCGGACGGATCGACCGGCTCGGGGTCAACGAGCAGATCCGGTCGATGCGGTGGTTCGACGGCCTGGCCGTGCTGGTGACGTTCCGCCAGGTCGACCCGCTCTACGCGATCGACCTGACCCGACCGTCGAAGCCGACGCTGATCGGCAAGCTGAAGGTGCCGGGCTACTCCGAATACCTCCACCCGCTCGGCCGCCACGGCCTGATCGGTATCGGCCAGGGCCCGGATCGCCGGGGAGCCTGGGGCGCCCAGGCCGGGCTCTTCAACGTGACCGACCTGGCCCACACCCGGCGGCTCGACGTCGTCGGCTACCGCCCCGGCACCGTGGCGCAGGCCGCCGTGGACCCGCGGCAGTTCACCTGGCTGCCGGAGACCCGGACCGTGCTGGCGGTGATCTCGAGCGGGTACGGCGCCCGCACCGGCTGGGTGTCGGTGCTCTCGCTGGACGACGGCACGATGACCAACCGGATGGTCCGGGCGGAGTACGGCGACGAGATCGACGACGTCCGGCTGGTCCCCGAGCCCGACGGCCGGGTGGTGCTGCTGACCGGCGACGGGGCGTCGTTCTTCGACCTCCGGACGTAATCTGGGGGCATGTGCCGCAACATCCGACCGCTGAACAACTTCGAGCCGCCGGCCACCCGCGACGAGGTCAGCGCCGCCGCGCTGCAGTACGTCCGCAAGGTCAGCGGCACCACGAAGCCGTCCGCCGCCAACCAGGAGGTGTTCGACCGCGCCGTCCGCGAGATCGCCCACCTCACCGAGCACCTGCTCGACGACCTGGTCACCGTGGCGCCGCCGAAGAACCGCGAGGTCGAGGCCGAGAAGGCCCGGGCCCGGGCCGCCCTGCGCTACGCCCGATGACGAACCCGGCCCCGGCCTACGACCGCCCGCTCGGCGCCGGGCGTGCGGACCCGGCGTCCGTGGCGGAGGTCGTCGCGTTCCTGGCGGGTCGTCCGCTCGTGGTGCTGACCGGCGCGGGGCTCTCCACCGACTCGGGGATCCCCGACTACCGGGGACCGAACTCGCCCGGCCGGATGCCGATGACCTACCAGGAGTTCGTGTCCGGGCCGGCGGCCAGGCAGCGCTACTGGGCGCGCAGCCACGTCGGCTGGGGGCGGATGCGGCGGGCGGACCCGAACCCCGGCCACCTCGCCCTGGCCCGGCTCGACCCCACGCTGTTGATCACCCAGAACGTCGACGGCCTGCACGAACGGGCCGGCGCACGCACGTTGGTCGCGCTGCACGGCCGGATCGCCGACGTGATCTGCCTCGACTGCCGCGAGACGTCAAGCCGGGCCGCGCTGCACGCGCGGATGACCTCGGCCAACCCGGGGTTCGCCGAGGACCACGCCGCCGTGGCGGTGCGCCCCGACGGCGACGTCGAGCTGGACGCGACCGAGGCGTTCGTGGTGCCGGACTGTGCCGGGTGCGGCGGCGTGCTCAAACCGGACGTCGTGTTCTTCGGTGAGAACGTCCCCGCTCCGCGGGTCGAGCGCTGCTATGCCGCGGTCGACGACCTCGCCCCGGCCGGCGGGACGCTGCTGGTCGCCGGCTCCAGCCTGACCGTGATGTCCGGCCTCCGTTTCGCCCGTCGCGCCGCCAAGGCCGGCACTCCTGTCGTGATCGTCAACCGGGGCCCGACCCGCGGCGACGACCTGGCGGCGTACAAGCTCGACGTGGGGTGCAGCGAGTTTCTGGGGGCGCTGGCGCCGGCGGCCCCGAAGTTTCACTGGTTAACCAGTGAAATCGGCGCTGGACACGAAGAATCCTCCATGCGAAGTGACAGTTTCACTGCTTAACCAGTGAAACTGCCAGCCCTCAGGGCAGCTTGCGCACGAAGATGTGGTCGGCCGCCTCGGGCACGATCTCGGCGGTCTCGCCGCCCGAGCCGACCAGGACGCCGTCGGCGGTCGTGATGACGGTGATCGTCTTGTCCGGCAGGGCGCCGACCCGGCGCAGGGCGCTCATCAGGGTCTCGTCCTTCTGCATCTCCTCGGAGATGCGGCGGACCAGGACCCGGCCCTCGTCGGTGGAGGAGGCCATGGTGAGGGACTCCACCCCGGTCATGAACTCCTCGCCGAGGGCCACCTCCCCGAGCTCCTGGAGGCCCGGGATCGGGTTGCCGTACGGCGACTCCGTCGGGTGGCCGAGCAGCTCGACCAGCCGGCGCTCCACCGTCTCCGACATCACGTGCTCCCAGCGGCACGCCTCCTCGTGCACGAGCTCCCAGTCGAGACCGATCACGTCGACGAGCAGTCGCTCGGCCAGGCGGTGCTTGCGCATCACCCGGGTCGCCAGCCGCTGACCCTCGTCGGTCAGCTCGATGTGGCGGTCCCCCTCGACGGTCAGCAGGCCGTCGCGCTCCATCCGCGCCACGGTCTGGGAGACGGTCGGGCCGCTCTGGTGCAGGCGCTCCGCGATCCGGGCACGCAGGGGCGTGATGCCTTCCTCGACCAGCTCGTAGACGGTGCGGAGGTACATCTCCGTGGTGTCGATCAGGTCGCTCACCGACCCATTCTTACCCATCGGCCCCCGCGGCTGGCATTGTGGACGGGGATGCCTGCGCTGATGTGGTTCCGCCGCGACCTGCGCCTCGCGGACAATCCCGCCCTGCTCGAGGCGGGTGCCGACGGCGAGGTCCTCCCCCTCTTCGTGCTCGACCCCTCGCTCTGGGGTCCCGCGGGCCCCAGCCGGCGCTGCTACCTCGGTGCTTCCCTGCGCGCGCTCGACGCGTCGCTGCAACAACAACACGCGCGCCTGTCCGTCGTCCGGGGCGACCCGGTCCGGCGAGTCGTGCTCGCGGCCACCGAGGTCGGCGCCACCCGCGTCCACATCGCCGCCGACTACGGCCCGTACGGACGCGCCCGCGACCAGAACGTCGAGCGGGCCCTGGCGGACGTCGGCATCGAGTTGGTCCGCACCGGCTCGCCGTACGCCGTGGCGCCGGGGCGGATCACCAAAGGCTCCGGCGATCCCTACAAGGTGTTCACCCCGTACTGGAGGGCCTGGGCCGAGCACGGCTGGCGCGCCCCGGTGGACCCACCGACGGGGACCGCCTGGCTCGAGCTCGAGGACACCACCGACATCCCGGAGCCACGGCGGCCCGCCGGCCTCAGCCTTCCGGACGCCGGAGAAGCCGCCGCGACCAGACGCTGGCGGGACTTCCTGGACCACGTCGACGACTACGAGCGGGACCGCGACAGGCCCGGTGTCGACGGGACCTCGCGCCTGTCCGTGCACCTGAAGTACGGCGAGGTCCACCCGCGCACCCTGCTCGCCGACCTGTCCCGCCGGACCGGAACCGGGGCCGCGACGTTCCGCAAGGAGCTGACCTGGCGGGACTTCTACGCCGACGTGCTCTTCCACCAGCCGCGGACCGCCCGGGAGTACCTCCGTCCCGAGTTCGCCGCGATGGCCTACGACGAGCCCGGCGAGCAGTTGGCGGCCTGGCGGTGCGGCCGGACCGGCTACCCGGTCGTGGACGCGGGCATGCGTCAGCTGCGGTCGACCGGGTGGATGCACAACCGGGTCCGGATGATCGTGGCGAGCTTCCTGGTCAAGGACCTGCACCTGGAGTGGCAGCACGGCGCGCGGCACTTCCTGCACTGGCTGGTCGACGGCGACCTCGCCTCCAACCAGCACGGCTGGCAGTGGACCGCCGGGTGCGGCACCGACGCGGCGCCGTACTTCCGGGTCTTCAACCCGACGAACCAGGGCCGGAAGTTCGACCCGCAGGCGGCCTACGTCCTCCGCTGGGTGCCGGAGCTGACCGATGCCGCTGACCCCCACGACCCGAGCCCCGAGGAGCGCCTGGCTACGGGCTACCCGGAGCCGATCGTTGACCACGCGGTGGAGCGCCGCGAGGCGCTGTCCCGGTGGGAACGGGTCCGCGGCTGACCCGACTCAGCAGCCAGCGGCTGTACCCACGGCGCGCTGAGGACCGGGCGGCACGGCGGACCCGGAGGCCGCCAGGTTCGACGTGACGTGGGTCGCCGTGCCAGCGTAGGCACGTGGACGAGCAACTGATCGTGCCGAGCCGGTTCCGCGGCCCGGCCTCGTCGGGCAACGGCGGCTGGACCGCCGGCGCGCTCGCCGCGCACGTGCGGCACGGGTTCCCGGAGAACCGTGCCGACTCCTGGCCCGCGATCTCGGTGTCCCTGCGCCGGCCGCCTCCCCTGGACACGCCGATGCCGGTGACGCACGTCGACGGCGAGACCATTGTGTCGAACGACGGAGTCGTCGTGGCCCGCGCACGGGTCGTCGACGGCGACGGCCCGGGCGCCGTCGACGCGGTCCCCGCCCCCGAGGCGCGTGCCGCGATGGCGTCGTACCCGGGGCTGACCTCGCACCCGTTCCCGACCTGCTTCTCGTGCGGCACCGGGCGCGAGGCGGGCGACGGCCTGCGGATCTTCCCGGGCCGGGTGGCCGACCAGGACGGCGGCGCCCGGATCGCCGCGGCCTGGACGCCGGACCAGAGCCTGGCCGAGGACTGGCACGTCTACATCGACGACGTCCGGCACACCGCGCTCGCCGTGACCTGGGCCGCGCTCGACTGCATCGGCGGCTGGGCCGGCGACCTGACCGAGCGGCTGATGGTGCTCGGCGGGATGACCGCCCGCGTGGACGCGCTGCCGGTGATCGGCGAGGAGCACGTGCTGGTGGGGCTCGCCCGCAGCCGGGAGGGCCGCAAGACGTTCACCGCGTCGACGCTGTACGACGCCGACGGCCGCATCGTGGCGTGCGCCGAGCACGTCTGGATCGCGGTCGACCCGGCGAGCTTCGCCTGAAGGGACCGGGTCGTGTGCCTGAGAACGCCCCCTGCGGCGTTTTCAGGCACACGACCCGACATGATCCAATGGAGGACATGACTTTGAACGATCCAAACGCGGCCCGGGAGTGGTGGCGGGACGCCGTCACCTACCAGGTCTACGTCCGCAGCTTCGCCGACAGCGACGGCGACGGAGTCGGCGACCTGCCCGGGATCACCTCGCGACTGCCCTATCTGCGCGACCTCGGGGTCGACGCCCTGTGGATCACGCCGTTCTTCACGTCCCCGCAGCACGACCACGGTTACGACGTGGCCGACTACTGCGACGTCGACCCGCTGTTCGGGTCGCTCGCCGACGCCGACACCCTGCTGGTGCGGGCCCACGAGCTGGGGCTGCGGGTGATCGTCGACCTGGTGCCGAACCACACGTCCAGCGAGCACGAATGGTTCCGAGCCGCCCTCGACGCGGCGCCCGGCAGCCCCGAGCGCGCGCGCTACCTCTTCCGCGACGGCCGCGGAACCGACGGCAGCGAGCCCCCGAACAACTGGCAATCCGTGTTCGGCGGACCGGCGTGGACCCGCGTCCCGGACGGCCAGTGGTACCTCCACCTCTTCGACGCCACCCAGCCCGACCTGGACTGGCGCAACACCGAGGTCGGCGACCTGTTCGAGGACGTGCTGCGCTTCTGGCTGGACCGCGGGGTCGACGGCTTCCGGGTGGACGTTGCGCACGGGTTGGTCAAGGAGGAGAGCCTGCGCGACCAGGTCGTGACGTCCGACGAGACGCCCAGCAGCGTCCCAGAGGAGTCGGTCGCCGCCGACGGTGGGTCGGTGAGCATGGTCGAGCGCCACAGGCGCGACGAGCCGATGTGGGACCAGCCCGAGGTGCACGACGTCTACCGGCGCTGGCACAAGGTCCTCGCGGAGTACGACGGCGACCGGATGACCGTCGCCGAGGCCTGGACCCAGACACCCGAGTCGATGGCGAGGTTCGTCCGCGACGACGAGATGAGCCAGGCGTTCAACTTCTCCTGGCTGCTGGCCCCCTGGACCGCCGACGCGTTCGCGGAGGTGATCACCGGGACCCTGGCCGCGATCGAGGACATCGACGCCTCGCCCACCTGGGTGCTGAGCAACCACGACGTGGTCCGACACCCCACGCGGTACGGCGGTGGCGCGACCGGGCTGGCCCGGGCGCGCGCGGCGACGCTGACAATGCTGGCCCTGCCCGGTTCGTCCTACCTCTACCAGGGTGAGGAGCTCGGCCTCGAGCAGGTCGACGTGGCGCCCCAGCACAGGTCGGACCCGTCCTGGCTCCGCACCGGGGAGGAAGGGCGCGACGGCTGCCGGGTGCCGATCCCGTGGGCCGGTGACGCCGCGCCGTACGACTTCGGACCGGGTGCCGCCCAGCCGTGGCTCCCGCAGCCCGACGACTGGGCGCCGCTGACGGTGGCGGCGCAGGCCGAGCACCCCGACTCGGTGCTGACCTTCTACCGGGCGGCGCTGGCCGCGCGCCGCAAGTTCGCGACCCCTGCCGGGGACGACGTCGAGCTGCTCGATCTCGGCGCGGACGTCCTGGCGTTCCGCCGGGGCGGGCTGACCGTCGTCCTCAACTGCGCGGCCGCGCCGACGGCACTGCCGGACGGCGAGATCCTGATCGCGAGCGGACCCGTGGCCGGCGAGCTGCCCGGCAACACCGCCGTCTGGCTCAGGACTGGTTGAGCGCCTCGTTGTAGCGGCCGAGGACCCTGACGAACTCGAGGAGCTCCTCCTCGGACCAGTCACCGAGCTGCTCGTCGAGCCAGCTGCGACGGTGCGCGGCGACGTCGGACATCCGGCGTACGGCGTCGTCGGTGGCGGCGACGAGCGTCGCCCGGCCGTCGTCCGGGTCCGGCGTCCGGGCGACCAGGCCGAGGTCGACGAGGTGCTGGACCTGCCTGCTGATCGCGCCCTTGTCGATGTGGAAGACCTCCGCCATCGCCGAGGCCCGCAGCGGCCCCTGCTCGGCGAGGTAACCGAGCATGAGGTACGACGACGGCTGCAGGTCCGCGTGCACGGCCTGGGCCCGCTCCCCGATCACCCGCTTGATGCGGCGGATCAGGACACCGACCTCGTGCTCGAGCAGGCGCAGGGACTCGGCGCGCGACATGGCGGTCAGTCTCGCACCAGTTCGGCGACGGCCTCGGGCGCCGGCTCGTCGTCCCGCAGGATGGTCGTGCGCAGCGGCACCTCGCGGATGAACCCGACGCAGACCAGCGCCAGCGCCGCGAAGGGCAGCGAGACGAGGAACAGGTGTCCGGTGGCCTCGCCGAACGACGCCTCGTAGAGCGCCCGGATCGGTGCGGGCAGCGTGGCGAGGTCGGGGATGGAACCCGACTGGTGGCTGGCGTCGATGCCCATCGCGGTGAGGCCGTCGGTCACCTTCTGCGCCACCTGGTGGCTGAGCAGCGCGCCGAGCGCCGAGACACCGATCGAGCCACCCATGGAACGGAAGA
Organism: Nocardioides sp.; assembly: GCA_025965335.1. Taxonomy (GTDB): domain Bacteria; phylum Actinomycetota; class Actinomycetes; order Propionibacteriales; family Nocardioidaceae; genus Nocardioides. The sequence goes on along the minus strand of JAOPXC010000045.1, from coordinate 6,643 downwards.
ACGCGACGACGGAGCTCGCGGCACCCATGTCGGACTGGGCGGTGTTGTTCTGCACGGCGAGGACGAGGTTCTGCATGGTGGCGCCGAGCCCGACGCCGAGGATCGCCATGAACAGGCCCACCTCGGCCAGGTTCGTGTGGGCGTCGATCGTGCCGAGCAGACCGATGCCGACGATCACGAGGACCATGCCGCCGACCAGCCAGCTCTTCCACAGCCCGGTCTTGCTGATGAACCGCCCGCTGATGACGCTCGAGACCAGCAGCCCGCCGACCAGCGAGGTCGACATCAGGCCGGCGTGCGTCGGGCTCATGCCACGGGCGTTCTGGAAGTACTCGCTGAGGTAGACCGTCGCGCCGAACATGGCGAGGCCGACCATCACCGAGGCACCCGTGGCGAGGGCTGTCGTGCGGTCCTTGAACAGGCGCAGCGGGATGACCGGCTCGGCCGCGACCCGCGCCTCGACGTACACCGCGGCGGCGATGGTCGCGAGGCCGCCGGCGACCAGCGCGTAGCTCGTGCCGGAGCCCCAGGCGAACTGGCTGCCGGCGAGCGAGACCCAGACCAGCAGCAGGGAGACGCCCGCGACGATCAGGGTGGCACCGAGGTAGTCGATCCGCACCGGCCGCTTGACCACGGGCAGGTGCAGGGTCTTCTGGAGCAGCACGAACGCGGCGACGGCGACGGGCAGACCCACGAAGAAGCAGCCGCGCCAACCCAGAGGGCTGTCCACGATCACGCCACCGATCAGGGGCCCGCTCACCGTGGCGAGCGCGAACACGGCACCGAGGTAGCCGGAGTAGCGACCGCGTTCACGCGGCGTCACCATCGTGGCGATCACGACCTGGACCAGGGCGGACAGGCCACCGACGCCGAGGCCCTGGATGACCCGGGCGCCGATCAGGACCTCCATGCTCGGTGCCAGGGCGGCGACCAGGGAGCCGACCGAGTAGATGACCAGCGCGCTCTGCACCAGCAGCTTCTTGCTGAACAGGTCGGCAAGCTTGCCCCAGAGCGGCGTGGTCGCGGTCATCGACAGCAGCGTGGCGACCACGACCCAGGTGTAGCCGGTCTGGCTGCCCCCGAGGTCGCTGACCATCCGCGGCAGGGCGTTGGTCACGACCGTGCTCGAGAGCATCGCCACAAACATCGCGAGCAGGAGTCCGCTGAGGGCCTCCATGATCTCGCGGTGCGACATCTGCTCGGCGGGCCCGGTGCCCAACGGCTCGGGCGGGGTGACGGCCTGCGTCATGGAAGAAGCTCGATTCACGTCGATCATAAGGTTGACTTTGGCAACTATATTCGAATTGGTTGACATCGTCAACTAGGCGTCGGTCCGACCCGGTGCTCCTGCACCGCCCAGCACGTCGACCCCACCGGGAAATGCAGCGACCCGCAGGCGTGGCCTCGGGTGAGACCGCTCCGGAGGACGTGATGTCCGGATCGCCTGCGGGTCGGGTAGCTGCTTGGTATTCGCCAGCAGCGTCACGGGCATTCCTGCCCGATCCTGGTGCTGGGGCTGCTAGCGGGCAGCCACCTCACGCGTCCCATAAGAATTCATTCTTCGGACCACCTCCTTTCCCGTGTGCCTCAACGGTAGGTGCGGCGGGACGGGCGTTCAAGAGGTTTTGCCGCGAGCTACGCGACGGCGGCGGCGAACTGGGCGTTGTAGAGGCGCGCGTAGGCGCCGTCGGCGACCAGGAGCTCGTCGTGGGTGCCCTGTTCGACGATGTGGCCGGCCTCCATGACGAGGATCAGGTCCGCGTCGCGGATGGTGCTGAGGCGGTGGGCGATCACGAACGACGTGCGGTCGGTGCGCAGCGCGGCCATGGCGTGCTGGAGCAACAGCTCGGTACGGGTGTCGACCGAGCTGGTGGCCTCGTCGAGGATCAGCAGCGCCGGGTCGGAGAGGAAGGCGCGGGCAATCGTCACCAGCTGTCGCTCACCGGCCGAGAGGTTGCCGCCGTCCTCGTCGATGACGGTGTCGTAGCCGTCGGGCAGCGAGTGCACGAAACGGTCCACGAACGTCGCGGTCGCGGCCTCGAGGATCTGGTCGTCCGTGGCATCCGGCCGACCGTAGGCGATGTTGTCGCGGATCGTCCCGCCGAACAGCCAGGTGTCCTGCAGGACCATGCCGATCTGACCGCGCAGCTCGGAGCGGGGCATCGCGGTGATGTCGCGACCGTCGAGGGTGATCCGGCCGCCGTCCAGCTCGTAGAACCGCATCACCAGGTTGACCAGCGTGGTCTTGCCGGCCCCCGTGGGCCCGACGATGGCCACGGTCTGTCCCGGGCGCGCCACCAGCGACAGGTCGTCGATGAGCGGGGTGTCCTCGTCGTACCGGAACGAGACGTCCTCGAACCGCACCTCACCGCGACGCTCCGCAGGGGTGGTCGACGCCGGACCGTCCGGCAGCTGCTCGTCGGCGTCGAGCAGCTCGAAGACCCGCTCGGCCGACGCGACACCGGACTGCAGGAGGTTCATCATCGAGGCGACCGTGGTCAGCGGCTGGGTGAACTGGCGGGTGTACTGGATGAAGGCCTGTACGTCGCCGAGGCTCAGCGTCCCGCTGGCCACCCGGAGCCCGCCGACGACCGCGATCACGACGTAGTTCAGGTTCCCGATGAACATCATCAGCGGCATGATCAGCCCGCTCACGAACTGGGCTCGGAACGACGAGTCGTACAACTCGTCGTTCTGCACCTTGAAGCTCGCCTCCACGTCCTGCTGGCGGCCGAAGACCGTGACCAGCGCGTGGCCGGAGAACGTCTCCTCGATGTGGGCGTTCAGCTTGCCGGTCCGGCGCCACTGGGCGATGAACTGGCTCTGCGAGCGCTTCATGATCCTGGTGGTCGCATACATCGACACCGGCACCGACACCAGGGCGATCAGCGCGAGCATCGGGGAGATCCAGAACATCATCGACAGCACCGCGAGCACGGTCAGCAACGACGTGAGCAGCTGGCTCATCGTCTGCTGCAGCGTCTGGCTGATGTTGTCGATGTCGTTGGTGACGCGGCTCAGCAGCTCGCCGCGGGGCTGGCGGTCGAAGAACGGCAGGGGCAGCCGGTTGACCTTGTCCTCGACGTCGGAACGCATCCGCAGGACGGTGTTCTGCACCACGTCGTTGAGCAGGTAGCCCTGCAGCCAGCCGAGCACCGCGGCACCGGCGTACACCGCGAGCACGATCATCAGGACGTGCCCGACGGCGTTGAAGTCGACGCCCTGGCCCGGTACGACGTCCAGTCCTCGCGCGGCGGCGGGGAACCGCGAGGGGTCGGTGCCCGGCGGCAGCTGCCCTCCCAGGTACCCGGCGAAGACGAGGTCCGTGGCCTTGCCCAGCAGCCGCGGTCCGTACGCCATCATCGTGACGCTGAGGACCGCGAGGGCCACGACCGAGATCGCCTTGACGCGCTCCGGAGCCATCCGCGCGACCAGTCGCTTCGCCGACGGGCCGAAGGTCATCGCCTTCTGGCCCACCAGGCCGCCACCCATCGGACCACGGCCGGGGCCGGGGCCGCCGGGGCCGGCCTCGATGCGTTCGGTCTCCTTCAGCTGACCGCTCGGCTTCTTGCCGCTCTCGACCTGCGTCATGCCACTTCCTCCGCGCTGAGCTGGGACTCGACGATCTCCCGGTAGGTCTCGTTGCCCGCGAGGAGCTCGTCGTGGGTGCCGCGGCCGACGACCGCTCCGTCCTCGAGGACGATGATCAGGTCGGCGTCGCGGATCGTGGTCACGCGCTGCGCCACGATGACGACCGTGGCGTCGCGGGTCACCGGCCGCAGGGCGGCCCGCAGGCGTGCGTCGGTGGCCAGGTCGAGCGCCGAGAACGCGTCGTCGAAGAGGTAGATCTCTGGGCGGCGCACGAGCGCACGGGCGATCGCGAGCCGCTGCCGCTGCCCGCCCGACACATTGGTGCCGCCCTGGACGATCGGGGCATCGAGGCCTTCGGGCATCGCCTCGACGAACTCCCGACCCTGGGCGATCTCGAGGGCCCGCCAGAGGTCCTCGTCGGTCGCTTTCGGGTTGCCGTGCCGCAGGTTGGTGGCCACGGTGCCGGAGAAGAGGAACGCCTTCTGGGGCACCAGCCCGATCCGCGCCCAGAGGACCTCCGGGTCGAGCCGACGTACGTCGACGCCGTCGACCCGCACCTCGCCGGCGGTGGCGTCGAACAGCCGGGGCACGAGGTTCACCAGCGTGCTCTTGCCCGCCCCGGTGGAGCCGATCACCGCGACGGTCTGGCCCGGTCGAGCGGAGAAGCTCACGTCGTCCAGCACCGGCTTCTCGGCGCCCGGATAGGTGAAGCCGACGCCCTCGAGGTCGAGGTGCCCGCGGACGGTCAGCTCCCGAACACCGTCGAGCGGCGAGACGACCGAGGACTCGGTGTCGAGCACCTCCGCGATGCGGTCCGCGCACACCGCGGAGCGCGGGACCATCATCAGCATGAACGTGCCCATCATCACCGACATCAGGATCTGCATCAGGTAGGACAGGAACGCGGTGAGGGCGCCGACCTGCATCTGGCCGTTGTCGACGCGGTGACCACCGAACCAGATCACGGCGACGCTGGAGATGTTCACGACGAGCATCACCAGCGGGAACATCGTCGCCATCCAGCGGCCGGCCCGCACGGAGACCTCGGTGAGGTCGTCGTTGGCCTTCCGGAACCGCGCGGTCTCGAGGGGCTCGCGCACGAACGCCCGCACCACCCGGATGCCGGTGATCTGCTCGCGGAGCACCCGGTTCACCTCGTCGATGCGGACCTGGACGAGGCGGAAGCTCGGCACCATCTGCGACACGACCAGGCCGACGGCCAGGAACAGGGCCGGCACCACGAGCGCCAGGAGCCAGGACAGCCCGAGGTCCTCGCGCATCGCCATCAGGATGCCGCCGACCATCATGATCGGGACCGAGACCGCCATCGTGCAGGTCATCAGCGTCAGCATCTGCACCTGCTGCACGTCGTTGGTGTTGCGGGTGATCAGGGACGGGGCGCCGAACGCGGCCACCTCGCGGCCCGAGAACGACCCGACCCGGTGGAAGACCGCCGCACGCAGGTCACGCCCGAAGGCCATCGCGGTGCGCGCGGAGAACCAGACGGCCGCGACCGAGCAGACGATCTGCAGAAGCGAGACCCCGAGCATGATCGTGCCCGTGTGGACGATGTAACCGGTGTCACCACGGGCCACGCCCTGGTCGATGATGTCGGCGTTCAGGCTCGGCAGGAACAGCATCGCCACGGTGGCGGTGAACTGCAGCACCACGATGACCGAGAGCCAGGCCCGGTAGGGCCGGAGGTAGGTCCGCATCAGGCGGAGCAGCATCAGGAGTCGTCCCTTCCGAGGTTGTTCGGTGCCCGACGGGCGACCCCGTGGAGGACCACGTCGGCCACGTCGTCCGGCGTGAGCTCCCGGACGCCGTGCGGCATCCCCGGGTGCCAGGCGCCGAACACCAGGCTGCGCAGGATCAACGCCGCGCGCTCGGGCGGCACCCGGAGCTCGTCGGCGTGGGGGGCGAACAGGAGATCGGTGAGGTTGGCCAGCAGCTGCTGGTTGGCCTCGATCACGAACTTCGGCGGCCCCGGCGGTTCGTCCGGGTCGTGCTCCGGCGGGCCCTCGGTCATGAAGATCGAGCGCAGCGCCATCATCACGAGCATCCCTTGCTCCATGCGAGCGACGACACGTCCGGTCACGACCACCAGCTTGGCTCGCAGGACCGGCAGCTCGGCCAGGGCGGCGCCGAGGTCCTCACGGCCGCGGGGCGGGTTCATGGTCTGCTCGGCGGCGGCCAGGAACAGCGCCCGCTTGTCCGGAAAGACCCGGAAGATGGTGCCCTCGGCGATGCCCGCGGCCTCGGCGATCTGGCGCGTCGTCACCCCGCCGCCGTGCGCGGCGAGCAGCGGCAGGGTCGCCTCGATGATCGCGCTCCGCCGCTCGTCGGCCGACATCGGCCGAGCCCGCTCCCTCTTGGTCACACCCCCGATCCTAAGTGAGTGAGCACTCACTCACAAACCGTCTTCGGGATAGTCCGTGACGAAAACTGTCGGGTCCGGGCCCGATTCACGACCGTTTCGTCACGGAGTATCGGCCTTACGGCGCGAGCCGGACGGTCGCCCAGCCGGCGCCGTCGCGGCGGTAGACCAGCCGGTCGTGCATCCGGCCGGGTCGGCCCTGCCAGAACTCCACGGCGTCGGGGCGTACGACGTACCCGCCCCACTCCTCGGGGACCGGCACCTCGTCGGGGAACCGGGCGGCGACCTCGTCGAGGGCCCGGGTCAGCTCCTCGCGGTCGCGCACCGGCCGCGACTGGTGCGAGGCCCAGGCGCCGAGCTGCGACCCGCGCGGGCGTACGGCGAAGTACGCCGCCACGTCCTGCGCCGCCAGGGGCGTAGCGGTCCCGTCGACGCGCACCTGACGCTCCAGCGGGTGCCACGGGAAGAGCAGCGCGCACCGGGGGTTCGCGGCGAGCTCGACGCCCTTGCGCGAGCGGGTGTTGGTGAAGAAGACAAAGCCGCGCTCGTCGAGGCCCTTGAGCAGCACCATCCGTGCGGACGGTGCGGAGTCCACGCCCACGGTCGCGACCACCATCGCGTTGGGCTCGTGGAGGCCGGCGGCGAGCGCGTCGTCGAGCCAGCCCCGGAACATCG
>JAOPXC010000147.1 GCA_025965335.1 Nocardioides sp. | reverse complement strand
TACTTCCTCAACATCAAGGGCCCCGAGCTGCTCAACAAGTACGTCGGCGAGACCGAGCGGCACATCCGGCTGGTCTTCCAGCGCGCCCGCGAGAAGGCCAGCGAGGGCACGCCCGTCATCGTGTTCTTCGACGAGATGGACTCGCTGTTCCGCACCCGCGGATCCGGGGTCTCCTCCGACGTCGAGAACACCATCGTGCCGCAGCTGCTCAGCGAGATCGACGGGGTCGAGCTGCTGGAGAACGTCCTGGTCATCGGTGCCTCGAACCGCGAGGACATGATCGACCCGGCGATCCTGCGGCCGGGTCGCCTCGACGTGAAGATCAAGATCGAGCGCCCCGACGCCGAGTCGGCACGGGACATCTTCTCCAAGTACCTCCTGGCCAACCTGCCGCTCCACGCCGACGACCTCGGTGAGTTCGCGGGCGACCGCGACGCCTGCGTGGCCGGCATGATCCAGGCGACCGTCGAGCGGATGTACACCGAGACCGAGGAGAACCGCTTCCTGGAGGTCACCTACGCCAACGGCGACAAGGAGGTCCTGTACTTCAAGGACTTCAACTCGGGCGCGATGATCCAGAACATCGTCGACCGCGCGAAGAAGATGGCGATCAAGGACCTCCTCGACCACGACCAGCGCGGCCTGCGGGTCTCCCACCTCATGCAGGCCTGCGTGGACGAGTTCAAGGAGAACGAGGACCTCCCGAACACCACCAACCCCGACGACTGGGCCCGGATCTCCGGCAAGAAGGGCGAGCGGATCGTCTTCATCCGCACGCTGATCACCGGCAAGCAGGGCACCGAGCCGGGCCGCTCCATCGACACCGTGGCCAACACGGGTCAGTACCTCTAGGTCACGTCTGCCACCGTGGCGTCAAGGGCGCCGACGAGTTCCGCTGTGTCGACGCTCAGCGCGACCCCGTGGGCGCCACCACCGATCGACACGGGCCCGCTGATCGACGCATCGACGACGACCGGCAGGGGAGTGCGGCTGCCGAGCGGGGTGATCGTGCCCCGCACGTAGCCGGTCACCTCGTGGGCGCCCTCGGCGCTCGGCATCGAGAGCCGGTTGACACCCAGGAGCGCGCGGAGCTTGGGCCAGGCGATCTCGCGGTCACCCGGCACCAGCACGAACCGGTGGTCGCCCTCGCTGACCCGCACCACCAGGGTCTTCACGATCTGGCGCGGCTCGACACCCCGTGCCGCGGCCGCCTCCTCGAGGGAGCGGACCGGGCCGTGCCGGGTCACGGTGTGCGCAAGGCCGAGCTCCTCGGCCGCCGCGATGGCCCGGGCCGAGTTGTCGCTCGCGTCCATGACATACCTCCGTCGAAGTCGAAGCCCGAGCGTAGGCTCAGCACATGAGTGTTCGCCGGGTCATGGGGGTCGAGGTCGAGTACGGCATCTCGGTCCAGGGCCAGCCCCTGGCCAACCCGATGGTGGCGTCCTCGCAGGTCGTGAACGCCTACGCCTCGGCCACGGTGCGGGCGCGGCGCGCCCGGTGGGACTTCGAGGAGGAGTCCCCGCTGCGCGACGCCCGCGGGTTCGAGATGTCGCGGCAGGCGGCCGACCCGGCGCAGCTCACGGACGAGGACATGGGCCTCGCCAACGTCATCCTCACGAACGGCGCCCGGCTCTACGTCGACCACGCCCACCCGGAGTACTCCACTCCCGAGGTCACCTCGCCGCTCGACATCGTGAAGTGGGACAAGGCCGGCGAGCAGGTCATGCTCGACGCCCAGCGCCGGGCCAGCCAGCTTCCGGGCGGGTCGCCGATCGCGCTCTACAAGAACAACACCGACAACAAGGGCGCGTCGTACGGCACCCACGAGAACTACCTGATGCGGCGCTCCACACCGTTCGCGGACATCGTCCGCCACCTGACGCCGTTCTTCGTCAGCCGCCAGGTCATCGTCGGGTCGGGTCGGGTCGGCATCGGTCAGGACGGCCGCGAGCACGGCTTCCAGGTCAGCCAGCGGGCCGACTACTTCGAGGTCGAGGTGGGCCTCGAGACCACGCTGAAGCGCCCGATCATCAACACCAGGGACGAGCCCCATGCCGACCCGGAGAAGTACCGCCGCCTCCACGTGATCATCGGCGACGCGAACCTCTCCGAGGTGTCGACGTACCTCAAGGTCGGCACCACCGCGCTGGTGCTGTCGATGATCGAGGACCGGTTCATCACCCGTGAGCTCAGCATCGACGGCCCGGTCTCGGCGCTGCGGGCGGTCTCCCACGACCCGACGCTCCGCCAGCTCATCACGCTCGCGGACGGTCGCACGCTGACCGGCATCCAGCTCCAACTCGAGTACCTGGACCTGGCCCGCAAGTTCGTCGAGGACCGGTACGGCAACAATGCGGACGCGCAGACCGTGGACGTCCTCGCGCGCTGGGAGTCCGTCCTCGACCGCCTCGAGCGGGACCCGATGCTCTGCGCCCGCGAGCTGGACTGGGTCGCCAAGCTGAAGCTGCTCGAGCAGTACCGTCAGCGCGACGGCCTCGAGTGGAGCGACGCCAAGCTGCAGCTGATCGACTACCAGTACTCCGACATCCGGCCGGAGAAGGGGCTGTACCACCGCCTCCTGGGCATGGGACGGATGGAGCGGCTGCTCGACGACGCATCCATCACCGCAGCCATGCACGACCCCCCGGAGGACACCCGTGCCTACTTCCGGGGCCGCTGCCTGGAGAAGTACGCCGAGAACGTCGCCGCGGCTTCGTGGGACTCGGTGATCTTCGACCTCCCCGGCCGGGAGTCGCTGCAGCGGGTCCCCACGATCGACCCGCTGCGCGGCAGCAGGGCCCACGTGGGGGAATTGCTCGACCGCTCCGAAACCGCCGAGGCCCTGTTCTCGGCCCTCACTCGCAGCCGCTGACACGGCCGCAGGGCCTCGAGGGCCTACGGATCTCGGTCGGACTGGATAGGGTCGGGGTCATGGCACAGGAGCAGAAGCAACCGCGCAAGTCGTCCGAGACCGAGGAAGCGACCGAGGTCGCGACCGAGTCCGACGTTGCCGAGCGCAAGGAGGCCCTGGACGACGACATCGACGCGATCCTCGACGAGATCGACGACGTGCTCGAGTCGAACGCCGAGGACTTCGTGAAGTCGTTCATCCAGAAGGGCGGACAGTGATCAGCAACCCCCGCGAATCCTCGCTGCGCTGCGGTTCGCGCAGGGACCCCGAATGACGGGGCCCCGCCTCCCGGTTGCGTTCCTGCAGCCGGGCGTCTCGTCCTTCAGTGACTTCCTCGCCGAGCAGGCACCCGACCTGCTCCCGGGGCGTCGTGCCCTGCCCCAGGGCCAGGCCGGCGACCTTGCCCCGCACGGCACGACCATCGTCGCCGCGACGTTCCCCGGCGGGGTCGTGATGGCCGGCGACCGCCGGGCCACGATGGGCAACATCATCGCCCAGCGCGACATCGAGAAGGTGTTCCCGGCCGACGAGTTCTCCGCCGTCGGTATCGCCGGCACGGCCGGCCTCGCCGTCGAGATGGTCCGGCTCTTCCAGACCGAGCTCGAGCACTACGAGAAGATCGAGGGCACCACGCTGTCGATGGACGGCAAGGCCAACCGGCTTGCGGCGCTGATCCGGTCCAACCTCGGGATGGCCATGCAGGGCCTGGCCGTCGTGCCCCTCTTCGCCGGCTACGACCTCCAGGCGGGGCAGGGCCGCATCTTCAGCTACGACGTCACCGGCGGGCGCTACGAGGAGACCGCCTTCCACTCGGTGGGCTCCGGGTCGCTGTTCGCGCGCGGCTCCCTCAAGAAGCTCTACCGCGAGGACCTCGACGAGACCGGCTGTGTCACGGCGACCATCCAGGCCCTCTACGACGCCGCAGACGACGACTCCGCCACCGGTGGGCCCGACCTGACCCGCCGGATCTTTCCCGTCGTACAGGTGATCACCGCCGACGGCGCCCGTCGGCTGCCCGACTCCGGCGTCGCCGACATCGCCGACCGGGTGATCGCCGGCCGGATGACCCGTCCCGACGGCCCGTCCGCGGCCCTGACGTGAATCTCGACCAGCTCGATCGCCGAGCGAAGTTCGATCGCCATCCCGGGGAGGGATCAGCATGAGCATGCCCTTCTACGTCTCGCCCGAACAGCTGATGAAGGACCGGGCCGACTTCGCCCGCAAGGGGATCGCCCGCGGCCGCTCGGTCGTGAGCGTTCAGTACGCCGGCGGCATCCTCTTCGTCTCCGAGAACCCCTCGCAGGCGCTGCACAAGGTCTCGGAGATCTATGACCAGATCGCGTTCGCGGCGGTCGGGCGCTACAACGAGTTCGAGAACCTCAGGATCGCCGGGGTGCGGCTCGCCGACATGCGCGGCTACGCCTACGACCGGCGCGACGTCACCGGGCGGGGACTCGCCAACGCCTACGCACAGACCCTCGGGACGATCTTCTCGAGCGGCGGTGAGAAGCCGTACGAGGTGGAGCTCTTCGTGGCCGAGATCGGCGACGACGCCGCGGCCGACCAGATCTACCGCCTGACCTACGACGGTCAGGTCGCCGACGAGCACGGGTTCGCGGTCATGGGCGGTGCGGCCGACGTGGTGGCGAGCTATCTCGGCGAGCACTACGTCGAGGGCGCCTCGCTCCAGGAGGCCGTGCGGATGGCCGTGGCCGCCCTGGGGCACACCTCGGACGACAAGGGAGCCACCAAGGACCGGGTGCTCCCGCTCAAGGACCTCGAGGTCGCGATCCTCGACCGGACCCGGGCGCAGCCCCGCAAGTTCAGCCGGCTCAGCCCGGCCCGCCTCGAGGCCCTCCTGGGCGAGCGAGGACCGGGCGTCGCGGCCCCGCCGCAGCCCGGGGACGCCGCTCCCGGCACCATGCCGTCGGACGCCACCCCGGACGACCCCGCCGACCCGACCGACGAGGTGAGCGGCGACGTGCCGCCCCTGGAGGACCCGACCACGGGCGAGCCGCCCAGCCCGCCCCCAGTGGCGCCGTAAACCACGTGCCTGACCGCGACTCGGAGAGCGGTTGTCTCGATCGCACACCTGCGCACCGGGCTCCCGCTCTGGCGCCGTCGCCCAGACCTACCTGGCCCGGGACTTCCCGGCTCGCTGTGAGGTAGGGGTTTGGTCCCCAACCCCCACCTCGAGGGTTCTCGGAGTGCGGATTGTGACCACTGGGCGAGTGCTCCTGCGAGCGGCTCGTACACCTTGTCCACAGGCGGCAGATTGGCGCTGTTCAGATGGGCGCGCACTGTCAACGATCGCTGTATGCACGACGAGAACGGACCACTCCGCGGGGAAATCAGGTCGGCTGCCTTCCGACGTGTGAGCCATGGGCTCTTCCTTCCGATTGCTGAGGGGCTCGACCACCGCGCGGAAGAGCTGCGCGAGCTGGCGGCCTGGCGGCTCGTGCTCCCCGAGGACGCCGTGTTCACTCACGTGACCGCCGCCAGCCTTTACGACTGGTGGTTGCCTCCGTTGCCCGAGTTCGTGCCTGTATTCGCGGCCATGGGACTCCTGAGCAACCGCCCGAGGAGAGCGGGTCTGATCTGCTCGAGACTCGACCGCGAGTCGTCCTGCCAAGTGCGGCACGGTCACCTGGTCGACTCACCGGAAGAGGTCCTGTTACGCGCTGCGCGCGACCTGGGCCTCCTCGATCTGGTCGTCCTCATCGATTCGGCCCTACGGAAGGGCGACGTGACCCCTGCTTCCCTTGCGGCCATCTGCGAGACGTCCCGACCCGGCGTACGCCGACTTCGCCGGGCTGCGAGCTTCAGCGACGGACGAGCAGAGTCTGCGTGGGAGACGCTGCTGCGCCTCTTCCACGTGCTTGCCGGCATCGTGGTTGAAGCGCAGGCGAAGCTCGTCGACGCGGAGGGCCGCTTCGTGGCCCGTGTCGATCTGCTCGTGCAGGGCACGAACTCAGTGCACGAGTACGACGGAGCCGTCCACGACGAGCCCCGACGGCGTACCAACGACCTGCGGCGAGGCCGGAGGATCGTGGAGGTAGGCGTGGTCCGCCGCGGCTTCACTGCGCCAGACCTGGTCCAACACCCCTTGGTCACCCTGCAGGAGATCGATCGGGCTGTGGGCAGAGTCCACCGCCCGGGACGCCTGCGGCGGTGGACGGCCTGGTTGGAGCATTCTTGCTACTCGACCACGGGGAGGCGGCGGCTGCAGAACCGTTGGCTGATGAAGGGCCGTTGGTCACAAACCGCATGATGCGCGGCCGTTTTGTTGCGGTTGGGGACCAAACCCCGTTCTCGGTGCGCCGAGTCTCGGCCTCTTCACCAGGTCGGGCCGTAGGGTTGGGCCATGGACCGGCGGATCTTCGGCATCGAGAACGAGTACGGCGTCACGTGCACGTTCAAGGGCCAGCGCCGTCTGAGCCCCGATGAGGTCGCCCGCTACCTGTTCCGCAAGGTCGTCAGCTGGGGGCGCAGCAGCAACGTCTTCCTGCGCAACGGTGCCCGGCTCTACCTCGATGTCGGCAGCCACCCGGAGTACGCCACGCCCGAGTGCGACGACGTCACCGAGCTCGTCACCCACGACAAAGCGGGGGAGCGGGTGCTCGAAGGACTGCTGCTGGACGCCGAGCAGCGCCTGCACGACGAGGGCATCCAGGGCGAGATCTACCTGTTCAAGAACAACACCGACTCCGCCGGCAACTCCTACGGCTGCCACGAGAACTATCTCGTCGGCCGGGCCGGCGAGTTCTCCCGGCTTGCCGACGTTCTGATCCCGTTCCTGGTGACCCGGCAGATGGTCGTGGGCGCCGGCAAGATCACCCAGACGCCCCGGGGCGCCAGCTACTCGGTCTCCCAGCGGGCCGAGCACATCTGGGAGGGCGTCTCCAGCGCCACCACCCGGAGCCGGCCGATCATCAACACCCGCGACGAGCCACACGCCGACGCCGAGAAGTACCGCCGGCTGCACGTGATCGTCGGCGACTCCAACATGAGTGAGACCACGACCATGCTGAAGGTCGCCAGTTGCGACCTGGTCCTGCGGATGATCGAGGAGGGCGTGATCATGCGCGACCTCACCATGGAGAACCCGATTCGGGCGATCCGGGAGATCTCGCACGACGTCACCGGCCGCCGCAAGGTCCGCCTGGCCAACGGCCGGGAGGCGAGCGCGCTCGAGATCCAGGGTGAGTACCTCTCCAAGGCGCGCGACTTCGTCGACCGGCGACAGATCAGCACGCCGGTGATCGAGCAGTGCCTCGACCTGTGGGAGCGGGGGCTCAAGGCGATCGAGTCGGACGACCTTGGCCTGGTCGACCGCGAGATCGACTGGGTCATCAAGTGGAAGCTGATCGACCGTTACCGCGCGAAGCACGGCCTGCCGCTGGGCCACCCGCGGATCGCGCAGCTCGACCTCGCGTACCACGACATCCACCGTGGTCGCGGGCTCTACTACCTCCTCGAGAAGCGCGGCGCCGTCGCACGGGTCACCACCGACCTCAAGATCTTCGAGGCCAAGTCGGTGCCGCCGCAGACGACCCGCGCCCGCCTCCGCGGCGAGTTCATCCGCAAGGCACAGGAGCGCCGGCGCGACTTCACCGTCGACTGGGTGCACCTGAAGCTCAACGACCAGGCCCAGCGCACGGTTCTCTGCAAGGACCCCTTCCGTGCCTACGACGAGCGTGTCCAGCGCCTGATCGACGGGATGTAGTCCGGCCCGCCGAGAGTTCTCAGGGGCGACTTGTAAGGTGTCCCGCGCTGCCCAGTACCGCCATCGACAAAGGTTGACTCACCGTGCTCCGACGACTCCGTCGCCCCGCCCTGCTCCTCCTGCCCGTCGTGCTCCTCGCGAGCCTCACCGCCTGCGGTAGCGACAACGGCGGCTCGAGTTCCACCTACGAGGGCCTCGATGCCGTCACGATCACCGGTGCCTTCGGCAAGGCTCCCGACGTCAAGTGGAAGGGCGAGATGACCGCGAGCACGACCGCGGTCAAGACGCTCGTGAAGGGTGACGGGGTCCCCGTGAAGACCGGCGACAAGATCCTGACGAACGTCTGGCTCGGCAACGGTTACACCCAGCAGAAGGCCTTGTCGACCTACGACTCGCAGCCTCAGGCCCTGACGCTCGACGACAAGCTGAGCAAGCCGTTCGCCCAGGCCCTCGAGAACCAGACCATCGGCTCGCGCGTGGCCCTCACGGCCTCCGCCGCGGACCTGTTCGGCGAGACCGGGAACCCACAGCTCCAGATCGGCAACAAGGACGCCGTCCTGGTGATCCTCGACCTGATGGAGATCTACACACCGCCGAAGCCGGTGGACGTACCCAAGTCGAAGCTGCCCGGGCTGATCCTCAAGAAGGGTGAGCCGGTCGGCCTCGATTTCAAGGGCCTGCCCGCGCCGAAGGCGAACGGAGACCTGCTGCGCAGCATCGTCAGGAAGGGCAAGGGCAAGACCGTCACTTCGTCGATGACCGTCACAGCCAACTACCTCGGCCAGGTGTACGGCGCCAAGAAGCCGTTCGACGAGAGCTACTCCAAGAAGCCGGTGCCGTTCGCGCTCACGGGCGTGATCCAGGGCTGGACCCTGGGCCTGTCCGGGGTCAAGGTCGGCAGCCGGGTGCTGCTCGAGATCCCGTCGGACCTCGGCTACGGCGCGCAGAAGCAGGCGAACATCCCGGCGAACAGCACCCTGTACTTCGTGGTCGACATCATCTCGGCGAAGTGACCGCACCCGACGTGACCGAGTAGCAAGAGAGGCCGGGGCCGCATGACGGTGCGCAAGACGGAGCGCCTGCTCAACCTGCTGATCATGCTGCTCGTGCAACGGCACTTCGTCTCCAAGGACAGGATCCGGGCGATCCTCTACCCGGAGTCGTCCACGGACGCGTTCGAGAAGATGTTCGAGCGCGACAAGGAGGAGCTGCGCAGCCTGGGCGTGCCCATCGAGGTCGGCCAGATCGACCCGTACTTCGACGACGAGCCCGGCTACCGGATCCGCCCCGACGAGTTCGCGCTCCCGGAGATCAACCTCGAGGCCGACGAGGCCGCGGTCATCGGGCTCGCCACCAAGGTCTGGGAGCATGCACGGCTGGCCGAGGCCACCACCGAGGCGGTGCGCAAGCTCAAGGCCCTGGGGGTCGCCGTCGACGTCTCGGCCCTGGACATCGTCGAGCCGCGGCTGACCGCCGACGAACCGTCCTTCGACGTGTTCTGGGAGGCCACCCAGGAGCGGGTACCGGTGGAGTTCGACTACGTGCGCTCCGGCGAGCACGCCGTCTCGACGCGACACCTCCAGCCGTGGGGCGTGGTGCGCTACTCGGGGCGCTGGTACGTCGTGGGCTACGACACCGACCGCCAGGACGAGCGGGTCTTCCGGCTCTCCCGGGTGCAGGGCGAGGCCCGGAAGGCCGGTGAGCCGGGCTCCTACGACGTCCCGCCGGGGACCGACGTACGTTCCGTCGCGAAACGGCTGGCCCCCGCCCCGTCGACCGAGCGGGCCGTGGTGCTGGTCCGCACCGACGCCGGGCACGCGTTGCGGCGCAACGCCGACGAGGTCGAGACCGGCGTGGCCGGACCCGACGAGCGAACGGGCTGGGACCGACTGGTCCTCACCCAGGGCGGGATGGGCATGGTCGACGAGCTGCTCGGCTTCGGCGCGGACGTCTACGTGGTCGAGCCACCCAACGTTCGGCAGGCCGTCATCGACCGCCTGTCAGCCGCCGTCGGGAGCGGATCGTGAGCGGCGGCCAGGCCTCCCAGCTCGGAGCCAAGGACCAGGTGGCCAGGCTCCTGGCCCTGGTTCCGTTTCTGCACGCGCGCGGGCAGGTCCGCCTCGACGAGGCAGCTGCCGCGCTGGACGTCCCGGCCGACCAGCTGGTCAAGGACCTCAAGGTGCTCCTGATGTGCGGCCTCCCCGGCGGCTATCCCGGCGACCTCATCGACGTGGACCTGGACGCACTGGAGGGTCCCGAGGCCGACGGGGTGATCCGGGTCTCCAATGCCGACTATCTGGCGCGTCCACTGCGGCTCAACCCGACGGAGGCGACCGCGATCATCGTGGCCCTGCGGGCGCTGCGCAACGGCGCGAAGGACGAGACCCGCGAGGTGGTCGACCGCGCCCTCGCCAAGCTCGAGGCGGCCGCGGCCGAGGGCACCGCAGCCCCCCGGATCGATCCCGGGGACGCGGGCGTCGGTGCCGACCTGGCGCTGCTGGCCGCCAAGCTGCAGGGCGCGGCCGACACGCAGCGCCAGGTCCTCCTGAGCTACTACGTCCCGTCGCGGGACGAGGAGTCCGAGCGCCGGGTGGACCCCCGCGGAGTGGTGACCGCGCACGGCTTCGCCTACCTGGACGCCTGGTGCCACAGCGCCGAGGCGCCCCGCCTGTTCCGGCTGGACCGGATCGACCGGGCCGAGGTGCTCGACGACCCAATCGAGACCGGGCCCGAGGCACCCCGGGACCTCGGCGACGGTCTCTTCGCTCGAGCCGCCGACACCACGCGCGCCACCATTCGCCTGGATCCGGCCGCACGCTGGGTCATCGAGTACTACCCCGTCGAGGCGGTGCGGACCCACCCCGACGGGAGCCTGGAGGTCGACCTGCTGGTGGCCGAGGAGCGCTGGCTCACCCGGTTGTTGCTGCGCCTGGCCCCCCACGCCCGGGTCATCGGCCCTGCGGCGTACGCCGAAGCCTTCACGGAAGCCGCCCAGGGGACTCTCGGTCTGTACTCACAGACCCGCGCGTAGGATGAACGCCGTCAGCAACTCGCACAACTAAGGACGCACATGATCCCGCTCATCGCCGGACTCGGCCCCCCGGAGCTGCTCATCATCCTGGCGGTTCTGGTGCTGCTGTTCGGTGCCTCGAAGCTGCCCGAGCTCGCTCGCGGCAGCGGTCGTGCGTTGCGCATCTTCAAGGCCGAGACCAAGGGCCTGATGGACGACGACGACAAGCCCACCACGAAGACGCCGGAGGAGCTCGAACTCGAGCGGCGGCAGCGGGAGCTGGAGCAGCGTCAGGCCGAGCTCGACGCCGAGGCCGAGCGCTTGCGCCGCGGCGACACGACCACCTGATCCCGGCCGACCGTTGTCGATCAGCGGTGTGATCGACCTCTTCCGAGGCCGGCCGCACCACCCCGTCGGTGCCGACGGCCGGATGGCGCTCTCGGACCACCTCCGCGAACTGCGGGCCCGCCTGCTGAAGTCGGCCGTCTTCCTGACGATCGCGTTCGTCGCCGCGCTGTTCTTCTACGAGTCTCCCCACGGGGGACTGCTCGGGCTGGTGCTGGGGCCCTACAACGACGCGCAGCTCGCCCTGAAGGGCAAGACCCAGACCACGGCCTACGTCGCCAGTGCCGGCGGCCCCCTGCTGCTCCAGCTCAAGCTGTGCGGGGTCGTCGCGATCGTGGCGTCGAGCCCCTACTGGCTCTACCAGATCTGGGCGTTCATCGTGCCGGGCCTGCACCCACGCGAGAAGAAGTGGACCCGGGTGTTCGCCGCGGTCGCCGGCCCGCTCTTCATCCTCGGCGCGGCCACTGGTTACTACGTCCTCCCGAAGGGTCTCGAGGTCCTCATCGGCTTCACGCCCGCCGGCCTGGAGAACCTGGTGGAGTTCGGCGAGTACTTCAGCTTCCTGACCCGGATGCTGCTGGTCTTCGGCGTCGCCTTCGAGATCCCGCTGTTCGTGGTCATGCTGAACCTGGCCGGTGTGGTCTCCGGGCGCGCACTGGGCAAGTACCGCCCCTGGATCGTGATCGGCACCTTCGTCTTCGCCGCGGTGGCGACCCCGTCGACCGACCCGTTCTCGATGCTGATGCTCGCAATCCCCATGCTGGTGCTCTTCTTCCTGGCGGAGCTGATCGCCCGCAGCGTCGACCGAGCGCGTGGCAGGGGCAAGGACTCCACCGACCAGTGGGCCGACGACGAGGCTTCGACGCTGTGAACGAGGCGCTCACCGAGGTAGACCCGTTCGACCTGCCGGAATGGCTGGGTGAGTCCGACGTCACCTGGGCGGCCGCCTCAGGCGTACGCACGGGGCACCACGTGCGCGGTTCGCTGACCGGCGACGGGCACGCCGACGTCGCATGCGACCTGTTTGCCGTCGACGAGGCGTATCCCGCTCCGGTGGCCGACGACCGCACCCGGTTGCGCGCCCACCAGGCGTGGCGCCACGGCCAGGTCCTGCTCGTGCGCCACCAGGACCGGCTGGCGCTTGCCGTCCCCGGCACGTCGTTCACGGCTGATCTGGTGCTCGACGCGCTGGACCGGCTGGCGAGGGCCGTGGGCTCGTCCGCGGACCACTACACGGCGCGGCTGCGGATCGGCACCGAGCGGGGCACCCAGCGCCGCTAGGCACGTCTCCCCATGCTGAGGTGCCCTAGTCTCGGCGGGTGGCCGGCAGCTCGCGCGACATCGCGCTCCTCACCAACCCCAGGTCCGGCAAGGGCAAGGGCGCGCGGGCTCGAGACGCGGTGCTCGGCCGGCTGCGCGACTCCGGCCTGACGGTGCGCAACCTCGAGGGACGCGACGCGGACGAGGCGCTCGACCTGGCCCGGAAGGCGGTGGCCGACGAGGTCGACGCCCTGGTCGTGTGTGGTGGCGACGGGATGGTGCACCTCGGTGCCCAGGCGGTCGCCGCGACCGGGATCCCGCTGGGGATCATCCCAGCCGGCACCGGCAACGACGTCGCCCGCTACTTCGACATCCCCCGCAAGGACTTCGTCGCGGCGGCCGACCGGGTGATCGCCGGCAACACGCGTGTGGTCGACCTGGCCCGCAGCGGCTCGAAGTACTTCGTGACGGTCCTGGCGGCCGGCTTCGACGCCATCGTCAACGAGCGCGCGAACCGGATGACCTGGCCCAGGGGCCAGATGCGCTACAACCTCGCCACGCTGGCCGAGCTCCGTACCTTCGAGCCGCTGCCCTACTCCATGGAGATCGACGGCAGGGTGCTGCGCTTCGACGCCATGCTCGTCGCGATCGGTAACGGCCCGTCGTTCGGGGGCGGGCTGCGGATCACCGAGGGCGCCCTGCTCGATGACGGCATGCTGGACGTGGTGATCATCAAACCGATGACGAAGACCAGGCTGATCCGGACCTATCCCAAGCTCTTCAAGGGCACCCACACCACGGCCCCGGAGTACGAACACCATCTCGCCCGGTCGGTGACCGTCGCCGCGCCCGGGATCGTGTCGTACGCCGACGGCGAGCGGTTCGGGCCGCTGCCGCTCACGATCGAGTGCGCGCCCCGGGCGTTGACGGTCCTCGCTTAGGGGGCCACCTAAGGTGGAGGAATGAGCACCGCGGACGACCTGTCCCCGTCGGAGCGTTACGCCGACTACCGATCGTCCCGGAAGCACCCGGTCCTGCGGGACTTCCAGGGGCTGTACCCCTTCCCCCTCGACGACTTCCAGGTCCGTGCCTGCCAGGACATCGAGGAAGGCCGCGGGGTCCTGGTGGCCGCTCCCACCGGCTCGGGCAAGACCATCGTCGGGGAGTTCGCCATCCACCTGGCGCTCGAGACCGGCCGCAAGGCCTTCTACACGACGCCGATCAAGGCCCTGTCCAACCAGAAGTACCACGACCTCGTCGCCCGCTACGGCCCCGACAAGGTGGGCCTGCTGACCGGCGACAACGTCGTCAACGGCGATGCGCCGGTGGTCGTGATGACGACCGAGGTGCTGCGCAACATGCTGTACGCCGGCTCACGGACGCTGCTCGGCCTCGGCTTCGTCGTGATGGACGAGGTGCATTACCTCGCCGACCGGTCCCGCGGGGCCGTGTGGGAGGAGGTGATCATCCACCTGCCCGAGTCGGTGGCCCTGATCTCGCTCTCCGCGACCGTGTCGAACGCCGAGGAGTTCGGCGAGTGGCTCGAGACCGTCCGCGGGGACACCCGCACGATCGTCGAGGAGAAGCGGCCGGTCCCGCTCTACCAGCACGTGATGGTGGGCAAGCGCCTGCTCGACCTCTTCGCCTCCTCCGACGTCGATGCCGCGGCCGGCTTCGTGAAGGAGGGTGCACCGGTCAACAACGAGCTGATGAAGATCGCCCGCGACGACTGGGCCAGCTCGCGGATGAAGGACCGCCGGTCGCCCCGCGGGCGTCCCGGCGGACCCAAGCAGGTGGGGAACGGTCGTCGGGTCTGGATCCCGAGCCGCTTCGAGGTGATCGACCGGCTCGACCGCGAGGGACTGCTGCCGGCGATCGTGTTCATCTTCAGCCGTGTCGGCTGCGACGCCGCGGTGACCCAGTGCCTGAACGCCGGTACGCGGCTCACCTCGCCGGAGGAGCGCGACACGATCTTCGCGTTCGTCGAGGAGAGCTGCCGACACCTGCCGGAGGAGGACCTGCGGGTCCTGGGCTACCACGACTTCCTCGACGGGCTGACCCGTGGCGTGGCCGCCCACCACGCGGGCATGTTGCCGGCGTTCAAGCACTGCGTGGAGGAGCTGTTCGTCCGGGGGCTGTGCAAGGTCGTCTTCGCCACGGAGACGCTCGCGCTCGGCATCAACATGCCCGCGCGCACCGTCGTCATCGAGAAGCTCAGCAAGTGGAACGGCGAGACGCACGCCGACATCACGCCGGGGGAGTACACCCAGCTCACCGGCCGCGCCGGCCGGCGCGGGCTCGACACCGAGGGCCACGGGGTCGTGCTGTGGCAGCCGGGCATGAACCCGCGCGAGGTGGCCGGGCTCGCCTCCACCCGGACCTACCCGCTCCGGTCGTCGTTCCGGCCGTCGTACAACATGGCCGTGAACCTCGTGCACCAGTTCGGGCGGGAACGTTCCCGCGAGCTGCTCGAGCAGTCGTTCGCCCAGTTCCAGGCCGACAAGGCCGTCGTGGGGCTCGCGCGTCAGCTGCGCAAGAGCGAGGACGCGCTCGACGGCTATGCCGAGGCCGCCGCCTGCGAGCTGGGCGACTTCATGGAGTACGCGGCGCTGCGCCGCCGCATCGGTGAGCTCGAGAAGGGGGCCAACCGCTCCCGCCGGACGGACCGCCGCGAGGAGGCGATGGCCTCCCTCTCGAAGCTCAGGCCCGGAGACGTGATCGAGGTGCCGACCGGCAAGTTCGCCGGCTTCGCGGTCGTCATCGACCCGGGCTGGTCCCCGCAGGGCCCCCGGCCGTACGTCGTGACCGCGGACCGCCAGGCCCGGCGGCTGGCGATGACGGACTTCCCGGTCCCCGTCGAGGCGGTCACCCGGCTGAAGGTGCCCAAGAACTTCAACGGGCGCAACCCGCAGATGCGGCGCGACCTGGCCTCCGCGCTGCGCTCACGCACCCACGGGCTGACGTCGCCGCCACCTCGTCGTGAGGAGCGGGCCCGGGGCGTGGTCTCGCCGGACTCCGAGCACGAGATCGCCCGGCTCCGCGCGGAGCTGAAGGCACACCCGTGCCACAGCTGTCCGGAGCGGGAGGAGCACGCCCGCTGGGCCGAGCGGTGGTTCAAGCTGGACCGGGACGCCAAGACGCTCAAGCGGCGCGTGGAGCAGCGCACCAACACCGTCGCGCGGCAGTTCGACCGGGTCTGCGAGGTGCTCAGCGCGCTCGACTACCTCGACGGCGACACCGTCACCCCGCGCGGGAGGCACCTGCAGCGGATCTACTCCGACATGGACCTGGTGGCCGCGGAGTCCCTGCGGCAGGGGCTGTGGGATGACCTGTCGCCCTCCGAGCTGGCGGCGGCGCTGTCGGTGCTGGTCTTCGAGGCACGGCGTCCGGACGACGCGTCCTCGCCACGGCTACCCGGCGGGGCCGTGAAGCCGGTCGTCGCGGAGATGGTGCGGCTCTGGGGTGAGCTGGACGCACTGGAACGCGAGCACAAGCTCGACTACCTGCGCCAACCCGACCTGGGCTTCGCCTGGGCGGCCTACCGGTGGGCGGAGGGGGACGAGCTCGACGACGTGCTCGGCGCCACCGAGCTGGCCGCGGGCGACTTCGTCCGGTGGGTGAAGCAGTTGCTGGACCTTGCCGGTCAGGTCGCCGACGCGGCCGGTGACTCGGCCCTGCGGGGGACGGCGCGCGACGTCGTACGCCGGCTTCGGCGCGGGGTCGTCGCCTACTCCGGCCTGGTCGACTGATCCAGGGCCTCGGCGATCGGGGTGTCGCCGTTGGTGAGGTTCCACTGCTGGCCGATCGAGGCGCCGTGGTCCAGGACGGCGGCCACGACCGCTGCCACGTCTGCGCGGGTCACCTCCCCAGGCGGCACGTCCGGACCCAGCGACACCAGCCCCGTGGCCGGGTCGTTTGTGAGCCTTCCGGGCCGGATGATCGTCCAGGCCAGCCCGCTCTCCCGGAGGGCGGCATCGGCGTCGCGCTTCGCCTCGACGTACGCCCGCCAGACATCGGAGGTGTCGTCCGGGAGGGGGTCGTCGACGCCGATGGCCGAGATCTGCACGAACCGGTCGATGCCGGCGAGATGCGCTCCCTTGATCGACTTGAGCGATCCCTCGAGGTCGACGGTGCGCTTGCGCTCCCTGTTGCCGTCCGGGCCGCCCCCGGCCGCGAACACAACCGCCTGGCAGCCCGCGAAGGCGTCGGCGAACGCGGTCGCGTCCTGCCGTTCGATGTCGAGAAGCCGGACCTCGGCGCCGCGGCCCTCGAGCTCGGCACGATAGGACTCCCTGCGCACGAGCGCGACCGGCGTGTGCTCGGCGCGACGCAGCACGACGAGGAGGTGGCGGGCCACTTGTCCGTGGCCCCCGACGATGGCGATGCGACTCATGACCCCAGCGTAGGAGCCGGGTGGGTCAACCGGTCAGAACGTCGAGCAGCCGGACCGTGGGGCTCTCCAGGCCCCACCTCTCGGCCAGCTCGCGCACCCGCTCGGGATCGGGCGGGGTGCGCGGCAGAGTGGTGTCGTGCGGGTCGAGGTCGATGTCGCGGGCCACGGCCACGACGGCGGGGGCCACGTCGAGGTAGTCGGCGGCGGCCTTGATCTTGCCGCGGGGGCCGGGACCCAGGTCGGAGCCGGGATCTCCCGCGGCCGCGAGGATGCCGGCCATGTCGTGGAAGCGGTTCAGGAGGGTTGCCGCGGTCTTCTCGCCGACCCCGGCAACGCCGGGAAGCCCGTCGGAGGCATCGCCGCGCAGGGTCGCGAAGTCGGCGTACTGGCGGGCGTCGATGCCGTACTTGTTGCGCACCCAGTCGTTGGTCACCCGCTCGTGGTTGCCGACGCCCCGGGCGATGTAGAGGACTCGGACGTCGAGCTGGTCGTCGACGAGCTGGAACAGGTCGCGGTCACCGGTCACGATGTCGACCGGCTGGCCGGCGCCGGTCGCGAGCGTGCCGATGACGTCGTCGGCCTCGTAGCCGTCCGCACCCACCACGCAGATGCCGAACGCCGAGAGCATGTCGAGGATGATCGGGATCTGGACCTCGAGCGGGTCCGGGACCTCCTCAATGTCAGGGGCGCCGGCCCGCTCCGCGACCACCCGGTGGGCCTTGTACGACGGCAACAGGTCCACCCGCCACTGCGGGCGCCAGTCGTTGTCCCAGCAGCAGACCAGGTCGCTCGGGCCGTAGTCGTCCACGAGGCGGCTGATGAAATCCATGAGCCCCCGCACCGCGTTGACCGGCGTGCCGTCCGGCGCGGTGATCTCCGGAACGCCGAAGAAAGCCCGGAAGTACATCGAGGCGGTGTCGAGGAGCATCAGGCGGCCGGTCTGCTGGCTGGTCACGAGCGGCATCCTGCCACGGAGTTGTCGCTAGTCTGTCCGCCGTGAATGCGTCCGACCTAGAAGGCACCGATCGAAAGATTCTTGAGCTCCTGGCCGCCGATGGCCGGATGTCCTTCACCGACCTGGGCAAGGCGACGGGGCTTTCCACTTCGGCCGTCCACCAGCGCGTGAAGCGTCTGGAGCAGCGCGGTCTGATCCTGGGCTACGGCGCGACGGTCAATCACAACGAGATCGGCCTGCCGCTCACGGCCTTCATCTCGATCCGGCCGATCGATCCCTCCCAGCCCGACGACTCACCCGAGCGGGTGCGCGGCATCCCGGAGATCGAGTCGTGCTGGTCGGTCGCGGGGGAGGAGTCCTACATCCTCAAGATCCGGGTTGCCACCCCTGCCCACCTCGAGGATCTCCTCGCGCGCATCCGCGCCGCCGCCAACGTCTCCACCCGCACCACGATCGTCCTCTCGACGCCGTACGAGAACCGGCCCGTCACCGGCTGAGCC
>JAOPXC010000449.1 GCA_025965335.1 Nocardioides sp. | reverse complement strand
CCAGCGAGAAGTGCATGCCCTCGTGGCCCATGGAGATGCCGTCGGACACCGAGATGGTGCCGAACTCGAGGGGGTAGCCGCCGGCGGCGTGCACGCCGTTCTTCACCGCCTTGGCGAGCCGGTCGAGGGACAGGTTGCAGGGGGTGATCTCGTTCCAGGAGGACGCGACCCCGATCTGGGGCTTCTCCCAGTCGTCGTCCCCCATCCCTACGGCGCGCAGCATCCCGCGGGCGGCGGCCCTCTCGAGGCCGTCGGTGACGTCGCGGGAACGAGGCTTGATGTCGGGACCGGGCTGCTCAGTCATGGCACGAGGGTAGTGCGGGCACCGCGGGTGGGCGCGACAGGTTCCACCACCGAGAACGGTGGAGACGGGCGGCCGCGCCGCCGGGCGGGGCCGTCAGGACTCGGCGGCGGCCTTGAGCCGGGTCAGGCCTGTCTCGAAGTCCTTGCCGACCAGCCTGTCCATGGGGACCACCTTGGCGACGACCACGCCGAAGCCCTTGTGCTCCCCCGTCATCCGCCAGGTCACCTCGGTCCCGGCGCCCTGCGGGACCATCGTGAACGTGACGTCGTTGGTCGCCTTCCACGGCTTGAGGAACGCGAGCCGGATCCCGATCTCTTCCGGTGTGGAGGACACGATCTCCATGCTGCCGCGGCCGGCCTTGCGGTTGCCGGACCAGGCGTAGTGGGCACCCACACCCGTGGCGGGACCCGAGTAGGTCCGCTGCATCGTCGGGTCCACGTCCTCCCACGGCGACCAGGCCGGCCACGCGTGGAAGTCGTCGACCAGTGCGTGCACGCGGGCCGGGGCTGCGTGCACCGTGGTCGACCGGACGACCTCGAACGCGCTCACTGGTCGACGCGGGCGGCCCGGACCACCAAGACGTCCGGAAGGTTGGCGACCACCTGCCGCCAGGACCCGCCCCCGTCGGTGGAGCCCCAGACTGCGCCGTTGCGCGCGCCGAAGTACAGGCCGGTCTCCTCGTGGTCATCGGTGCACATGGCGTCGCGCATCACGCTGACGAAGAAGTCGTCCGGCAGCCCGTCGCCGAGCTCCTCCCAGCTCTCGCCGGCGTCCCGCGAGCGCCACACCCGCGCCTTGCCAGCCGGTGGGTAACGGCCGTCTCCGCCGCCGATCGGGAACACGAAGATCGTGTCCGGCTCGTGCGGATGGACGACGACCGTGAACCCGAAGTCGGCCGGCAGCCCGTCGGCGATGTAGACCCAGGACGCCCCGTGGTCGTCGGAGCGGTAGACGCCGCCGTGGTTCTGCAGATACAGCCGTTCGGGCCGCGACGGGTGCCGGGTGACCTTGTGGACGCACTGACCGAACTCGGGGTACTGCTGGCCCTCCGGGAGGAACTCCGCACGGATCCCGGAGTTGCGGGGCTCCCACGACGCGCCGCCGTCGGAGGTCTGGTAGACCCCGCCCGTCGACAACGCGGCCGTGACCGAGTCGGGGTCGGTGGGGTGCGGGAGGACGGTGTGGAAGGCCTGGCCGCCGAAGCCGGCGTTCCAGAGGGGTCGGTGCGGGTGGTCCCAGAGCGCCTGCTCGAGCGCGAACGTCTTCCCGTCGTCCGTCGAGCGCCAGACCGCGCCCGGCTCGGTGCCGGCGTACACCACGCCGGGCTCGGCTCCCGGCACCAGCTGCCAGATGCGCTCGACGCTCGCGTCGGAGCCTTCGGGGAAGCGGATCGCGCCGTTGGGCGTCTCGTCCCAGGTCGCGCCGAGGTCGTCGGAACGACGCACCTGCGGCCCGAGCCAGCTCGAGGAGGCACCGGCCAGCAGGCGCGGACGACCGCCGCGCTTGTCGACCATGCAGGAGTAGACCTCCTCCATGTCGAAGTGCGGACCGGTGAACTCCCAGTCCTCGCGTCGCTCGTCGGACGTGCCGATCCACATGCCCTTGCGGGTACCGACCAGCAGTACCGTGCGTACGTCGTTCATCCGTGCTCCCATCCCATGAAGAAGACCCTTCGCGAAGACCCCCTGCAGATGCCTACACGAAGACTGCTCCTAGATTGACCCGGTGACCAGCCGGAAATCATCGAGGGGGCTGGTTTCGCCGATCTGGCTGGTGCTGATCGGGATCCTGTCGGTCCAGTTCGGCGCCGGCGTGGCCAAGAGCCTCTTCGACGAGGTCGACCCCGTCACGATCGTCTGGCTGCGGCTGGTCACGAGCGCGGTCGTCCTCGTGGCGATCATCCGTCCGACGCTTCCTGGCCGGTCCCGGCAGGACTGGCTGGTCGTCATCGGCTTCGGGGCCAGCCTGGGGCTGATGAACTGGGCGATCTACCAGGCGTTCGCGCGGATCCCGCTGGGCGTCGCGGTCACCATCGAGTTCGTCGGGCCGCTCACGCTGGCGGTGCTGGGCTCACGGCGGCCGCGCGACCTGGTGTGGGTCGGGCTGGCCACCCTCGGGGTGCTGCTGCTCGGCTTCGAGAAGGCCGA
Source organism: Nocardioides sp. (assembly GCA_025965335.1). Classification (GTDB taxonomy): domain Bacteria; phylum Actinomycetota; class Actinomycetes; order Propionibacteriales; family Nocardioidaceae; genus Nocardioides. The sequence goes on along the minus strand of JAOPXC010000449.1, from coordinate 4,451 downwards.
CCTGACCCTCACCGGCGTGCTGTTCGCGCTGCTCGCCGGCGGCGCGTGGGCGACGTACATCCTGCTGAGCGCGCAGACCGGGCGACGCTGGCAGGGCTTCGACGGCCTCGTCATCGCAAGCGTCGTCGCGACGGTGCTGCTCGCGCCGCTCGCCCTCGGCCGCCACTCCGGGGAGCTCGGCGACCTGCGGATCCTCGCGCTCGGGGCCGCGGTCGGCCTGCTCAGCTCGGTGATCCCCTACAGCTGCGAACTGGTGGCGCTGCGCAGCCTGCGGCCGGCAGTCTTCAGCATCCTGATGAGCCTCGAGCCGGCCGCCGCGGCGTTGGCCGGCATCCTCGTGCTCCAGGAGTACCTCACCTGGGTGCAGTGGCTGGCGATGGTGTGCGTCGTGGCGGCGAGCGTCGGCGCGACCCGCAGCGGTGCGGCGATCGTCGACCCGGCGCCGGACTGAGTGGCCCCGACCCGGCCCGTGTTCACGGACTTGTCACACTCCGGTGACCCGCGCGTCGCCCGCCGCACCTAGCGTCGACAGTCCACAGACCTTCTGGCCGACCCTCGGAGTCGCAGATGTTCGGAGTCCCCCGCCTCGTCGAGTACGCCCGCGCCTGGCCGACAGAGTCCCAGCAGCAAGCCCGTCGCAACGCCATGATCGCCTCCACCGCGTTGGCACAACGGCGTGCCGAACGCGACGACGTGGAGGAGTTCTTCGCCGATCTCGGCAAGGACAAGGTTGCAACACCCGTGCCGCCCCGCGTCGCAACACACGCGCGGGTCGCGCACGGTTGAGCTGGGTTCACCGGGTCGCACCTTCCCTCCCTGTATCGCCCGGTGAACTCAGCCGCAAGTCCCACGCCTGGTGCCGTGCCTCGGGCACAATTCGAGGATGCCCATCTCCGCTGCGCGTGCCGCGACCGCCTCAGCGCTCTCGTTCCACGACGTCCTGTCCGATGACGGGACCCGGCTTCAGGCCTGGACCAACGACCCCGGCGGTCTGATCGACGGCCCCACCGTGGTGCTCTGCAACGGACTCGGCACCAGCCCCTGGACGTGGCCGGCACTCCTGCGGCCCGGGTGCGGGGTGCGGGTCGTGTCGTGGAACCACCGCGGCACGGGTGGTTCCGACCGGCCCCGGGACCCCGATCGGGTCGGGATCGAGGACTTCGTCGAGGACGGCCTGTCGGTGATGGACCACTTCGGCATCGACCGGGCCGTCCTGATGGGCTGGTCGATGGGGGTCAACACGATGTTCGAGCTCGCAGCCGAGCACCCACACCGGGTCGCCGGGCTGTTCGCGGTCGCCGGGGTGCCGGGCGACACCTTCTCGACCATGCTCGGCCCGCTGCGCCTCCCCCGGTTCGCCGCGCGGGCCATCACCGTGAACCTGTCCCGGGTCATGAAGCTCACCGGCAAGGCACTCACGCCGATCGCGTCGCGCCTGCCGGTCGGCACCCGCACGGTCGACGTGCTGAGCCACACCGGTTTCATGTTCCCGATGCCCGACCCCGAGCTGACGGCCCTCGCCATCGGGGAGTTCCTGAAGACCCCGCTCGACTGGTACTTCCACCTGGCCCTGCGCACCTCCGAGCACGGCCGGGTCTCGCTGAGCCGGATCACCGTGCCCGTCGAGCTCGTCGGCGGCACGTTCGACATCCTGTCCGGCACGCGGCACATGATGACCGCAGCCGAGCGGGTCCAGGACGGGACGTACGTCGAGCTGCGCGGCAGCCACTTCATCCAGATGGAGCAGCCCGAGCGCGTGCACCAGCTGCTGCTGGACTTCCTGGCCCGCGTCGACCAGGAGCAGGTGGCCTGAGTGCGCTTGCGGGCGGTCGCCCTCGCCGTGTCGGGCGCGGTCACGCTCGCAAGCTGCTCGCAGGGGGGCAACGAGAGCACGGTCACGATCACCGGCACGTCGCCCGCGGCCCCCACCTCCTCGCCGGTCGCCCCCACGACTCCGCCGAGCGGGCCACCCGAGCCGTCGCCGACCCAGCAGGCCGGGGACGCCGCAGTCGCGGGAACCATCGCCACCGACCTGGCAGCACCCTGGGGGCTCGACTTCTTCGCCAACGGCGACGCGATCATCACCGAACGCGACACCGAGCGGGTCCTGCGGATCAGCGGCCCGGACCACGAGGTCCAGCAGCTCGGCAGGATCGACCTGGCGGCGCCGCAGGGCGAGGCGGGCCTCCTGGGCGTCGCCATCTCGCCGGACTTCAACACCGACCGGCTGGTCTACTTCTACGTCAGCACCGAGTCGGACAACCGGGTCGTCCGGGCCCGGCTCGTCGACGGCAAGCTCGGCGTGCCGGAGACCATCTTCAGCGGGATCCCCAACGGGTTCATCCACGACGGCGGCCGGCTGGTCTTCGGACCCGACGGCTTCCTCTATGTGTCGACGGGTGAGGGCGGGGAGCCCGAGCGTGCCCAGGACAAGGACTCGCTGGGCGGCAAGATCCTCCGGATCACCGCGGAGGGAGACCCCGCTCCGGGCAACCCCTTCGACTCGGCGGTGTGGTCCTACGGGCACCGCAACGTCCAGGGCCGGGCCTTCGTCGGCGACCAGCTGTGGGCCTCGGAGTTCGGCGACAGCAGCTTCGACGAGCTCAACCGGATCGAGCGCGGCGGCAACTACGGCTGGCCCCGGGTCGAGGGCAAGGGCGGCACCGACCAGGGGTTCATCGACCCGCAGCTCACCTGGAGCGTCGACGAGGCCTCCCCGTCCGGCCTGGCCTACGCCGACGGACACCTCTGGATGGCCGCGCTGTTCGGCCAGCGGCTGTGGCGCATCGACGTCGACGGCGACACGGCCAGCAACCCGGTGGCCAACTTCGTCGGCGAGTACGGCCGGATGCGCACGGTCGAGTTCGCGCCCGACGGGGAGCTGTGGCTGATGACCAGCAACCGGGACACCCGGGGCACCCCGCAGCCGGGGGACGACCGCATCCTGCTCATCCGACCCTGACGATCGCCCGGCGGGCGGCGCGGCGCAGAGTCGTCAGCACCGCCGGTCCCAGCACCAGGAGCGCGATCGTGTTCGTGATCGCCCGACCGGTGTCCCAGCTCGCCGTCGACGTGAGCAGGGTGTAGACCGCAAACCGCTGGAGGTTCTCCACGAGCGGCGCCCCCGGCACGTAGGACAGCGAACCCTCGTGCCCCGGGACCTGGATGCCGAGCATGAACGGCCAGCCCGACAGGTTCATCAGCAGCCCGAACGCGTAGGCCGCCACGACGCCATAGCCGACCAGAATCGCGAGCTCGGCACGGCCCGTGAAGCGACGCGGCAACAGTCCCGCCCCCATGCCGACCCAGGCCGACACCAGCATCTGGAACGGCAGCCAGGGGCCCACTCCGGCCGTCATCAGTGCGGACGCGAACAGCGAGGTGCAGCCGAGCACGAAGCCGAACCCGGGACCGAAGACCCGGCCGGCGAGGATCAGCAGGAAGAACGTGAGCTCCACGCCGGCGGTGCCGGGCGAGATGCCGCGCAGGATCGCGTTGATGGCGCTGAGCACCCCCAGAATGGCCAGCACCCGCGGGTCCATCCCTCCCTCGTTGATCTCCGCGAGCACGACCGCGATCACCACCGGAAGCAAGGCCAGGAACAGGAACGGCGGGTCGATCCGCGCCGAGTCCGGAACCCGCAGGAGCAGCGGCCAGCAGAGCATCATCATGCCGGCCAGGGACGCGACGCCGAGCACCGCAGCGGATCGCCGCGACAGCGGGACCGCGTGGCTGGCCGCGGTGGTCATGCCGGCTCCAGGGCGGCGACGACCTCGTCCACCCGCAGCCAGGGCGCACCCAGGACCTTGGTCACCTGGGGGGCGAACGCGGGCGACTCCGCGACCACGCGGCGTACCGGACCCGACGACACGATCTCGCCCTCGGCGAGCACGATGACGTCGTCGGCGGCGTGCGCGATGAACTCGACGTCGTGGGTGGCGACCAGGACGGCATGCCCCGCCTCGGCCAGGTCGCGCAGCAGGCCGGCCAGGACGTGCTTGGCCGCGTAGTCGAGCCCCCGCGTGGGCTCGTCAAGGAGCACGACACCGGGCCGCCCGGCGAGCACCAGCGAGAGCGCCAGCGCCAGGCGCTGTCCCTCCGACAGGTCCCGGGGATGTACGTCGTCAGGGACGCCGGGCACCAGGCGGTCGAGGATCTCGCGGGTCCCGGCTCCACCGGCCGCGCACTCGTCCGCGACCGTCTCGAGATAGAGCAGGTCGGCGGCGTTCTGCGGCAGCAGCCCGACCAGTGCGCGCCGCTCGGCGGGGCCGAGGGACGCGGGATCCCGGTCCGCGACCAGGACGCGACCGGACAGGCGCTCGCCGGTGCCCTGCAGCGCCCAGAGCAACGACGACTTGCCGGAACCGTTGCGGCCCATCAGCCCGGTCACGCCGCCCGCGCCCAGGTCGAGGTCCACGCCGCGCACCGCCCACGTGCGTCCGTGCACGACC
>JAOPXC010000448.1 GCA_025965335.1 Nocardioides sp. | reverse complement strand
CACGACCCGGTCTGGCTCGACTGCGGGACCTACGACCAGCCGGTGCGCGACGAGAACGCGGTCCACGACCTCGAGCACGGCGCGATCTGGTTGACCTTCGATCCCGGGCTCGACCCGGACGACGTCGCCGCAATGGCAGCGAAGCTGGGCCACAACTCGATCGTGTCGCCGTACGACGGACTCTCGTCGCCGGTGGTCGTCACCGTGTGGGGCCGGCAACTGGAGCTCGACGGCTCCGACGACCCCCGGCTCGGGCTGTTCCTGGCGGAGTACGGCGACGGGCACACCTCCCCGGAGCCGTTCGCGTCGTGCGCCGGTGGCACCGAGAATCCCGACGGCGGCGGGGGCGGCGGCGGGGTCCCCGTCTGAGTCAGGAGCCCGGAGAGGGCGAGCGCAGCGCCTGCAGCTGCGTCTCGCTGTCCCGGAAGCCGACCCCGCGGTAGATCCGGATGGCGTGATAGTCGGGGTCCGCGACGATCACCATCGTCCGCGCACCCAGTCGGTCCCGCGCGTGCTGGGCGGCGGCGTGGACCAGGGTCCCGGCCAGACCGTTGCCCCGGGCCGCCGGATGGGTCTCGACGTCCTGGTAGCGCGCCAACTGGTCGCCCGCCCGAAAGATGCCGAGCCCGGAGAGCATCGTCCCGGCCTCGAACGCACCGAGCCAGGCGCCCGCACCGCCCTCGACGAGCCGCCTCTCGGCGGCCGCGCGGCGCGAGGTGAACTCCTCGCCTCCGCCGCTCGGGTCCTCGCTGTAGCAGGCCAGCGACAGGTTCACGCGCTGCTTCCAGTCGTCGTCGGACTCGAGGAAGCGGATCGTGGCGGAGGTGTTGGGGTGGGGCGGTGCGTGGACCTCGTCGGTGGTCAGCACGGTGGCCGCCTCGATCTCGAACCCCTCGTCGGCGAGCGCCTGCAGGTCGGCGCGACGCCCGGTGGGGTCGTCGACCCCGATGCTGACGTGCTTCGCCTCGGGAAACGTCTCGGCGAAGACATCCAGCCAGTGGGGCATGTCGCGCCGTGATGGCGAGCTCTTCAGCAGCAGGAAGTTGCCCCAGTAGAACGCCGGGTTCGCGGGCGTGCGGGCGACGACGTACGTCGGGTGGTGCTCGACGATGCTCCCCGACAGCTCGAGCAGCCCGAGATCGCTGCGCCAGGCTCGGGACCGGACCTCCATGCGCGGACGCTATCGGGTGGATGGCACGCTCGCTGCATGGACTCGGAGACGAAGCGGTACCGAACCGGTGCCAGCGAGCAGGTGCTCGACATCACCCGCGACTGCGCGGCGTTCGTGGCGACCCGGGGAGACGGGCTCCTCCACGTCTTCGTGCCGCATGCCACGGCCGGGATCGCGATCCTCGAGACCGGTGCGGGCAGCGACGACGACCTCCTGGCCGCTCTCGGCGACCTGCTCCCGGCCGACCAACGCTGGCGGCACCGGCACGGCAGCCCGGGACACGGCCGCTCCCACGTGATGCCGGCGATCATCGCGCCGTACGCCTCGGTGCCGGTGCTCGACGGCCGGCTGGCGCTGGGCACCTGGCAGAGCGTGTGCCTGGTCGACCTCAACGTGGACAACCCCGACCGCGAGGTGCGGCTGTCGTTCCTGGCCGGCTGAGGCGGGCGCATGGACAAGGACTTGACGGTGACGGTGCGGCCCGAGGAGCCGGGCGACCAGGACGCGGTACGCCGGGTGGTGCTCGATGCGTTCGGTGACGACGGGGAGCGGGTCGCCGACCTGGTTGACGCCCTGACCGCGGACGGCTCCCGGCGCGTGAGCCTGGTGGCCGAGGTCGACGGCAAGGTCTGCGGACACGTCCAGCTGAGCAGGTCCTGGATCGACGCCCGCGAGCGACTGGTCGAGGTACTGGTGCTGAGTCCGCTCTCGGTCGCTCCCGACCGGCAGGGCCAGGGGATCGGCACGACGCTCGTGCGGGCCGCGGTCGAGGCCGCCGCGGCGGATCGCGCTCCCGCGCTGTTCCTCGAGGGGTCGCCCGACTTCTACGGTGCCCGCGGCTTCGAGTCCGGCGCCTCGCGGGGCTTCCTGCGGCCGTCGGTGCGGATCCCCGAGCCGGCCTTCCAGGTCGTGGTCCTCGACGCCCACGAGGACTGGATGACCGGCGCGCTGGTCTACTGCGAGGCGTTCTGGACCCACGACTGCATCGGACTGCGGGATCCCCTGCTGGCCGATCTCGAGGCGCGATTCCTCTGAGGGGGTCGAACAGGTGTTCGATTCTGGCGTACCCTGATTCCATGCCCACCCACGTCGCCCCGCCCGGCTGGCCCCGCCAGGTCCGGCCCCCGGACGCCCCCGACTGGGAGCGGACCGCCGTCAACTGGATGCTCGATCTCACCCCGCCGGAGTACCGCTCCTACCCAGCACTTCGACGGCACATTGTCGTGCTGGCACGCTTCGCGGTGCTGCACGTCGAGGCGTGCCAGGCGGCCTGCAAGCGCGGGCTGAGCGAGGCTCGCGCGGAGTTGCGCGACGTGGCGACGCCGGACGTCGTCGACGCGGCGGTCGAGACCTGGCTCGCCGAGGACGCCCGGCTCTCCGGCGTACGTCGTGCTGTTGGGCTGGTCGAGGAGGCGCTGCGTGGGCGGAGGTTCGTCGCCCGGCTGTGAAAGGGGGCAGGCGTCTTCCTGCAGTCAATGTCGAGCAAGGGCGAGCAACACCGAGATCGTCTGCCCGGATGGCTCTGCGCCGATGACTTCTCGACGCGAGTGAGGTCTGCGTCGGCACCGACCCGGGTGGTGGTGATCGCGGTCGGCACCGAGTCGCAGGGATTCCTCACGGGACGCACGTCCGTCGCCACGGCGGAGGCGCTGGGCGAGGAGGCGACCGAATTTCCCAGCAACCACGGAGGCTTCTTCGGCGGCGAGTTCGGCCACTCCGGTCAGCCCGAGGCGTTCGCTGCAAGGCTGCGCGAGGTCCTCGAGGACCGCTGAGGGAGTGAGCCAACCCGCCGGCACCAATCCGGCCGCCCATCGGTGGTTGAGGAGGTTGCTAGCAACCGTCTCGAAGCCCAGCCATCGGTGGTTGAGGAGGTTGCGCTGAGCAACCGTCTCGACTCCCACCCATCGGTGGTTGAGGAGGTTGCGCTGAGCAACCGTCTCGAAACCCCGGAAGTCGCGGCAGGGCGGTGAGCGGGGGCGCGGGTCAGGGGAGCTCGTGGGTGCCGAGGCGGGTGACTTGGTAGGTGCGGTGGTGGGGTGTGGTCCAGGTGTAGGTGCCGTCACGGTTGCGTTGGTAGGACCATCTGCCGGCGGTCTTGCAGCGGTGGTGGCGCCGGCTCAGCGGCGCCACAGTCTCGGGCCTGGTCTGGTCTGGTGGGCCGGGGTCCTGTGGGGTGCCGGGGTCGTAGGGGATCCCGTGGTCGAGGTCGCAGCTGCGGGAGTGGGTTTCGCACCAGGGGAACACGCAGTGCGGGTCCCGGAGTCTGACGAGCTCAGCCATCCACGGGGGTGGCTGGTGTTGGTCGACGGCGT
>JAOPXC010000441.1 GCA_025965335.1 Nocardioides sp. | reverse complement strand
GTCCTGTGTCCTCTGTCGAGGTTCGGACATGGCCTCTGGCCTGGTGTTTGGTGGAGCTGAGGGGATTCGAACCCCTGACCCCCTGCATGCCATGCAGGTGCGCTACCAGCTGCGCCACAGCCCCTCGGACAACTCGGGAGATGCTACTCAACCGCCGACTCGAAGCGAAATCCGGGGCCGACGGGGAGGCCGGTGGTGCGGTCCGACGGACTTCATGCTCCTCGCTTGGGGGTGGTGAGATTACGGCGCGTTGCCGAATCGTCAGGCCTTGCGGTTGTAGGCCGAGAGCCGGAGGGGGCCGCCGAAGGCTTCCTCCTCGACCACCAGCCAGCCGCAGTTGCCCATCGCGCGGAGCGAGTCGGACAGGGAGTCCGGCCAGCCCAGCAGCGCCGTCAGGCCAACCTTGATCGCGGCACCGTGGGAGACCGCGATCGCCGTTTCTCCTGGGCCGATGGTGTTGAGCAGGTCGCTCAGCGCCTCGACCATCCGGACCCGAACCAGCTCGGTCGACTCGGCACCCGGAGCGACGTCGTAGGCGCCGGTGCGGAACTGCGCGAACTCCTCCGGATCGAGGGCGTCGTACTCCGCGTGGGTGAGTCCCTGCCGCTCGCCGAGGTAGAACTCCCGAAGCCGGGCGTCGTACGTCGGGTCCAGGCCCGTCTCCTTGGCGACGTACGCCGCGGTCTGGCGAGCCCGGGTGAGGTCCGAGGACCACAGCACGACCGGTCCGTACGCCGCGAGGAGCGGAGCAGTAGCGCTCGCCTGGCGGTGACCCGTGTCGTCGAGCTCCACGTCATGGTGACCCTGGACCCGGAGCTCCAGGTTCCAGGCCGTCTGTCCGTGCCGCAGCAGGACGAGCCGGCGCCGGGGGCGGTCCGCCGTCACCGTTCGTGCGCCACGACGTCGGCGGGGAGCTTGATGGCCGGGCAGTCCCGCCACAGCCGCTCGAGGGCGTAGAACTGCCGCTCCTCCTCATGCTGGACGTGCACGACGATCTCGCCGTAGTCGATGAGCACCCAGCGCCCGTCTCGCTCACCCTCTCGACGGATCGGCTTGGCACCGATCTCTCGCAGCTTGTCCTCGACCTCGTCGACGATCGACTTCACCTGCCGGTCGTTGGACGCCGAGGCGAGGACGAAGGCGTCGGTGATGGCCAGCTGCTCGCTGACGTCGAACGCGATGATCTGGGACGCCAGCTTGTCGGACGCGGCTCGGGCGGCGGCGTGGACTAGCTCGATGGCGTGGGCGGTGGCGGTCATATGGATGCTTCTCCGGACTGGGCAGGTTCTGAGGACTTCTGCGGATAGAGGTCGTGCTTGGCGATGTACTGGACCACGCCGTCCGGCACGAGGTACCAGACTGGCTCGCCACGGCGCTTGCGGTCACGGCAGTCGGTGGACGAGATCGCCAGCGCCGGGATCTCTACGATCGTCACCCGGTCGGACGGGATCGCCGAAATCGACGCGTCGTCCATCTCGTAGCCGGGACGCGTGCAGCCGACGAACTGGGCCAGCGCGAAGAGCTCGTCGGCGTCGCGCCAGGTGAAGATCTCGGCGAGCGCGTCGGCACCGGTGATGAAGTACAGCTCCGCCTCCGGCATCAGGGCCTTGAGGTCGCGCAGCGTGTCGATCGTGTACGTCGGACCCTGCCGGTCGATGTCGACCCGCGAGACGTTGAAGCGGGGGTTGGCAGCGGTCGCGATCACGGTCATCAGGTACCGGTGCTCGGTCGGCGAGACGTCGCGCTCGGACTTCTGCCACGGATCGCCGGTGGGCACGAACACGACCTCGTCGAGGTCGAACCACGACTGCACCTCGGAGGCCGCCACCAGGTGGCCGTGGTGGATGGGGTCGAACGTGCCGCCCATGACCCCGACCCGGCGAGCCTGGGTCGTGGTGGTGGCGACGGATTCGTGGCTCAGCTGTGCTCGCGTCCCGCGCCGAAGACGACCAGCGCGCCGATCATCGCGAGCAGGATGAGCAGGCTGAGGCCACCGACGACCCAGTGGTTGATCAACTCGGTGTGCGGTTCCGCAGCAGCGCTGGCCAGGAAGCTCAAAGACATGGCGAGCAGCCTACCGGTCTCAGCGGACGTGACCGTCACCGGTGACGACGTACTTGGTGGTCGTCATCTCGGGCAGTCCCATGGGTCCCCGGGCGTGCAGCTTCTGGGTGCTGATGCCGATCTCGGCGCCGAAACCGAACTCGCCGCCGTCGGTGAACCGGGTCGAGGCGTTGACGAGCACGGCCGCCGAGTCGACGGACCTCGTGAACAGCCGGGCAGCGGCCTGGTCCTCGGTCACGACGGCGTCGGAGTGCTGGCTGGAGTAGCGCCGGATGTGGCGGATCGCCTCGTCGATCGACCCGACTACGGCCGCCGAGATGTCGAGGGAGAGGTACTCCTGCGCGTAGTCCTCCTCGGTCGCGGGTAGCACGCCGTCGTACGCCAGGAACTGTTCGTCACCGTGGATGACGACTCCCTCCGCGACGAGAGCCGGAACCACCATGGGAAGGAAGGCACCGGCGACGTCGGCGTGGACGAGCAGGGACTCGGCCGCGTTGCACACCGAGGTGCGCTGGGTCTTGGCGTTGACCACGATCGCGAGCGCCTTGTCGAGATCCGCGGCCCGGTCGACGTAGACATGGCAGTTGCCGACACCGGTCTCGATGACCGGGACCGTCGACTCCTCCACGACGCTGCGGATCAGGCCGGCGCCCCCGCGCGGGATCAGTACGTCGACCAGTCCCCGCGCCCGCATCAGTGCCTTCACGCTCTCGTGGGTGTCGCCCGGGACGAGCTGGACGACATCGGCGTCGAGGCCGGCGCGCACGGCGGCGTCGCGCAGCACCTCGACGATCGCGGCGTTGCTCGAGCGGGCGCTGGAGCTGCCACGCAGCAGCACGGCGTTGCCGGACTTGAGGCAGATGCCGGCAGCGTCCGCGGTCACGTTGGGCCGGGCCTCATAGATCATCCCGACGACGCCGAACGGCACCCGCACCTGGCGCAGCTCGAGACCGTTGGCCAGGGTGCTGCCGCGCACGACCTCGCCCACCGGGTCGGGCAACGCGGCGACGTCGCGGAGGCCCTGGGCCATGGCCTCGAGCCGCTCCGGCGTCAGCCGGAGCCGGTCCACGACGTTGGCGGGCGTGCCGCTTCCCTCGGCGCGGGCGACATCCTCGGCGTTGGCCGCGAGGATCGCGTCCTGGTGGTCGAGCAGGGCGCCGACCATGGCAAGGAGGGCCCCGTCCTTCTGGGCGCGAGTGGCCAGCGCGAGTCCATGGCTGGCCTCGCGGGCGCGGGCAGCGACGTCGAGGACGTCCTGCTGGGTGCTCATGGTCGAAGCGTAGTTCCGCGACCGGACGGGGCGCACCTCGTGTCTCGAAGTTCCGGTCCCAGCGACCGAGACTCCCAAAGCAACCTTTCGGGAGGTCGAGGCGTCATACGCTCACCAGGATTCATCCCCATCGAGAAGGACATCCGTTGCCACTTCGCATTCGGCGATCCATCGCCCGCACCCTCACCTTCGCCGCCGCCGCGGCCCTCTCCATGCCCGCCCTCGCCTCGGTCACCGCCGAAGCGGAGACCCCTGCTCCAGCCGCCGCCGCGGCCTCGCCCTTCACGCTCTGGGCGCCGGCGAAGATGACGGTCTACGCCTACGGCAAGGAGGTGTGGAGCGACCTCGGCCTGCGGCTGATCGCCCAGGGCGCACCCCTCGAGCTGTGGTCCACGCGCGCGTCGTACGACGACCCGATCCAGACCGTGTGGCGAACGGCGACCGGTGACGTGGCCCTGCCAGCAGGCTCGATGCAGGACTTCAACGGCCTGAGCAAGTTCCTGCACCTGTCGATCGACAAGGTCGGTGGTGGGTTCAGCAAGACGATGACCCGGACGGCCTGCCTCAACAGCTACTCCGAGCGGGTCCGCCCCGACGCGCCCGTGAGGTCGCCGTACCCCCGAAGCTGCTTCTACAACACCTACTCCGTCGGCTCGGTCCAGGGCGTCCAGGAAGGCTGGTCGACACCGGTCCTGGGGCAGGGCCGTCCGTTGCACCTGAATCCGGGCCGGTACGACGTCACCGCGACCATCGACCCGGCGTACGCCGCCGTGTTCGGCGTGGCCGGGACCGACACCACCCGGACGCTCCGCCTGGTCGTGAAGAAGGATGTCTACCAGGGGCCCGGGCCCGGACCCGGGCCCGGTCCGGTCGGCCGTGAGCAGTCCGGTCGCCCGGCACAGCCTGCCGCCCACGAGCCTGCCAGGGCCTCGGGCGGGCGGGTCGCGGACCCGAAGCCCGACCTCCGGTCCCTCCCCGCCTGGAGCATCCGGATGGCCGGCAACGGCAACTACCTGCAGTTCTCGGCCACGGTGTGGAACGCCGGAGACAGCCCGCTCGTCGTCGACGGCTTCCGCCGCGCGGGCGAGGACGAGATGGACGCCTACCAGTACTTCTTCGACGGCGCCGGCAACCAGACCGGCTACCAGCAGGTCGGCCAGATGCACTGGGACCCGAGGCCGACGCACCAGCACTGGCACTTCGAGGACTTCGCGTCGTACACGCTGCTCAAGGCCGACAAGACCGAGGTCGTGAAGTCGCGCAAGGAGGCGTTCTGCCTGGCGAACACCGACGCCGTCGACCAGACCGTCCCCAATGCGGCCTGGAACGTCGACAACAGCGACCTGGCGACGGCCTGCGGCGACTACGGCGCGCTCTCGGTCCGCGAGGTTCTCGCCTCCGGCTGGGGTGACACCTACGCGCAGTTCCGCGCCGGACAGTCCTTCGACCTGAAGGGACTGCCCAACGGCACCTACTACATCGCCGTCACCGCCAATCCGAACAACACGCTGGTCGAGGCCTCGACCGACAACAACCAGACGCTGCGCAAGGTGCACATCGGTGGCAGCCTGGGTCACCGCACGGTGCGGGTCGACCAGGTCGGCGTGATCGTGGAACCCAGCTTCGGCTTCTAGGAGTGACATCGGCGTGATCGGCATGCCTGCCGGGTATCCAGCAGGCATGCCGATCTTCGTCGTCCAGCGACACGACGCATCACGGCTGCACTTCGACCTCAGGCTGGAGATCGACGGGGTCCTCGTCTCGTGGGCGGTCCCCAAGGGTCCGTCCCTGGATCCCCGGGACAAGCGCCTCGCGGTGTTCACGGAGGACCACTCCCTCGCCTACGCCACCTTCGAGGGAGCCATCGACGGGTCGTACGGCGCCGGCACGGTGATCGTCTGGGACACGGGCGAGTTCGAGAACGTGACGTCGACGAAAGGTCGTCCCGTCCCGGCCGGAGACGCCCTCGCCGGGGGGCACCTCAGGTTGCTCCTCCACGGCCACCGGCTCACCGGCGGTTTCGCGCTCACCCGTACGAACATGAGCGGCGACGACCGGAACTGGATCCTCGTCAAGATCGACGACGACGGTGCGGACCGCCGCCGGCGGCCCGCCACCACCGAGCTGACGTCCGTGCTCAGCGGGCGGACGAACGCGGACTTCGAGAACCGTTGAGGGGCTCAGCCCTTGCGCTTGTTGATCTGCTCGGTGGCGGCCGGCAGCACCGTGTGCAGGTCGCCCACGACACCGAAGTCGACGAGCTCGAAGATCGGGGCTTCCTCGTCCTTGTTGACGGCCACGATCGTCTTCGACGTCTGCATCCCGGCCCGGTGCTGGATGGCGCCGGAGATGCCGTTGGCGATGTACAGCTGCGGCGACACGGTCTTGCCGGTCTGCCCGATCTGGAAGTTGTGCGGGATCCAGCCGGAGTCGACCGCGGCCCGCGAGGCGCCCACGGCCGCGCCCAGCGCGTCGGCCAGGCCCTCGATCGGCTCGAAGTTGCCGCCGGTGCCACGGCCGCCGGAGACCACGATCGCGGCCTCGTTCAGCTCGGGGCGACCGCTGGCCTGGCGCGGCTGGGAGGCCACGATCTGCGCGGTCTTGGCGCCCTCGGAGATGGTCGCGGAGAACTCCTCGACCGTGCCCGCGCCGCCCGACTCCTCGGGGGTGGCGGAGTTCGGCTTGACCGTGATGATCGGGGTGCCCTTGGTGACCTTCGCGGTCACCGTGAAGTTGCCCGCGAACACCGACTGCGTCGTCACCGGACCCTCCTGCACATCGACGGCGTCGGTGATCAGACCGGAGCCGATCTTGATCGCCAGGCGACCGGCGATCTCCTTGCCCTCGAAGCCGGAGACGATGAGTACGGCGGCCGGCGACGTCTTCTCCACCAGCTGCTGCAGCGCCTCGGCCTTGGGGGCCACCAGGTAGCCCCTGATCTCGGCGTCGTCGACGACATAGATCTTCTCGGCCCCGAAGGCCGTCAGCCTCGCACCCGCCGCGGCAGCCTCCTCGGCGCCACCGATGAACACCGCCGACGGCTCACCGAGCCGCTTGGCGATCGCGAGCAGCTCGAGCGTGGGCTTCTTGACTTCACCGTCGACGTGGTCGACCAGCACCAGAACTTCAGACATGTTTGACCGCTCCTCAGATGAATTTCTTGGCAGCGAGGAACTCGGCCAGCGCCGTGGCGCCGGAGCCGTCCTCGTCCTTGACGATCTCGCCGGCCGTACGCGGCGGGCGGGCGGTGGTGTCCTGGACCTCGGACCACGCCACCGACAGGCCGACCTGGCCCGCGTCGACGCCCAGATCGCTCAGCGACCAGGTGTCCAGCGGCTTCTTCTTGGCCGCCATGATCCCCTTGAACGACGGGTAACGGGCCTCACCGGTCTGGTCGGTGACCGACAGGACCAGCGGCATCGTCGCGCCGATGACCTCGGTCGCACTGTCGCCGTCCCGCTTGACGCGGACCTGGTCGCCCTGGGTCTCGATGACCGAGGCGAACGTGACCTGCGGGAGCCCGAGCCGCTCGGCCAGCATCGCCGGCACCACGCTCATGCTCGCGTCGGTCGAGGCCATCCCGCACACCACGAGGTCGACCCGGGTCTCACCGCCGGCCTTCTCGACCGCCCTGGCGAGCACCAGCGACGTCGCCACGGCGTCGGAACCGGCGATCGCGTCGTCCACGACGTGGATGCCCCGATCGGCACCCATCTGCAGGGCCTTACGCACCGCGTCGACGGCCTTCTCGGGCCCAACGCACAGAGCAGTCACCACCGTTTCGGTGTCGTCGCCCGCCTTCTCCTTGATCTGCAGGGCCTGCTCGACGGCGTACTCGTCAAGCTCGGACAACAACCCATCGACACCAACACGATCAACGGTGTTGTCGGACTCGAACTGCCGGTCGCCGGTCGCGTCGGGGACATACTTCACACAGACAACAATGTTCATGGTGGTGTGGCCGGGACGGCCCCTCCTGTGAGTAGTGGTGGCACCCAATGTGCGCAGGGCGAGGCTACCGTCGAGTCAACAAGCGTGGAACAGACGCTCACGGTGGACAACCTCACAGGTGTCGCGTGAGTCACACCGGGGCTCCCGCGCTGCGGTCAGGGTCGAACGATCCGCTCGACGATCCGCCCGATGACGAGCCAGACGATCGCGGCCAGCCCCC
Source organism: Nocardioides sp. (assembly GCA_025965335.1). Classification (GTDB taxonomy): domain Bacteria; phylum Actinomycetota; class Actinomycetes; order Propionibacteriales; family Nocardioidaceae; genus Nocardioides. Next base: position 3,713 of record JAOPXC010000441.1, on the reverse strand, counting down.
AGTTGAACAGGGCATTCTTGGTCTCCGCGTTGCTGCCGCCGAACTCCTTGATGCCGTTGTCACGGGCGAAGACGCCGAAGTCCACACGGTCGGCGAAGTCGAGGACGAACTGCACCAGGTTGTTGGCGTGGTTGGCGTCGAGGGCGATGCACAGCGCGCCCGCGGCCAGCACGAGTGCGAAGACCACGCAGACGGTCCAGAGCACCTGGGCCAGCGCCGCCCGGATGCGTGTGGCCGTGCTCTTGGTCGTTGTCGCCATTCGACTCCTACCTGCCCTCGAAGCTCGCCTTGCCCGGGCCGTTCTCGAGGAACGATTGCATACCGATCGTGCGGTCCTCGGTCGCGAAGAGCGCGGCGAACTGCTGGCGCTCGATCTCCAGACCGGTCTCCAGGTCAGCCTCGACCCCCCGGTCGATGCTCTCCTTCGCCGCGCGCAGGGCGTACGTCGCCGCCCCGGTGAACTGCCGGGCCCAGGCCACGGCCTCGTCGTACACCGACTCAGCGGGGTACAGCCGGTCGACCAGCCCGATCGCCAGCGCCTCGTCGGCCTTGACGAAGCGGCCGGTGAAGATCAGGTCCTTGGCCCTGCTCGGCCCCACGAGCCGCGTGAGCCGCTGGGTGCCGCCGGCGCCGGGGATGATCCCCAGCAGGATCTCTGGCTGCCCGAACGTGGCGTTGTCGGCGGCGAAGCGAAGGTCGGCGCAGAGGGCGAGCTCGCACCCGCCGCCGAGGGCGTAGCCGGTGACGGCGGCGACGACCGGCTTCGGGATCCTCGCCACGGCGGTCAGCGACGACTGCAGGCCGCCAGAGCGTTTGACCATGTCGGTGTGGGACATGGCCGCCATCTCCTTGATGTCGGCGCCCGCGGCGAACACCCGCTCGCCGCCGTACAGGACCACAGCCTTGACGTCGTCGCGGTCGGTGGCCTCGAGCGCCGCGGCCCGGAGCTCCTCCTGGACCTGCTCGCTGAGTGCGTTCATCTTCGGTCGGTCCAGCACGATCGTGCCCACGCCGTCGGCAACGTCCAGTCGGACGAAGTCCTTGGCTCGAGCTCCGTCGAGGTTGCCCATGTCTCCACCTCTCGTCGCGCGGACGGTCCGCCCGCACCACGGCATTGTGCCGCGCTCCGAAACCATCGGGAACAATGGGCCGGGTGACTCCTCGACTGTGGCGCAACCGCGGCGAACGAGCGCCGGTGTGGCCGGGGCGCAACTACCCGCTCGGCTCGACCTGGTCGGAGGAGTCGACGAACTTCGCCGTCCACGCGCCGCGCGCCAGCGCCACCTGGGTGTGCATCTTCGACGACGAGGGCGGCGAGGTGCAGCACCGGCTGACCGAGCAGACGCTCGGCATCTGGCACGGCGCTCTCCCCGGGATCGCTCCCGGCACCCGCTACGGCTACCGGGTCGCGGGACCGTGGGACCCGGCGACCGGGATGCGCTTCAACGTCAACAAGCTGCTCCTCGACCCCTTCGCCCGGGCGATCTCCGGCGAGGTGATTCCCGATCCCGCGATCTTCGGCTACGTCATGGGTGACCCCGAGGAGCGGAGCGGCACGGACTCCGCGCCGTACGTGCCGCGCAGCGTGGTCGTCCGCGACGACTTCGACTGGGGCGACGACAAGCCCATCCGTCGCTGGTGGCGGGACTCGGTCATCTACGAGATGCACGTCAAGGGCATGACAAAGCTGCACGACCGGGTGCCGGAGGAGCTGCGCGGCACGTACGCCGGCCTCGGCACACCACCCGTCGTCGACTACCTGCGCGACCTCGGTGTCACCGCGGTCGAGCTGCTGCCGATCCACCAGTTCGCCTCCGAACCCGTGCTCGCCGAGCGTGGCCTGGTGAACTACTGGGGCTACAACTCGATCGGCTTCTTCGCGCCGCACAACGCCTACTCCTCCTCCGGGGACCGCGGCCAGCAGGTCACCGAGTTCAAGGCGATGGTGAAGGCGTTCCACGAGGCCGGCATCGAGGTGATCCTGGATGTCGTCTACAACCACACCGCCGAGGCCGGCGCCCTCGGCCCGACCCTGTCGTTCCGGGGGCTCGACGACCACGGCTTCTACTACCGGGTCGCACCGGAGCAGGCGGGGGTGCCGGGACCGGACACCTACTGGGACGTGACCGGCTGCGGCAACACGGTGGACGCGTCGAACCCGTTCGCGCTGCGGCTGATCCTCGACTCGCTGCGCTACTGGGTGACCGAGATGCACGTCGACGGCTTCCGCTTCGACCTGATGTCGGCGCTGACGCGCGTTCACCACGACATCGACATGGGCAGCCACCTGCTGACCGCCATCGGCCAGGACCCGGTCCTGCGCCACGTGAAGCTCATCGCCGAGCCCTGGGACGCCTCGATGAACGGCTACCGGGTCGGCGAGTTCCCACCTCCGTGGGTGGAGTGGAACGACCAGTACCGCGACGAGATCCGGGACTTCTGGCGCGGGCACGCGTCCGGCACCAGGACCGTCGCCACCCGGCTCGCCGGGTCGTCGGACCTGTACGCCGACGACGGCCGCTCGCCGTACGCGTCGATCAACTTCGTCACCGCCCACGACGGCTTCACGCTGCGGGACCTGGTCAGCTACGAGACCAAGCACAACGCGGCGAACGGCGAGGACAACCGTGACGGCACCAACAACAACCGCTCGTGGAACCACGGCATCGAGGGCGAGACCGACGACCCGGGAGTCGTCGCCCTCCGTCGTCGACAGGCCGCCAACCTGATGGCGACCCTGTGCCTGTCCAACGGGGTCCCGATGCTCTCCGCGGGCGACGAGCGCGGGCGCACCCAGGGAGGCAACAACAACGCCTACTCCCAGGACAACGAGACCTCCTGGATCGACTGGTCGCCGGAGGACGCCTGGCTGGACGTCTACGAGATCACCAAGACTGCCCTGCGCCTGCGGCGTGAGCACCCGGCCCTGCGGCAGCGGCACTGGTTCGAGGGGCGGCCGACGATGCGCGGCGGCCCCAAGGACCTGGCCTGGCTGCACCCGTCGGGTCGCGAGATGACCGGTGACGACTGGCACGACACCACGCTGCTCACGCTCGGCATGTTCGTCTCCGGCTCACCACTGCGCTCCCCCGGCCCGCGCGGTGAGCAGCAGGTCGACGCGTCGTTCATGCTCTGGTTCAACTCGGGGGCCAAGCCCCAACGCATCCAGCTGCCCGAGAACGACTGGGTCCAGCAGGGCGAGGTCGTGCTCTCCACCGACTTCAAGCTGCCGGTCGGCAACCCCATCAAGGCCGGGGACCGACTCTCGCTCGGCGGGCACAGCGTGGTCGTGCTCCGCCAGACCTGACGAGTCGGCGCAGTTTTCCCTCACGGAACCGCCGCGTCGGCGCAGTCTTGACTACCTTGTCCCGGTGCCATTCCCGTTGCCGTCCGAGCCCCCGCATATCGAGGACTGGCTGGAGGAACTCGGCGAGGTGTTCGCAGTCATCCGCGGGCACGACTCCGGCTGCACGCCAGTACGGCTCGCGGCACCCGGAAACCCGCGGCCTCGGCACGCCTGGGCGGGAAAACTGCGCCGACTCGGCACCCCTGAGCGGGAAAACTGCGCCGGGTCGATCTAGGGCAGGGCGACGAGACCGAGCTCGGCGGGGGACGTGAGCAGGTCGTTGTGCGGCACCACGCGGACCGTGTAGCCGATGGCACCGCTGTGGTCGAGGATGACGTCACCGTCGAAGCGGTACCGGCCGCCGTCG
>JAOPXC010000342.1 GCA_025965335.1 Nocardioides sp. | reverse complement strand
CCGTCAGTGGGGTGCCGGTGGGGGCGCCGCGGCCACCTCGGATTCGGACCTCAGGATGCAGAACTCGTTGCCCGCGGGATCGGCCAGCACGACCCATGCGGTCCCGGGACCGTACTTGCCGCGCAGGTCGGCGACGATCGTCGCGCCGTGCGCCAGCAGGGTGTCGAGCTCCTCGTCGCGGGTGCCCTCGCGGGGGCGCAGGTCGAAGTGCAGCCGGTTCTTGCCTGTCTTGGTGTCGGGGACCTCGATGAACAGCAGTTGGTGCCCGGTCTCGGCGTCGAGGATCATGCACTCCTCGTGCCCCGGCAGGTTCGGGTCGCCGTCGACGTCGACGTAGCCGAGGACCGGCTTCCACCACTCCGAGAGCTCGTAGGCGTTGGCGCAGTCGATGGTCGTGTGCGAGATGAAGGCCGTCATGGTCGCCACTCTGGCTGGGGCAGAGCGACGCCCACAACGGGTTTGTCAGGTCCTGGCCTGCGCTCGGGTCGTCAGGAAGACGGGGGCTCGCCGTCCTGGAGGCGCCTGAACGCGGCTATCGCGGCCAGCTGGGAGTTGACGTCCAGCTTGCGCAGCACCGACTTCACCTGGCTGCGCACGGTCGCCTCTGACACGTCCAGGAGCATCGCGATGGAGCGGACGTTGTCGCCGGCGTACAAGAGCCGCAGCACCGTTCGCTCCCGTGGCGTCAACGACCGCATGCGAACGAGCAGCAGCTCCTGCTCCTCCCGGACGCGCCCCCAGCGGTCCAGCACGTCTGCGCGCAGGACCGGGTCCATGCCGCCACCGCCTCGGGCCACCTCGTCCAGAAGCTCCTCCAGGTCGTCGAGGGTCGTCGAGGACGAGGTCACGATGTCGGCGCCGCTCGCGAGCAGGGCCCCCCACAGGGCACCGGGCGGCACGGACGTGAGCACGATCCACCGGCCAGGGGTACCCCGGATCAGGGTCTGTGCCCGGCCCAGGTCGACCGGCGTGGCCAGATCGTCGAGGAGCAGCGCGACCGACGCCAGGCTCTCGGGTTGTCCCACCGTCCAGGGTGGCGTCGAGAGCAGCGTGGCCGTGACATCGAGGTCGACGACCTGGGCCCGAAAGCCGCGACTGGCCAGGCCTGCCTGCACCGATTGCGCCACCAGGGTCTGGTCGGACACGACCCAGACCGAGGGGCGCATGGGCACATCGGAGGCGTCCATGTCTTCCATCACCTCGTCCGTCAGCCGAACTGTCGGCACCGTTCTCTGGCGCACCTGACCCATGCCCACGCTCCCGTCGGTCGAAGTTGCCCAGCCCACCGGGTCCTTCACGGCAGGATGGCAGGGACGGGATCGACGCCCGGCGGAGTGCCGCCATCTGCCCTGAAATTGGGGATGTACAAGCGCGTTGCGGCACCCGATGGTGGTGGAGGGGGTCTGGGACCGCCCACCAGTCGAGACGAGACGGAAAAGGGGAGGGAGAAAGCCGCCCGCACCGCAAACCCCCGAGTTGGTCGGGCGCCGACCCTTTACCTACGCCGGAACCCCACGTACCCGGCAGAGCCGTTTCGACTGGTGGGTTCTCCTTTGGGTGCGACCTCACCCACCGCCTACTACCCCTACCCCCCCTCGCATGATTTCCCTCATATGTGGTATTGGTCGCGGTATAGTCCTGCGTAGGGCCGGCTGCAACATAACTTCACTTTCGTGAGTAGTGCAGCCGACGAGGTATCAAAGCCCCATCTCGGGGGGGTCAACGACTCCCCGTCGCTTGCGTTCAGCCTCCTACGCCGTAAGCGTTCTGGGGGTAAGGCGATGGCGCTGGATCGGGTACCTGCTGGGGTCTGGGGCTGGCAGCCCACCCTCCTTCTCATCGCCGTCACGATCACTCCTCAGCTCGCCGTGCTTCAACTCGTCCCCCGGACGAGAACCTTCGCCGAGGCCGCGCAGGTCAACGACCTGCTGTCCTATCCGTTGGTGCTGGTGGCGGCGATGTGTCTCTACGTCTACTGGCGCCTGGTCGGGCCCGACAGCGCCAACTGGCTGGTCGCCGCCGCCGTCCTGTTCGCCGTGCAGGGCCTCGCCTTCGCCGGCCTCCGGATGGCCAACGAGGCGGACGTGAGGAGCAATCCGGGGTGGCTCCTCATCGTCGAGCAGGTCCTCGCGCTGATCGTCCTCGCGATGGTCGCGCAGGCGAGCCGCGCTCCGGCACCCGCCGACCCCCTGGCCCTGGGCCTCTCGCTGGGTCTGCTGTTCAGCGGACTACGCGTCTTCCTGTCGGAGTCGGCCCCCCAGTTCGCGCTCGACCCCGGCCTCCTGGCCACCATCAGCCTGTCCATCCTGGTCACCAACCTGGTGACGGCAAGACTGATCATCGAGGTGACCCAACCCCCGCTCTGGGCACGACAGCGCCTCGCGCTGGCGATCGTGCTGCTCGCGTTCAGCCACGCGATCACCTACCCGACTCCCCGCGGCGAGCTGCGCAGCCTCGCCGCCATCCTCGCCAACCTGGCCGGCGCGGTTCTCATGGCCGGGACCGCGCTGGTCCTGCTCCGGGTCACGATCGGCGAGCACCGGACGTGGGTCGCCTCCCTCAACGACCGGTTGGCGCACGTGGAAGCCGGACTGCGCGTCGACCGGGCCCGGTTGCACGAGGTCGGCAGCACCATCGCCGGTATCTCCTCGGCGTCGCGGCTGATGCACGAGGTCGCGAGAGTCAGTCCCGCGCGGCGCCGCAAGCTGGAGGAGACCATCGAGTCCGAGATGGCGCGGCTCGAACGCC
>JAOPXC010000334.1 GCA_025965335.1 Nocardioides sp. | reverse complement strand
CATGTCGTAGCCCTCACGGAGCCGGACGGGAGTAAAGCGCTTGTTGCTCACGTCCTCAGGCGTCAGCGGCATGACCTCACCCATTCATTCATCGCTGGAAGTACTTGCCCACGAACAATAGCCCCTGGCATGGGACTGGTGTGACTTGCGTCCGCGGAGCCGCCGGAGCCGGTCGCGGCTAGTCCGCCGTGGCTAGAAGAACACAGATCGGTTGACCGAGAGCAGCACGTACGCCGAGATCATCACGATCAGGAAGCTCAGGTCCAGCGCGAAGTTCCCGATCCGCAGCGGCGGGATGACGCGTCGAAGCGCCTTGATCGGCGGGTCGGTGACCGAGTAGACGAGCTCCAGCAGCACCAGCAGCACCCCATGGGGGCTCCAGGACCGCGCGAAGACCTGCACCCAGTCCACGACGAACCGGACCCAGAGCATGGCGATGAAGAACCAGAGGAGTCCTTCGATGATCTGTCCGACAACGTGCACGCGGTCAGTCTCTCGGATGTCGTGAGCAGCGCCGACGCCGCCCCGACGTCAGCTTGAATCAGCTCTGGTTGAAGAAGCCCGATCCCGTGTCTGCGATCCGCTGCTTGTCCTCGGCGGCGACCGTGACGTTGGGCGGCGACAGCAAGAACACCTTGTTCGTCACCCGCTCGATCGTGCCACGGGTCGCAAAGACCAGGCCGGCGGCAAAGTCCACGAGGCGCTTGGCGTCGGAGTCGTCCATCTCGGAGAGGTTCATGATCACCGGCGTGCCGTCGCGAAAGTTCTCACCGATGGTCCGCGCCTCGTTGTAGGTGCGCGGGTGCAGGGTGGTGATCCGGGAGAGCTCCGCCACGACCGCGGTCGGGCCGGGCGCCGGGCGCCGCCGTTCGGCGAGGTCGGCCACGGGAGCGGGGCGTCCGTCGCGACGGGGCGCGCGGCTCGCCGCGGAGACCGGTGCGGTCTCCTGGGTCTGGTGCTCGTCGAACTCGTCGTCGTACCGACCGGTGTCCTCGAGCAGGCCGAGGTACTCGCCAATCCTGCGCATTCCGCCGCTCATGCCTGGTTGCCTCCGGTGCTCGCGAACCCCCTTGCGGGAGTGCTCTCCTGTGTTTCGGACCCTACTTGACCCGAGGCCTCGAACCGAGGACCGCGGACCCTATGCGCACGTGTGTCGCACCCATCTTCACTGCGTGTTCGAGGTCGGCGCTCATGCCCGCCGACAGCCAGGCCGCGTCGGGGTGGCCGACGAGGAAGTCGTCCCGGATCGTTGCGAGGCGGCCGAACGCCTCGGCCGGGTCCGCGTCGAGGGGGGCGACGGCCATCAGGCCCCGCAACCGCAGCATCCCGGCGGCGTCGACCGCGGCGGCCAGGTCGGCGAGCCGATCGGGCTCGGCCCCGGCCCGGTGGTCCGCCCCTGGCGGGTCGAGGCTGACCTGGAGCAGCACGTCGACGGAATGGGAGCGCCGGTGCGCTCCGGCGTCGAGCGGCGCCACCAGCTTCGGCCGGTCGACGGACTCCACCACCTGGGCGTACGTCGCGACCGCGGCGGCCTTGTTGCTCTGCAGGGCTCCGATGAAGTGCCAGGTCAGCGACAGGTCGGCGCACTCGGCCGCCTTGACCTCCGCCTCCTGGTGTCGGTTCTCCCCCACGTCGGTCACCCCGAGCTCGGCGAGGAGCCGGACGTCGGAGGAGGGGAAGAACTTCGTGACGACGACGAGACGGACGTCGTCCGGCGCTCGGCCGGCGTCGGCGCAGGCGGCCGCGATCCGGCCATGCACGGTGGCGAGGTTGGCGGCCAGCTCGGCGCGGCGGTCGGTCATCGACCGGCCGCGTCGTCGGCGCGACGCCTGATCAGTCCGGCGAACCTGCCGGCGCCGCGACCGTCGCGGCGGTAGGAGTAGAGATCGGCCGACTCACGGGTGCAGCGCGAAACATCGACGACCCTGACCCCCTCGCGCTCCAGCTGGGCGCGGACGCCGGCCCCGAGATCGAGCGAGGGCGTGCCCCACGAGGTCGTCGCGATGCTGGCCGGCTCGAGGGCGCCGACCTCGGCCTGCAGGTCGGCCGGCACCTCGTAGCAGGCTCCGCACACGTGCGGGCCGAGCCAGGCGGTGACGGCGCGGGCGCCGAGCTCGCGCATCCGCGCAACGGTCGCCGGCACGACGGCGGCCGCCAGGCCCGGGCGCCCGGCGTGGGCGGCGCCCAGGATCCCGGCCGCGGGGTCTGCGAGGAGGACCGGGACGCAGTCGGCGGCCCGGACCATGAGCACCACGCCCGCTCGGTCGGTGACCACCCCATCGGCCCGGGGACGATCGGCGGACGGGTCGCCGACGACGACCCGGTTGCCGTGGACCTGGTGCAGGTCGACGAGCCGGTCGCCCGGCGCGAAGTCGCCGAGCACCCGCTGGAGGTTGTCGGCGCGCGCCTGCGGGGGGTCGTCTCCCTCGATTGCCAGGTTGAGTGAGTCGAACGGCACGCCACTGACCCCGCCGTACCTGTCGGTGAAGGCCAGGTCGACGGGGCCGATGGTGGTGCGGTGGGAATACACGTCCTGGTGCTCCGGACGACTACTTGAGGAAGTCGGGGATGTCCAGGTCGTCGTCGTCGAACTGCACCTGACGGGGAGCCGGCTTGGGCGCCTGCCCCGCCGGCTCGGGCGAGCCCTGGGCGGTGCGGATCCCGGCGTACGCGGGCTCCCGCTCCGGGGTGTCCTCGCGACGCGTCGCGGCGGCCTGGGCCTGGGCCGCGGCCTTGGTCTCCTCCTGCGTCTGCTGGCGCGGCTCGCGGCGCAGCACCGTCCCCTCGTCGCGTCGCTTCGGCGTGCCGCCGTCGAATCCCGCGGCGATGACGGTCACGCGGACCTCGTCGCCGAGGGCGTCGTCGATCGTCGCGCCGAAGATGATGTTGGCCTCCGGGTGGACGGCCTGTGCGACGAGCGCCGCGGCTTCGTTGATCTCGAACAGTCCGAGGTCGGAGCCGCCGGCGATCGAGAGCAGCACGCCGTGCGCGCCGTCGATCGAGGCCTCGAGCAGCGGGCTGGAGACCGCCATCTCGGCCGCCGCGACCGACCGGTCCTCGCCGCGGGCGGAACCGATGCCCATCAGCGCCGAACCGGCGTTGGCCATCACGGACTTCACGTCCGCGAAGTCGAGGTTGATCAGACCCGGCGTGGTGATCAGGTCGGTGATGCCCGAGACGCCCTGCAGCAGGACCTGGTCGGCCTGCTTGAACGCGTCGAGCATCGAGACGCTGCGGTCGCTGATCGAGAGCAACCGGTCGTTGGGGATCACGATGAGGGTGTCGACCTCCTCGCGGAGCTGGGCGATGCCCTCCTCCGCGGAGTTGGCGCGACGACGGCCCTCGAACGCGAACGGACGGGTGACCACGCCGATCGTCAGGGCACCGAGCGAGCGCGCGATCCGCGCCACGATGGGTGCGCCACCGGTGCCGGTGCCACCACCCTCGCCGGCGGTCACGAACACCATGTCGGCGCCCTTGATGACCTCTTCGATCTCGTCCGAGTGGTCCTCGGCCGCGCGGGCCCCGACGTCGGGGTTGGCGCCGGCGCCGAGCCCGCGGGTGAGCTCGCGGCCGATGTCGAGCTTGACGTCGGCGTCGCTCATGAGGAGAGCCTGGGCGTCGGTGTTGATGGCGATGAACTCGACACCCTTCAGACCGACCTCGATCATCCGGTTGACGGCGTTGACGCCACCCCCACCGATGCCCACGACCTTGATGATGGCCAGATAGTTCTGCGCTGCTGCCACGGCAGGTTCGCCTCTCTCGCTGATCGTGTCCGGCGGTCCGGACGAGCTGTGTCGGATTTGGTGTGTCGGATGAACGTGCTGTGGGGAAGTCCGACGAGCCGCTGCTGATCTCCTTAACTCTGACCCTCAGGCTGAGGGTTATAGTTATGTCAACCTCGTCGTGGTCACGACAGTAGGGAGCGGGACCGGCACCGTTCCGCAGACACGCCGACAACCAGCCGACCCGTCGGAAACTTTTCGCTCCGGAGCCGTCGGCTCCCGACGGGTCAGCCGCTGGTGGTCACGTTGGCGGGCACGCTCACGTCGTACACGCGGGCATCGACACTCAGGAGCTTGGCCAGCACGCGGGCCTTCTCGTCGCTCTGCTCGGCGCTCCCCCAGCGCACGATCCGCCCGTCGCGCAGCACCAGGGAGATCTGGTCAATCGTCTGCACCTCGACGTGGTCGACCATCGTCGACAGGGCGGCGGGCAGGGCCGAGATCACCCTCGCCGCCTCGCGCAGGGCCTCGGCGGGGGTGCCGCTGCTGGTCACCACGCGCGGCAGCCCGGCGGGCACTCGCCGGTAGTCGCGGAAGACCACACCCGAGGCGTCCATCCCGCGGAGCCGGCCGCCGATCTCGACGACGGCGATCGCGATCCGTTCTTCGACCGCGATCAGGATCCGGTCCGGCCACTTGCGCGACACGTCGGCCGACTTCACCGCGGCCAGCGACTCCACCCGCGACTCGATGCCCGCGAGGTCGACGCGCGCCAGCGGTCGCCCGGACGGTACGGCGGCGGCCTCGCGCACCTGGCCAGCGTCGATCGTCTGCGTGCCGGTCACCTCGACACCCTGGACCGCCAGCACCGACGAGAAGTACACCGTCCACAGCCCGCCCACCACGAGCGCGACCAGCAGGACGATCGCGACGAGGTACTTCCAGGCCAGCCAGCGGCGGGCCCACTGGCGACGCGCGAAGCGCCTGCGGCTGCGGGCCGTGGTGGCTCCGAGGTCGGGCGGACTAACCATCGACGCGGTCCTCGAGCAGGGCCAGGACCCGCGGAGCGAGCGTGGTGACGTTGCCGGCGCCGAGGGTCAGGACGAGGTCGCCGGGTCGCGCCCGCGCGACCAGCTCGGCGGGCACGGCGTCGAAGTCGCGCACGAAGGCGACCCGGTCGGGAGGAAGGGGTACCGCGTCCGCGACCACGGCGCCGGTGACGTCGGGGTCCGCGTCCTCGCGGGCGAGGTAGACGTCGAGGACGACCACGTCGTCGGCCGCGCCGAGCGCCGCACCCATCGCCGACCCGAAGATCCGGGTCCTCGACACCAGGTGCGGCTGGAAGGCCACCACGAGCCGTCCCTCGCCGGCCACGGCGCGCGCGGCCTGGAGGTCGCCGGCGATCTCGACGGGGTGGTGGGCGTAGCTGTCGTAGACACGCACTCCCCGGGCCTCGCCCTTGCGCTCCATCCGGCGGCGGGTGCCGGTGAACCCCTCGAGGCCGCCACGCAGTCTCTCGAAGTCGTGACCGAGCCGGAGGCCGACGGCCAGTGCCGCCAGCGCGTCGAGAACATAGTGACGACCCGGAATCTGCAGCGTCACGCGGCCGAGCTCGGCGCCGCCGTCGTGAACGGTGAAGGCAGAGGTGGCGCCCTCGAACACGAGGTCGCTCGCCCGGACCTCCGCCGCGGCGGACTCCCCCACACCGATCACCGTGGTGCCGCGACCACGCGCGTGCTCGGCCAGCGCGGCCGCTCCGTCGTCGTCCACGCAGCAGACCAGGAACCCGTCTGGGTCGACGTGGCCGGCGAACTCGACGAAGGCCGCACGGTAGGCCTCCTCGGTCCCCCAGTTGTCGAGGTGGTCGGCCTCGACGTTGGTGACCACCGCCGCGAACGGCTCGTAGACGAGGAAGGCGCCGTCGCTCTCGTCGGCCTCGGCCACGAACAGGTCGCCGGTGCCCTCCTGCGCGTTGATGCCGGTCTGCGCGAGGTCGCCGCCGATGGCGTACGTCGGGTCCGCCCCGGCGGCCTGGAGCGCGACCGTGAGCAGCGAGGTGGTGGTGGTCTTGCCATGGGTCCCGGCCACGGCGATCACGCGGCGGCCGGACATCACCGACGCCAGCGCGGCCGAGCGCGGGAGCACCCGCAGTCCCTGCCGCACGGCCTCGAGGTACTCGGGGTTGTCCTCGCGCACGGCGGTGGAGAGAACCAGCGTGTCGACCTGGTTCTCGGGCGGACGGACCTGGCCGGCGGCGTGACCGAGGAACACCCGGGCACCGAGCACCCGCAGCGCGTCGAGCGTGGGCGAGTCGGCGCCGTCGCTGCCGCTGACCGCCATCCCGCGGGCCAGCATGATGCGGGCGATGCCGGACAGGCCAGCTCCCCCGATGCCGACGAAGTGGACCCGGCCCAGGCGGTCGGCCGCAAGGATCTCGTCGGGGACGGGGATCCTCACGGGATCGGCCCCGGCGCGCACTCGAGCACGATCCGCGCCAGCTTCTCGTCGGCGTCGCGCGGGATCAGACCGGACGCGGCCGCCCCCATCGCCGCCAACCGTTCGCCGTCGTTGGCGAGGCCGGGGACGTTCGCGGCCACCCACGCGCTGGTGAACGCGTCGTCGGCCACGACCAGCGCACCCCCGGCGTCGACGACGGGTCGAACGTTGAGGTCCTGCTCGCCGTTGCCGATCGGGAGGGGGACGAAGACCGCGGGCACGCCCACGGCGGCGGCCTCGGTGACGCTCGAGGCCCCTCCCCGGCAGACCATCAGGTCCGCGGCAGCCAGGGCGAGGTCCATCCGGTCGACGAAGTCGAGGACGACGTACGGCGGGGCCCCCGCCGGGGCCGGCCCCGGGTCCGCGGTGCCCTTCGGACCCACGATGTGCAGCACCTGGACGCCGGCCTCGCCCAGCTCCCGGGCCGCCCCGGACACGGACTGGTTGAGCCGGCGGGCGCCCTGCGAGCCCCCGGTGACCACCAGCGTCGGACGATCGGGGTCGAGCCCGAAGAACTCCCGGGCCTCCGCCTGCAGGGCGGCCCGGTCGAGCTGGGAGATCATGCGCCGGATCGGCAGCCCGACGTACTCGGCCTTCGGCAGCCTGGTGTCCGGGAAGCTGACCGCGACGCGGGTCGCGACCCTGGCACCGACCTTGTTCGCCAGGCCGGGCAGCGCGTTCTGCTCGTGGACGACCAGGGGGAGCCTGCGTCGGCGGGCGGCCAGGTAGGCCGGCACCGAGACGTAGCCGCCGTAGCCCACGACCACGTCGGGGCGCACCCGGTCGATGATCGCGAGCGTCTCCTTGACCGCGCCGCGGAGCCGGCCGGGCACCCGGAACAGGTCGGCGTTGGGCCGGCGCGGCAGCGGGACGGGCGGGATCAGCTCGAGCGGGTAGCCGGCCTCGGGGACCACGCGGTTCTCCAGCCCGCGGGGCGTGCCGAGGCAGGTGATCTCGATGTCGGGCTGGAGTCGGCGCAGGGCGTCTGCGGTCGCGAGCAGGGGCGAGGTGTGGCCGGCGGTTCCGCCGCCCGCGAGGAGGACGCGCATCAGGTGCTCAAACCTACGAGATGCGCCCGGCCGACAGACCGGCGGAGCGGACCTTCTTGCGTTGGGCGAGCGCTCGCGCCGCCTCCGGCTCGCGCCGCGCGAACCCGATCAGGAGGCCGAGCGCGACCAGCGAGGGCAGCAGGGCGGACCCGCCGTAGGAGACCAGTGGCAGCGGGATCCCGATGACCGGGAGCAGCGCCAGGACCATGCCGACGTTGATGATCATCTGGCCCAGCAGCCAGACCACGATGCCGAACGACGCGTAGCGGACGAACGGGTCGGCGGTCTCCCGCGCGGTCCGCAGCGCGGCGTACGCAATGGTCAGGAAGAGGCCGATGACCAGCATCGTGCCGACCAGCCCCAGCTCCTCGCCGAGCACCGCGAAGATGAAGTCGGTGTGGGCCTCGGGCAGGTCGCCCCACTTCTGCTGGCTGGCGCCGATGCCCTGACCGAACCAGCCGCCCGTGGAGAGCGCGTACAGGCCGTGCGCCGGCTGCCAGCCCGCGTCGTGGAAGTCCTTGAACGGGTCCGCGAAGTTCGTGATGCGGGTCAGCCGCTCGGAGCTGGTCGACGCCAGGAAGATCGTGCCGACGCTGACCAGCGAGATGCAGAACGCGAAGAACCGTACCGGCGCGCCCACCACCCAGAGCATGCCGAGCAGGATCGCGAACAGCACCAGGGCGGTGCCGAGGTCCTTTCCGAACACGACCAGGCCGGTGGCCAGCAGCATGCCCGGCACGACCGGCACCATGATCTGGTGCAGGCTGGTCAGCCGCCGGTCCTTGTGGGCGTAGACGTGCGCGGCCCACAGGATCAGGGCGAGCTTGGCGATCTCCGAGGGCTGGATGACGATCGGGCCCACGCCGAGCCAGTTGGTGTTGCCGTTGCGCGAGACGCCGAAGAATGCGGTGAGCAGCAGCAGGACCAGGGAGATCGAGAAGCCCGGGTAGGCCATCCGGCGGATCCAGCGGTGCGGAAGCCTGCTCGCGACCCACGCGCACGGCAGCCCGATGACCACCCAGAGGAGCTGGCGGCGGACGATCGAGTAGGAATCGTCGAACACCTTGAAGCTGTAGACGCTCGAGGCGCTCAGCACCATGATCAGGCCGATCGTGAGCAGCAGCGTCGAGGCGCCGATCAGCAGGTAGTACGACGTGAGCGGCCGGTCGAGCGCGTCCCGGACGGCGGCGAACCAGCTGCCGACGCTGCGTGCGGGAGCGGCCGGGCGGGTGCGGGTCTCGGCGGGCGACGGCCGGGCCGGCGCCTTGGTCTCCTCGGGGTGCGCGGTCGTCATCGCGTCGCGACCCCTTCCTGATCAGCCGATCCGGTTTCTCACCGCCGCCGCGAACGCATCGCCACGCTCGGCGTAGTTGGTGAACATGTCCATGGAGGCGCATCCCGGAGCCAGGAGCACCGTGTCGCCGGGTCGGGCCAACTCGGCGGCCGCTTCCACGACGCGTCCCATGGAGCCATGTTCACCGTCTGTTGCTGATGTTGCTGATGTTGCTCGCTCAGTCTCACCGTCGCCGACCTCGATGACAGGCACATCCGGGGCGTGTCGCGAAAGCGCCGCGGCGATGACGCCGCGGTCGCGTCCGAGGAGTACGACGCCTCGCAGCCGGTCTCGCACCGCGCGCACCAGGTCGTCGAACCGGGCGCCCTTGGCCAGACCACCGGCCACCCAGACCACGGGGTCGTAGCCCAGCAGCGAGGCCTGGGCGGCGTGCGGGTTGGTGGCCTTGGAGTCGTCGACCCAGGTGATCCCGTCCGCCTGGGCGACGAGGGCGATCCGGTGGCCGTCGGGACGGAAGGCGCGCAGGCCGTCGCGAACGGCGGCCTGGGAGACCCCGTGGGCGCGGGCCAGGGCGGCCGCGGCCAGGGCGTTCTGGACGAAGTGGGGGGCCCTGCTCGCGAGGTCGGACAGCGTGCAGAGCTCGGCCGCGCTGGACTCCCGCTGCTCGATGAACGCACGGTCGGCCAGGATGTCCTCGACCACGCCGAGCATCCCGACCCCGGGCATCCCGAGGGTGAAGCCGACGGCCCGAGCACCCTCCATGACGTCCGCCTGACGAACGAGCGCCTCGGTCGCGGGGTCCTCGGCGTTGTAGATGCAGGCCCGTTGGACCCGCTCGTAGATCCGGCCCTTGTCGGCGGCGTAGTCGTCCACCGACGAGTACCAGTCGAGGTGGTCCTCGGCGACGTTCAGCACCGCGGCCGCCTCGGCGCTCATGGAGTCGGTGTAGTGGAGCTGGAAGCTGGACAGCTCGACGGCGAGCACGTCGTACGGCTCGGGGTCCATGACCGCCTCGACGATCGGCCGCCCGACGTTGCCCACCGCGACGCTGCGCAGCCCCGCGGCCCGCAGGATGCTGTCGAGCATCTGGACGGTGGTCGTCTTGCCGTTGGTGCCGGTGACGGCCAGCCACGGCGTGGGGTGGTTCGGATCGCGCAGCCGCCAGGCCAGCTCGACCTCGCCCCAGACGGGCACACCGCGCCCGCGGGCCTGCGCGAGCAGCGGAGACGAGGGCTTCCAGCCGGGCGAGGTGACCACCAGGTCGGTGTCGTCGGGCAGGGTCGCCGTCGCTCCCGGGCCGAGCCGGACCGTGGCGCCGAGGACCTCGAGGAGCTCGGCCTTCTCGGCCTTGTCGCCGCGACCGCCCTCGGCCGACTCGTCGAGCGCGGTGACCCGGGCCCCGAGGTGGTTGAGGTTGTCGGCGGCGGCGAACCCGGAGACGCCGAAGCCCGCGACGACCGCGTGCACTCCCTCCCAGGAGTCGTGTCTGCCCAGAGCCTCAACCCGAGACATTCGGGGTCCCCGCGGAATCGAGAGCGCAGCGAGCGATTTTGTGGGCTGACTTCATGTTCCTGCGACCCACTCGGCGTAGAAGACACCCAGGCCCGCCGCGACACAGAGCCCGGTGATGATCCAGAATCGGATCACCACGGTGACCTCCTCCCAGCCGAGCATCTCGAAGTGGTGGTGGATCGGCGCGATTCGGAAGACCCGTCGGCCCTTGGTCAACTTGAAGAAGCTCACCTGCAGCACCACCGAGAGGGTCTCCACGACGAACAGCCCGCCGAGGATGATCAGCAGCATCTCGGTGCGGGTCAGGATCGCGAAGCCCGCCAGGGCGCTGCCCAGGGCCAGGGAGCCGGTGTCGCCCATGAAGATCTGGGCGGGTGAGGCGTTCCACCAGAGGAACCCGAAGCAGGCGCCCGTGATCGCGGCCGCGATGATCGCGAGGTCGAGCGGGTCGCGCACCTCGTAGCACTTGCCGTAGCTGATGTCGGTCTGCCCACACCACTGGTTGTTCTGCCAGATGTTCACCAGCGTGTAGGCGCCGAACACCATCACGCACGCCCCCGTGGCGAGCCCGTCGAGGCCGTCGGTGAGGTTGACCGCGTTGCTGCTCGCGATGACGACCAGCCAGATCAGCAGGATCACCACCACCGTCGGCAGCGCGAAGCTGGTGACGTCGCGGGTGAACGAGATGTGGTCCGACGCGGGCGTCTTGCCGCGGTGGTCCTCCAGCATCGGCGAGAGCGCCAGGACGCCGAAGATGACGCCGATGACGGTCTGGCCGACCATCTTCGCCTTGCTACGCAGCCCCAGGCTGCGCTGCTTCGAGATCTTGATGAAGTCGTCGAGGAAGCCGACCAGGCCCATGCCGAAGAACAGGAACAGCAGCAGCAGCGCGGACGCCGAGGGCATGTCCCGGGTGATCAGCTTCGCGGTGAAGTAGCCGATGAGCGCCGCGAGGATGATGACGACGCCGCCCATGGTGGGGGTGCCGCGCTTGGTGTGGTGGGTGGTCGGCCCGTCGTCACGGATCTCCTGGCCGTAGCCCCACTGGGTGAACTGCCGGATCGCGAAGCGGGTCCCGAGGAGGGAGATCAGCAGGGCAATGCCCCCGCTGAGGAGAACGGCTCTCATGGCGTGGCCGTCCCCCCTTCCGTCAGTCCGTCGGCGATGTACTCGAGCGCGGCGCCCCGAGACGCCTTGACCAGGACGACGTCCTCGGCCACGGCATTCTTTCGCAACCAGGCCAGGGCTTCGGCACGCCCCGCCGTGAGGATCGCCTCACCCGGCCAGTCCGGGCTGGCGCCGGCGCCGTCGGCGATGCCGGCGGCGGCCTCCCCGACGACCAGCAGCACGTCGACGCCGGCGGCCGCGGCGAGCGCGCCCACCCCGCGATGCGCCTCGTAGGCGGCCGGACCGAGCTCCTTCATCTCGCCCAGCACCGCGACCGTACGCCGGGCGCGCCGGCTGCCGATCGCCACCAGGGCGTCGATCGCCGCCGCCATCGACGCCGGGTTCGCGTTGTAGGCGTCGTTGACGACCAGGAGGCCGTCGGCCCGCTCGTGCAGCTCCATCCGCCAGCGGGACGCGGCGGCCGCCCGGCCGAGCGCGTCGGCGATCGAGGACAGGGGCAGGCCGGCGGCCAGGGCCAGCGCGGCGGCCGCCGCCGCGTTCGCGACCTGGTGCGCCCCGGTCTGGGACAGGCGCACCGGCAGCCACTCGCCGGCGTACCCGAGCTCGAACGAGGGCCGGCCCAGGTCGTCGAGCTCCAGTCCGCGCCAGGCCACGTCGCCCTCGGAGCCGAACGTGACCACGCTGGCGGCGGTCCGGTCGCCCATGGTGGCGGTCAGGTCGTCGTCGCCGTTGATGACGGCGACCCCGTCCACGGGCAGGGCCGCGAGGATCTCGCCCTTCGCCACACCGATCGCCTCGCGGCTGCCGAACTCGCCGACGTGCGCGGTGCCCACGTTGAGCACGGCCGCGATCCGCGGTGGCGCGAGGTCGCACAGGTAGGAGATGTGGCCGATCCCCCGGGCGCCCATCTCCACCACCAGGTACGTCGTGCCGGCGTCGGCGCGGAGCACGGTGAGGGGCACGCCGAGCTCGTTGTTGTTGTTGGCGGCCGTGGCCACCGTCGGGCCGGCGGCGGCCAGCACCTGGGCCAGGTAGTCCTTGGTCCCGGTCTTGCCCTGGGAACCGGTCAGCGCGATCACCGTGGCGTCGAGCCGGTCGATGACGTGCCTGGCCAGTCGGCCCAGCGCGGTGACCGGGTCCGGCACGAGCACGGACGGGACCCCCGTGGCCCGGCTGCCGAGGACGGCGTGGGCACCCTCGACGAAGTCGTGGCCGTCGACCCGTTCGCCGACGACCGCCACGAACAGGCCGTCGGGGACCGGGCTGCGGCTGTCGACGTAGGCGGGACCGGTCACGACCACGGACGCGTCGCCGTCGACCGTGCCGCCGACGACGTCGGCGATCTCGGCCAGGGTCATCGCGATCACGCGCCCACCCGGTCCCGCAGCGCGTCGAGGGCGACCGCGCGGTCGTCGAACGGATGCACCACGCCCGCGATCTCCTGTCCGGTCTCGTGGCCCTTGCCCGCGATCAGCACGATGTCGCCGGGGCGCGCCCGGAGCACCGCCTCGTGGATGGCCTCCCGCCGGTCACCGATCTCCAGCACCTCGGCCGCCGCCGCACCGGTCCCGCCGAGCAGGTCCGCCCGGATCGCCGCCGGATCCTCGGTGCGCGGGTTGTCGTCGGTCACCACGAACACGTCGGCTAGGCGCGCGGCGATCTCGCCCATGATCGGCCGCTTGCCGAGGTCGCGGTCGCCGCCGGCTCCGAGCACCACGATGAGCCGGCCCCCGGTGAGCGGTCGCAGGGTGCGCAGGGCCGCCTCGACGGCATCCGGCTTGTGGGCGTAGTCGACGACGACCACGAAGTCCTGGCCGGCGTCGACCAGCTCCAGCCGGCCCGGTACGCCGCTCCCGCGGCGGATACCGTCGGCCACCTCCGCGGCGTCGAAGCCGGCCTCCGCACAGGCGGCGATCGCGGCCAGCGCGTTGGCCACATTGAAGTCGCCGGGCAGCGGCACGCCGGCCGGCAACCGCAGCCCGTCCGGACCGAGCACCGTGAACGTCGACCCGCCGGCCCCGGGCTCGATCTCGACCGCCCGCCAGTCGGCGTCGGCGCCGGCCGCGGACAGGGTCCGCATCGGGATGGTCGCCTCCTCCACCAGCCGGCGGCCGTGCTCGTCGTCGATGTTCACCAGTCCGAGTCGGGCCCGCTCGGGCGTGAACAACGACGCCTTCGCGCGAAAGTAGTCCTCCAGGTCGGTGTGGAAGTCGAGATGGTCGCGACCGAGGTTGAGGAAGACCGCGACGTCGAACACCACCCCGTCGACGCGGCCCAGCACCAGCGCGTGGCTCGAGACCTCCATGGCGCAGGCGACCACGTCGCGCTCGCGCATCATCGCGAACAACCCGTGCAGGTCCGGCGCCTCCGGCGTGGTCAGCGACGTCTTGATCTCCTGCCCAGCGACGCGGGTGCCGACCGTGCCGACGACGGCCGCCCGCACGCCGGCGAGCTCCAGCCCACCCTCGGCCAGTCGCGTCGTCGTGGTCTTGCCCTGGGTCCCGGTCACCCCGAGCATCCGCAACGACGTCGCGGGCTCGCCGTAGATCCGGGCCGCGAGGCGACCGAGCAGGGCCCGCGGGTCGGCCACCACCAGGAGCGGTACGGCGGACCGGGCGGCGTCGGCGCCGGCCGGATCGGTCAGGATCGCCACCGCGCCCGCGTCCACGGCCGCGCCGGCGAACTCGACGCCGTGCGCGCGGGAGCCCGGCAGGGCGGCGTACAGGTCCCCCGGCAGGATCCGCTCGCTGCTGAGCGAGAGGCCGGTGACACCCGCGGAGCCCGGCTCACCGCGGGTCTGGACGGTCGGGTCGACGGACTCGAGCCACCCGACGAGGTCGGCCAGCGCCGTGCGCGCCGGACGCTGCGGACGGGTCGCCGCCAGGAGGGCCGCGTTCATGGCTGACTCACGGCGCGAGGTTATCGCTCTGCCGACCGCGGCCGGTCACCACACCACGGGCAGGTGCGAGGGTCGCGTGCCCGTGGGGGGGACGGCGTAGCGACGCAGCGCGTAGCTCATCATCTTCGAGAACGCGGGGCCGGCGACCGATCCACCGCCACCGCCGTTGCGGGGGTTCTGCACGACGACGTAGATCGTGAACCGCGGGTCGTCGGCGGGTGCGAACCCGGCGAAGGAGACGGTGAAGGTGCCGTCGTAGCAGCCGCAGTCCGCGCCCACCCGCTGCGCGGTGCCGGTCTTCCCGGCCACCCGGTAGCCGGGCACCGCGGCTGCGGGCGCGACGCCCACCTCGGGGTCGACGACGCGCTCCATCATGAGCGCCATCTGGTGTGCGGCGCTCTCACTGATCACCCGGCGGGTCGTGGTGGTGTCGGTGCCGACGACGCTGCCGTCCTCGGTGGTGGCCGAGCCCTCGATGAGGCTGGGCGCGACCCGGACACCACCGTTCGCGATGGTGTTGACCGCCGCCGCCATCTGCACGGCGTTGACCGACAGGGACTGGCCGAAGGCGATGCGGTCCTGGGCCTGGGGGGTCCACAGGCTGGGGTCCGGAAGGATGCCGGCGGACTCGCCGCGCACGCCGATGTCGGTCTGCTGGCCCAGCCCGAACTTCACGAGGTAGGAGCGCAGCTGGCCCGCCTTGAACTTGCCCGCGGCCAGCACCGTGCCGATGTTGGACGACTTCGCGATGACGCCGGCCAGGGTCAGGCGGATGTTCCCGTGCGGGAACCAGTCGTGGATGACGCGGTCCTGGCGGGCGAGCGAGCCGGGGACGGTCAGCCGGGTGCGGGCGGTGACCTTCCCGGCGTCGATGAGCGCGCTCAGCGTGAGGACCTTCTCGACCGAGCCGGGTTCGTAGACGTCCTGCATCGCCCGCGAGCCCAGGTCCGCCTGCGGCGACTCGAGCGGCGCGTTCGCGTCGAACGTCGGGTGGTCGGCCACCGCCAGCAGCTCACCGGTCTTCGAGTCCATGATCACCGCGACCCCGGAGTCGGCCTGGGCGTCCTCGACGGTCTGACGCAGCACCCGCTGGGCATACCACGACAGGTCGCGGTCGATCGTCGTGTGCAGGTCGGCCCCGTTGGTGGCCTTGGTGACGGTGTTCTGGCCGAGCGGGATCACGTTGCCGCCCCCGACCTCGTAGCGGGCGGAGCCGTCCTTGCCCGCCAGCTGGGCGTTGAAGGTGCGCTCGAGCCCGCTGAGCGGTTCGTCCGTGCCGAGGAAGCCGATCAGGTTGGCCGCGACGTCACCGGCGGGATAGTCGCGTACCGGGTCGCGGCGCGTCGCGATCCCCTTGAAGCCGTGCTCGGTGGCCGCCTTCACGACGTCGGTGGCGAGGGTCGAGGGGACCCGGCGGGCGATGTACTCGAACCTGCTCCCCTGCGTGCGCAGTCGCTGGAGGGTCGTGAAGTAGTCGACGTCGAGCCGGCGCGCGAGGAACTTGGCGATCTCCGGGGCCTGGTCGATGGTCATGTACGGGTCCGCCACCACCATCAGGCCGTCCACGGAGTCGGCCAACGGCTCTCCGTTGCGGTCGAGGATGTCGCCGCGCGCGGCCGGGAGCACCACGTTCACCATGCCCTCGGCCGCCGCCATCGCGGCGTACGAACCGGGGTCGATGCCCTGGAGCTGCACGAGCCGGGCACCGAAGAACGACAGCACCATCGCGATGAGCACGAACCCGACCCGCAGCCGCAGGGCCGGTGCGCCGCGCAGGTTGCTGCGCGGACGCAACGGCTGGCTGGTTCGGGCCACGAGGTGTCTCCGGCTTCGTCGGACGGTCAGTGATTCTGGAGTTGGTTCTGGTGCTGTTGTGACTGGTGGTTCTTGTGAGGTTCATTCCTACCGCCCGAACCACCGTTTGTCGCCGAGCCGGAGCCCGTGTCGCCCGGCTGCGTGGAGCCGTCCGGGCCGAGCGGTGTGCCCTCGGGCGGCCGGGCGGTCCGGTGGATGGGCCGCGGGTCGATCGAGGGGGGCTTGACCGGTGGGGCCGCACTCAGGCGCACCCGGTTGTCGGGCGTCGCCGGAGCGGGGTCCCCCGTCACCGAGCCGTCCGACAGGTTGAGATAGGCCGGGCTGCCCGGAAGCACCATGCCCAGGCGCTGGGCGTCCGCGGCGACGTGCTGTGGGTCGCGCAGCTTCTCGAGCTCCATCTGGAGGGTCTGCTGCCGGGCGGAGAGGTTGGCCGCCTGCTCCTCGAGGGCGGTCGAGGCGAACGACGCCTGCTGCATCGACGTGTTGAAGAGGAGCAGCCCGACCACGCCGCCGAGCAGGATCAGGCTGACCAGGGTCACGAACGGCACCCGCGCGGCGCGCACCCGGCGACGCGGGACGACGGTGAGCCGCGCCCGGGCGACCGCGGCGTCGGCGATCCGCGGGATCCGGGACCGGATCTGGACGGCGGGGCTGCTCATCGTTCCGGGTCCCCGCGGAATGAGGAGCGAGGCGGGGCATTTCGTGGGGTGTTCATGCTGCTCCTCGGGTGGGGTGGACTCGTTCGACCGCGCGGAGCCGGACCGAGGCTGCTCGCGGGTTCTGCTCGATCTCGCCGGCGTCGGCCTTCTCGGCGCCACGGGTGACCAGCCGCAGCGCGGGCTCGGACCCCTCCGGCACGAACGGCAGGTCGACGGGTACGTCGGACCGGGTGGCGGCCGTGAAGGCCTGCTTGACCAGTCGGTCCTCGAGGGAGTGGTAGGACTCCACGACGACCCGGCCGCCGACGGCGATGGCCTCGATGGCCGCCGGGATGGCGCGACGCAGGACGGCCAGCTCGTCGTTGACCTCCATGCGCAGGGCCTGGAAGGTCCGCTTGGCCGGGTGCCCGCCGGTGCGCCGGGCGGGTGCCGGGATCTCGGCGTACAGGAGCTCGACGAGTCCCGCGGAGGTCGTGAACGGTCTGGTCTCGCGCTGCCGGACGACGGCGGCCGCGATCTTGCGGGCGAACTTCTCCTCGCCGTAGTCCCGGAGGATCCGGGTGAGGTCCTGCGCCGAGTAGGTGTTCAGCACGTCGGCGGCGGTCGGGCCCGTGGTGTCGTCCATCCGCATGTCGAGTGGCGCGTCCTCGGAGTAGGCGAAGCCGCGCTCCCGGACATCGAGCTGCATGGAGGAGACACCCAGGTCGAAGAGGACGGCGTCGACGGCGGCCAGGGCGAACTCGTCGAGCACGTCGGGCAGCTCGTCGTAGACGGCGTGGACGGCGGTGAACCGGTCGCCGAACGGGGCCAGCCGGGCGCGGGCGAGCTCCAGGGCGGCCGGGTCGCGGTCGATCCCGATCACCCGGGCCAGCTCGCACCGGGTGAGGACCGCCTCGGTGTGCCCGCCCAGACCGAGCGTGGCGTCGACCATCACGGCGCCCTCGTGGTCGAGTGCGGGCGCGACGAGAGCGACGACCCGGTCGAGGAGCACCGGGACGTGGTGGGAGCGGGCCATCTCAGCGGCCGATGCTCGCGACGAGGACCAGTGCGAGGGCGACCCCGGCGGACGTGGCCGCGGAGAAGGCCATCACGGCCGCGGCCTCGCGGGCCTGGTGCCGGACGCGGATGGCGCCGGGCGCCACCTCGGTGATGGGTGTGCTGCTCATCGGTTTCGACCCCGTTTGGTGGTGGGAAGTGGTGCTCTTGCACGGATCCGCAGGGCCAGGTCCCTGCCCGCTCCCCGTCGGGGAAGTCGTCTTCTGGGGCCGGGGAAGGTGTCCCAGACGACGGAGGGAACGGGCATGGGCCTCGTCCTGCGGATGCCGTTGTGCAGTTGTCGGTGAAGCGGGGCTTGCCGGGGGTGCTGCTGTCAGGTGGTGTCGGATCCCTCGTCGAGATCCGCGAACTTCTCCTGCGCCGACGTCGAGTACTCGCGCCACCGGGCCGGCTCCCAGATCTCGATGCGGTCCATCACGCCGATCACCACCACGTCGCGCTCGAGCGCGGCGTACCCGCGCAGCGGGGGCGGGATGCTGATCCGGCCTTGCTTGTCAGGAGTCCCCTCGTCGGCGCCGGCGAAGAGGACTCGGGCGTAGTCACGAGCCCCCCGCGACGTCATCGGCGTCGCCTGGGCCCGAGCGGCCTCCTGCAGGAACACGTCCGCGGGCCACACGACCAGGCACTTCTCCTGACCTTGGGTCACCACGAGTCCCTCCGCGAGTCGTTCCCTGAACTTGGCCGGGAGGAAGAGCCGCCCCTTCTCGTCGAGCTTGGGTGTGTAGGTGCCCATGAAGAACATCAGGCACCTCCTGCGGTCCGTTCCTCCACTGTTCCCCACTTTACTCCACTTCCCTCCACCGTCAACCACATTCCGCGTGTTCGCCGCGTGGATTGCGGTTCGCCGCGCCTTGGCACTCCCCCGGCGGCCGCCCCGGTCCGTCGCCGCGATCGCCGGGTTCCCGCAGGTCAGCGGCGTCCGGGCGGCGGCGTACGTCGGAGCCGGGTGTTCGGGTGGGGAGAAGTGGGGTGGAACGGGGCGTCGCGACCGGGAGCTGCGACGCAACGGGGTCCAACCGCAACCAAACCGCGACCACGGGAGTCGGATGCAGTGACGAACGAGTGCGCGTAAGTTGCCGAGACGCCCTACGGTTGGGAGATGACCTGGGTGGCCG
>JAOPXC010000320.1 GCA_025965335.1 Nocardioides sp. | reverse complement strand
CCAGCGATGCCGAGCACCTTCCACAGCTTCACCGAGAGGACTCCTTCCGTGACGAGCAGCCGGCTGTCCCTCGACGAGGCGGTCGACCTGACCCGCAAGGGAGACCTCTGGCTGAACCGTGGCCGTTCGGCCGCGGACAACGCTATCCGGATGGTAACGAACGCACCTGTGAACCACGTCGGGATGGCGGTCGTCCTGGACGACCTGCCGCCGCTGATGTGGCATGCCGAGCTCGGCAGGGGGCTGGTCGACGTGTGGACCGGCAACCACCACCGCGGCGTGCAGCTGCACGACCTGCGCGCGGCGGTGACCCAGTGGTGCGGCCGCTACGAGCAGCGCGCGTGGCTGCGGCAGCTGGACGCGGACATCACCCCTGCCATGGAGGCGGCGCTGCTCCGGACCATCGCGCGCCTGGACGGCACGCCGTTCCCGGCGACCGTCGCGCTCGCCGGCCGCTGGGCCCGCGGCCGCCTGCGCCGGCCCGCACCCGCCGAGCTGACCTACTGCGCCGAGGTGGTCGCCGGCACGTACGCCGCGATGGGGCTCCTCGACGACCGCAGGCCGACGAACTTCTACGACCCCGGCACCTTCTGGTCCGGCGACGATCTGGCGCTGGAGCGGGCCGCCCGGCTGGGCGACGAGGTCGAGGTCCAGGTCTGAGCACCACCCGTTCGGGGCCCCGGGCCGCGAAATCAATGGCCCCCAGGCCGGGGATCAATAGCGCAACTGGGTGGCATCGCCCGGTCGGCCCGCGCCCTAGCGTGAAAGCGATCTCACTCATTCGACGCGGTCCCGGGGTCCCAGGGGGAGGCCGGACCACGCCGCACTTCCAGTCAGGAGCATCCCGTGCACAAGTTCATCAGACGCGGCAGCTATGCCAACGTCACTGCGACTCTGGCTCTCGTCCTCGCCCTGGGCGGCACCTCCTACGCCGCCGCCCAGATCACCGGTGCCGACATCCAGAACGGCAGCATCAAGACCGCTGACATCGCCAACAACGCGATCAAGTCCACGAAGGTGAAGAACGGTTCGCTGAAGGCCGTCGACTTCGCGGCCGGCCAGTTGCCTGCGAACGTCGGTCTCGCGGCGCTGTCCAGCGCCACCATCACCAACGCGACCGCCTTCGCGCTGGTGCCCGGCCTGTCGGTGGCCGTCACCGTGCCGCCGGGCGGGGGTCGCATCCTCGCGACGTTCTCGGCCGAGTCGGCCTGCTACGGAAGCTCGTCGTACTGCAACGTGCGCATCCTCGTCGACGGCACCGAGATGGATCCGGTCGTCGGCACGGACTTTGCGTTCGACTCCACCGACAACAACACGGAGACGAGCGGTTCGTGGGAGTCCCACTCGACGCAGCGCTACAGCGCCAACCTCGCCCCGGGCAGCCACACCGTGACCGTCCAGGCCGCCGTGACCGGCGCGACCACGTCGTTCCGGCTCGACGACGGCGTGCTGTCGGCGCTGGTGACCCAGGCGGGCTGACCGGAGGGCACTTGCGTTCGCGGTGACCTGCCTTGCCCTCGGGCAGGGCGGGTCACCTGACGTGGCGGAGCCGGCGGACCTCGAACTCGATCTGTGCCTGCTGGTGCCGGCGCAGGTCGCGCAGGCGCTCCTGCTTCTGCTCGGGCGTGAGCGAGCGCCAGGTCCTGCGTCGGTGCTGAATCTGGTGGCGCATGATGGTGACCTCGTCGTTCCGGTGGTGCTGCGTCCTCGCCGCGGCGGCGAGTCGGTCGATCGTGTCGACCGAGGCTTGGATTCGGCTTTGATTCCGCTGGGAGCAGTCCCGGAGTCGACGACTGGGTCAAGCCTGACGGCTCGGAATGACTGCTGTCGCGCGTTTTTGTGGCGCACACCATGATGGGCATGCACCCGACCCAGGAGAAACGCCGATGCAGCTGGAGTTGTCCGCCGAGGACGCCGCGTTCCGCGAGGAGATGCGGACCTTCTTCACGACCAAGGTCCCCCAGGAGATCCGCGACGCCGTCGCCGCGCGCCGCGAGCTGACCAAGGAACAGATCGTCGAGAGCCAGCGGATCCTGAACGACCACGGCCTCGCCGTACCCAACTGGCCAACGGAGTGGGGCGGCCAGGACTGGAGCCCGCTGAAGCGCCACATCTGGCACGAGGAGCTGCAGCGCGCGTGCGTCCCGTTGCCCCTCGCGTTCAACGCCTCCATGGTCGGCCCCGTCATCGCGGCGTTCGGCTCCCAGGAGCTGAAGCAGCGGTTCCTCCCGAAGACGGCCAGCCTCGAGATCTGGTGGTCCCAGGGGTTCTCCGAGCCCGACGCCGGCTCGGACCTGGCCTCGTTGCGCACGACCGCTGTCCGCGACGGCGACGAGTTCGTCGTGAACGGGCAGAAGACGTGGACCACCCTGGGCCAGTACGGCGACTGGATCTTCTGCCTGGTCCGCACCGACCCCGAGGCCAAGAAGCAGCGCGGCATCTCCTTCCTGCTCGTCGACATGACCTCCCCCGGCGTCACCGTGCGCCCGATCGAGCTCATCGACGGCGGCCACGAGGTCAACGAGGTGTGGTTCGAGGACGTCCGCGTCCCGGCCGAGAACCTGGTCGGCGAGCTCAACGCCGGCTGGGACTACGCCAAGTTCCTGCTCGGCAACGAGCGCGTGGGTGTCGCCCCCGTGGGCGCGACCAAGCGGGTCCTGGCCCAGGCCAAGGAGTACGCCGGTGACCAGCTCGCCGACCCCCTGGTCGCCGCCCGCTTCGCCGAGCTCGAGAACGAGCTGCTCGCCCTCGAGCTCACCGCCCTGCGGGTGGTTGCGGACTCGGCCGACGGCAAGCCGCACCCCGCCTCGTCGGTGCTGAAGCTCAAGGGCACCGAGCTGCAGCAGGCGGTCAGCGAGCTGGTCGTGGACCTGGCCGGCCCGGGGTCGCTGGCCTCGGGGGCCGGCGACGCGTCCGACCTCGCCGAGTGGCAGCGCCGGGCCACGCCCGTCTACCTCAACCTGCGCAAGGCGTCGATCTACGGCGGATCCAACGAGATCCAGCGGCAGATCATCGCGCGCACGATCCTGGGACTCTGAAAGGCAGCGGGATGGACTTCACCTATGACGACGAGCAGCAGGCGCTGCGCGACGCCGTGCGCGGACTGGTCGGCAAGACGTACGCCGAGTTCGAGACGCGGCGCCGCACGGTCGCCGAGGAGCCCGGCTTCGACGAGGAGCTGTGGGCCCGGCTGGCCGAGATGGGGATCCTCGGCCTGCCGTTCGCGGAGGCCGACGGCGGCGTCGGGGCCGGGCCCGTCGAGGTCGGCATCGTGGCCGAGGAGATCGGCCGGGTGCTCGCACCCGAGCCGTTCCTGACCTCGGTCGTCCTGGCCGGCGGGATCGTGGCCGCGGTCGGCAGCGACGAGCAGCGCGCCGAGGTGCTCGGGGGGCTCGCCGCCGGCGAGAGCGTGCTGGCCTTCGCCCACGCCGAGCCGGGCGCCCGCTGGGTGGCCACGGCCTCGGCCGTGACGGCGACCCGCGACGGCGACGGTTGGACGCTCACGGGCGTCAAGGAGCCCGTCCCGCACGGTGCCCGCGCCGACCTGCTGGTGGTCAGCGCCGCGCTGCCCGACGACGGCGGCACGGGCCTGTTCCTGGTCCCACCCCACGCGAGCGGGTTGTCGCGCGACGGCTACGCGACGCACGACGGGGGGCGCGCGGCCCGGGTCGCGCTCGAGGGCACGCCCGCCACGCCGCTGGGCGAGCCCGGTCGCGACCAGGCCGCCCGGATCGCGATCGTCCAGGACATCGCCCGGGTGATGGCCTGCAACGAGGCTGTCGGCGCCATGGAGTTCGCGCTCGACGCCACCACGTCGTACCTCACCAGCCGCAAGCAGTTCGGTGTCACCCTCAACACGTTCCAGGCCCTGACCTTCCGTGCGGCCGACATGTACGTCTCCCTCGAGCTGGCCAAGAGCCTCGCCACCTGGGCCACGATGGTCGTCGCCGCCGGCAGTCCCGAGGAGGTGGCCGAGGCCGCCGCCCGGGCCTCGCTCCAGCTGAGCCGGGCGGGGCGGCACGTCGGCCAGGAGGCGATCCAGCTGCACGGCGGCATCGGCGTGACCGCGGAGTACAGCATCGGCAGCTACACCAGCCACCTCACCGCGCTCGACCACCTGCTCGGCGACGGCAACCACCACCTGAGCGGGCTCGCCGCGAGGGTGGCCG
>JAOPXC010000306.1 GCA_025965335.1 Nocardioides sp. | reverse complement strand
TCGCGCGCGCTCTACGAGCCGGTGATCCAGTCGATGCGCGACCTCGCGATGCCCGGGCTGCTGCTCTCCGGCAGCCCCGACGAGGGGCCGCTGCTCGGCAACGTCAGGCCGACGCCCGGCCCGCCGGGACGCGGCCGCCTGGTCACCCGCGACCACGGCGTGGAGGTCATCCAGGCGGCCTGGACAGCACCGTCACCGTGATTCCCGACTCTCACTTGTGGGTGTGGATGCCCGGCCCGGTCAGCTTGAAGCCGGGCAGGTCGTCCATGTTGTACGTCGCCTCGAACGTGCGGCGGTACCCCGTGTGCGACAGGCGCCAGCCCTCCGGGGTGCGGGCGTAGCGGTCGTCGTAGAACGCCGCCCCCTCCAGCATGAACCCGTGCGCCTCGACGAACACCTTGTCGTGGAGGTACCAGCGCCCGGTCGCGCTGTCCCCGTCAACGGTGATCTCGGGGTGGTGTGCCTGGTGCATCGTGACCAGGCCCTCGCCGAGGTTCTCGCGCATGTAGGCGACCAGCGCGGTGCGGTCCTCGAAGACGAGGCCGTTGTAGTCCCCCGTCGCGTCGGGGAGGAAGCAAGCGCCGAACTCGTCCCACTCCTTGGTGTCCAGGGCGCGTAGGTAGCGGTACTTCAGCTGGCTGATCTGCGTGATGTCGTCCACAGAGCAAAACTAGAACATGTTCCCGTTTTGCGACAGGCCAACACCGCAAATCGATGAGACGTGGTTTTAACCAACCGTCAATGTCCCGGCGATCTGGGTACCGCAGGCTGGCGTCACCGAACACCCCTCAGGAGGCCGAGATGGAAAACCCCACCACGACCGAGCGAGACCTCGACGAGGTCCGCGACCAGCGCAACAAGCTCAAGACCCGCCACGCCCAGATGCTGACCAGGCTGATGGACGATCGCCAGGACCTACGCGGCGTGCACGCCCTTGCCGACTTCGTCGACGACTCGGTCCGCTGGACTGCGTGACCGTCGCCGGCCCGGACTAGGCCGGTAAAGCCCTCGTTATAGTCACCGAGTGATCTTCAAGCGCGTCGGTGACGGGAGGCCCTACCCCGAGCACGGATTGACGTCGCGTGCCTGGGCGGCGCTCCCGCCCCGCCAGGTGCGCCTCGACCAGCTCGTCACGACCAAGGACACCCTCCAGCTCGCGGCCCTGCTCGACGAGGACTCGACGTTCTACGGCGACCTGTTCGCCCACGTGGTGGAGTGGCGCGGGGAGTACTACCTGGAGGACGGCCTGCACCGGGCACTGCGGGCCGCCCTCCAGCAGCGCAACGTCCTGCACGCGCGGGTGCTCACGATCGCGGACAAGTCCTGATGTACGCACACACGCGGTCTGTGGTCACCCTTGTCGTGCTGGGGACCATGCTCGTCATCGGCGCCGTCTGGGGTTGGTCGATGGTCACGAAACCTTTCCCCGGCAAGGCGCAGGTGCCCATCTGCGTCCAGCGGACCATCGCCGCCGGCGAGCGCGTCTTCCCCGAACAGGTCACCGTCAGCGTGCTCAACGCCGGCACCCGCGAGGGGCTGGCCGGCCGCACGATGCAGCTGCTCCGGGACCAGGGGTTCGCCGCGGGCAACCTCAACAACGCGCCGCCGGGCACCAAGGTCGCCGGCGCCCAGATCTGGACCACCGACCCCGGCAACCCCGCCGTCAAGTTGGTCGCCAGCCGGCTGGGTCACGGCGCGGAGGTCGTCCGCCGCGATGCCCCGGCAGCGGGGGTGGTCGTCGTGGTCGGCGACGACTTCACCGACCTCAGCAAGGGCCGCAAGTCAATGGTCGCCGCGGGTGGCGCGGAGATCTGCAGTCCGCCCGTCGCCTGACGCTCCGCCCTGCCATCGGCCAACCTGCGGTCGACGAGCTCGCCCAGCTGCACCTCGAGCTTGAGCCGGTGGACGACCACCTGATGCGTCACTCGGGGCCTCATTCGGCCCGATGGCTGCCTGGGGTCCCGCGCCGACTGGACAGATCGTCAGGTCCTGCTCGAGTTCCAACCGACCTACCTGATTGCTCGTAGGCTTGTCGGATGGGTCGCTACGGCACAAGCGTGGGAATGATCGTCCACGAGGAGCAGCCGTTCAACGCCGAGACCGGGCTCGCGTCGTTGACGGAGAGCCTGACCGCCACGGACGCGTTCTACGTGCGCGGGCACGGCGCGGTGCCGGAGGTCGACCCGGGCGCGTGGCGGCTGCGGGTGCACGGGGCCGTCGAGCGTGAGCTGGACCTTTCCCTCGCCACCCTGCGCGAGGCGTTCCGGGAGCGCGAGGAGATCGCAACGTTGCAGTGTGCCGGTAATCGACGCGCGGGCCTGATCGCCATCCGCGACATCCCGGGAGAGGCACCGTGGGGTCCCGGCGCGACCGGGACCGCGACGTGGACCGGCGTCGCGCTCGCCGACGTCCTCGCCCTGGCCGGCCCGCTGCGAGAGGCCGCGCACGTCGGCTTCGAGGGCGCCGACGTCTCGCAGGAGGCGGAGCCCGCCCAGCGCTTCGGCGGCTCGATCCCTCTGGACAAGGCGTGTCGCCACGAGGTGCTGCTCGCCTGGGCCATGAACGGCGAGCCGCTCCAGCCCGTCCACGGCGCCCCGCTACGCCTGGTCGTGCCCGGCTACATCGGCGCCCGCAGTGTCAAGTGGCTCGAGCGGATCGAGGTGCGCTCGACGCCCTGGCAGGGGTACTTCCAGAACGTCGTCTACCGGCTGCTGCCGGAGGACGGCACGCCGGGACCGGGCGCTGGGATGCCGCTCGGCCTGGTCGCGCTCAACTCCGACGTGTTGTCCCCGGCCGAGGGCGACACGCTCCCAGCGGGCCCGGTCGAGGTGCGCGGCTACGCGTTCGCCGGCGGTGAGCGATACGTCGCCCGGGTCGACGTCTCGATCGACGGCGGCACGAGCTGGTCGCAGGCGGAGCTCCTCGACGACCTCGGCCTGTGGGCCTGGCGTCACTGGCGGATCACGGTCGACCTCGCGCCCGGGGACCACGAGATCCTGGTCCGCGCCTGGGACTCCTCGGCGGCCACGCAGCCGGAGCACGAGGCGGCGCTGTGGAATCCGAAGGGCTACGTCAACAACGCCCGCCCGCGGGTCCGGGTCCACGCCGCCGACGGTTAGGGCGTGCAGGGCGGAGGGGACTTGGGGCGTCCCAGTCTCCCGAAGCCGACTCGCGGTCGGGCTGCCCGATCGAGCTGTCTTGGGGCAGAGTGGTCGCCATGGAGCAGCGCAGACTCGGACGTCTCGAGCACCAGAGCTCGGTGCTCATCTACGGCGCGGCGGCCCTCGGCGATGTGTCGCAGGATGTGGCGGACCGGTCGATACAGGAAGCTCTCGACGGGGAGATCAACCATTTCGACGTGGCGGCGAGCTACGGAGACGCAGAGCTGCGGCTCGGGCCGTGGATGCCGGAGATCCGTGACCGGATCTTCCTGGCGACGAAGACCGGCCACCGTGACCGCGAGTCGGCCTGGCGGGAGATCCACGCCTCCCTGGAGCGTCTGCAGACGGACCGCGTCGACCTGCTGCAGCTGCACGCCATCGGCGACCTGGCTGAGCTCGACCCGGCTACGGGTCCCGGCGGCGCGCTCGAGGCGGCGATCCGCGCGCTGGACGAGGGGCTCGTCGGCGCCATCGGTGTCACCGGCCACGGCCACCAGGCGCCCGCCACACACCTCGAGGCCCTGCGCAGGTACCCGTTCGCGACGGTCCTGACGCCGCTTAACCCGGTGCTCTGGCGCGACGAGTCGTACCGGGCCGACTACCAGGCGCTCGTCGGGGAGGTCCGCCGCCAGGACGTGGGTCTGATGACCATCAAGGCGGTCTCCCGCCGCAACTGGCCGGACGGTGCGGACCATGCGTACACGACGTGGTACGAGCCGTACGACCAGCAGGCCCACATCACCGCCGCGGTCTCCTGGGTGCTCGGGCACGACGAGGTGACGGGCATCCCCACCGCTGGCGACGTCGGACTCCTGGGCATGATGTTGGAGGCCGAGCGGAACCGCGTCTCCCCAGACCAGGCCGAACGGCAACTGGCGAGCGACGTTGACTACTCATCACCGTTCATCGCCATGCCGTTCTGACCGGACGGCCCAGGCGGGCAACGGGTTCCAGGACCGGCCGGTGATGGTGGAACGGCCCGGACGGCCGCCGTCATCTCCCGCCTGAACCGCCCGCTGTCCGAGGGCTGAAAGGGACACGCCTCCTAGGTGTCCTTCGGTGGCCGGCCGTCGCCCAGCCACTGGGCGAGCCGACCACCGGAGCTGACCTGGCGGAGCCGGTTCTCGGTCTGCTCGCGCAGCTTGCGCGGCGTCACGACCAGGAGCTCGTCGCCGTGCCGCAGGACGGTACGGCGCTCGGGCACCAGCGTCTCGCCGTCCCGGATCACCATCGACACCGACGAACCCTTGGGCAGGCGCAGCTCGCCCACCTCGACGCCGTGCATCTTGGAGACCGGGCTGATCGTAACCTGGAGGAGGTCGGCGGCGATCCGCTCGAGGGGTGCCGCCTCCATCTCGAGGCCGCGGGGCTCGGAGCGCCGGGCGACGCGCAGCATCCTGGCCGCCATGGGCAGCGTCGGCCCGGTCAGCAACGTGTAGACCACGACCATCACGAAGACGATGTCGAAGAGACGCTCGGCCCCGTCGACGCCCTCGGCCAGGGGGATCGTGGTGAGGACAATGGGCACCGCGCCACGCAGCCCCGCCCACGAGATGAAGGCGAGCTCACGGATCGGCATCGGTTGGACCACGGCGCTGACCAGGACCGACACCGGACGCGCGACGAACGTCAGGATCAGCCCGGCCGCGACGGCGAGCCCGACGTTCGAGAGCGTGATCCGGCCCGGCGACAACAGCAGACCGAGCATCACGAACAGGCCGATCTGGGCGAGCCAGGCAACGCCCTCACTGAAGGACCGGGTGGCCGCGCGGTGCGGCAGCTCGGAATTCCCCAGGACCAGCGCGGCGACGTACACCGCGGCGAAGCCGCTGCCGTGCACGGCAGCGGCCGTGCCATAGGCGAGGAAGGCCAGGCAGAGGACGGCCAGCGGGTAGAGGCCGGACGACGGGAGTGCCGCGCGCCGCATGATCCAGGCCCCGACGAACCCGCACAGGAGGCCGAACCCGACGCCGATGACCAGCTCGTAGACGACGATGCCGAAGGCGCCGAGCACGCCGTGATCGGCGACCGCGCCGGTCGACACGAGGGTGACCAGGACGACGGTTGGCGCGTCGTTCAGACCAGACTCCGCCTCCAGGGACCCGACCAGCCGCTTCGGCAGCGGGACGACGCGGAGCACCGAGAAGACCGCGGCGGCGTCGGTGGGCGAGGTGACCGCACCGAGCAGCACGGCCAGCTCCCAGGGCAGGCCGAGGAGGTAGTGCGCCCCCAACGACATGAGCGTGACCGAGACCGCAACGCCGATGGTGGCCAGCGAGAGTCCGAGCCGCATCGAGGACCGCGCGTCGCGCCAGTTGGTGGTCAGACCACCCTCGGCGAGGATGATGGCCAGCGCCGCGAAACCGAGGGAGTGGGCGAGCTCGGCGTCCTCGAAGTGGATGCCGATCCCGGACTCGCCGAGCGCGACACCCATCAGCAGATAGATCAGCAGGCTCGGCAGCCCGACCCCGGAGGAGACGCGCACCGCGAGGATCGCGAGGAACGTGACCGCAGACCCCACCAGCAGGAACATGTCGAGCTGATGGACGTCGAAACTCATGGGCGGTCCCCGCGGAGCTGTCCACCGGAGGAGCGAAGCGGGGGAGGTGGGCAGCTTCGTGGGGTGGTCATGTCACCTCAGCGAGTCGGGGTGGCGGGTACGCAGTCTATCGGGCCGCGCGCCCGGCTCTCCGCCGCCGGGATCAGGTCGTGGGGGTGTAGCCCGGCCGTCCGGAGGAGTCCCACTCCTCCCAGAACGACGTGAACTCCGCACCGAGGAAGGGGTCGCCGCCGGTCATGGCGATGCCGCCGCGGCGAACCGTCCAGTCCCACGGTGCGAGCTCCTGCGCGGTCGCGAGGTGGGTCTTGGCCGCCTCGGTCCGGCCGTGCCGCTGGAGGTGGGCGGCGATCCGCCGTTCGGCGAGCGCCCGCTGTTCGTCGTCGGTTCGCTCGGTGCGCTCGGCCTTCGCGCCCTCGGGCAGCCGGCCGTCCCTGACCCAGGCGCGAAGCAGGTCGTGGTGCTGCTCGCTGTCGATCTGCGTGAACTCCACGAACTGGTCGTCACCCGGCGCGATCGTCGGCGGCTTGACGATGTTGTCGTGCTCGTCGACCCACACGACGGACGGCACATTGGTGATGCCGTAGCGCTCGGCGGTGACGTGCGCGGTGTCGACCGCGACGGGGTACGACGGTTGGCCGGCCTCGATCCACGGCCGGGAGTCCTCGGGGTCGGCGTCCAGCGCGACCGAGAACAGCTTGAGCCCGGTGTCGGCGAGCTCGTCCTGCAGCTTCTGCCAGCCGGCCAGCTCGTGCCGGCAGCCGCACCAGGAGGCCCAGGTGACGAGCACCCGCTTGTGGCCGGAGAAGTCGTCGAAGGAGACCGGGTTGCCGTCGACGTCGTCGAGGGTGAGCGAGGGTGCCTTGCCGTCGCCCAGCTCCCGGAGCCGGGCCGCGGCCGAGGGCGCGATCGCCGCGACCGACTCGGTCTCGTCACGGGCGAGGACCAGCCCGAGGGCCTCGGCCCACTGGTCGAGGTCGATCAGGTCGGGGTGGTCCGGATGGGCGACGGCCCGGCCGAGGAGCGGGACGCAGCGCTCGCCCCGGCAGAGCCCGACCGGCTTCAGCATCCAGCCGGTGGCCGCGGTCAGGTCGGAGGCGTCGACGTAGCCCTCGGCCGTCGCCACCTCGTGCTCGGTGCCGTCGACGTCGACCAGGGTCAGCATCGACTCAGGATCGCACGGAACTGGAACTTGTTCTAGTTCTCCGCGTACGCTGCCCGCATGAACGATGCCCCCGCCGAGACCAAGGGAACGGCCCTCCCGGAGGTCCTGCCCGCCTCCGTCCTGAGCGACGACACGGAGTCCTTCGACGTGGTCGTCGTCGGGTTCGGCATCGCCGGGGGCTGTGCCGCCCTCGAGGCCGCCCGGGCCGGCGCCCGGGTGCTGCTGCTCGAGCGGGCCGCGGTCCACGGGGGCACGTCGAGCATGTCCGGCGGACACTTCTACCTCGGTGGCGGGACCGCCGTACAGCAGGCCACCGGGCACCCCGACTCGGCCGAGGAGATGTACAAGTACCTCATCGCCACCTCCAAGGACCCCGAGCCCGACAAGATCCGCGCCTACTGCGAGGGCTCGGTCGAGCACTTCGACTGGGTCGAGTCACTGGGCTTCCAGTTCGAACGCTCCTACTACCCCGAGAAGGCCGTGATCCAGCCCGGGACCCAGGGGCTGATGTTCACCGGCAACGAGAAGGTGTGGCCCTACCTCAACGAGGCCGTCCCCGCGCCCCGCGGCCACAAGGTGCCGATGCCCGGTGACACCGAGGGCACCAAGCTCGTGATGGACCTGCTCCGCGAGCGGGTGGACGAGGCGGGCGTCCAGGCCCGCTACGAGACCGGCGCGACCAACCTCGTGGTCGATCCCGCCGGAGCGGTCGTCGGGCTGGCCTGGCGCAGCTTCGGCGACACCGGCGTCGTCGCTGCCGGATCCGTCGTGGTCGCCGCCGGGGGATTCGTGATGAACGCGGACATGGTGGCCGCCCACACGCCGGCGCTGGGCTCGAAGCTCTTCACACTCGGCTCGACGTACGACGACGGGCTCGGCATCAGGCTCGGATCCTCTGTCGGCGCGGAACTCAAGCACATGGACGAGCCGTTCATCACCGCTCCGTTCTACCCGCCGTCGATCCTGGTCAAGGGCCTGATCGTCAACAAGGAGGGCCAGCGGTTCGTCGCCGAGGACAGCTACCACGCACGGACGAGCTACCACGTGGTCGCGCAGACCGACTCCGCGGCGTACCTCATCGTCGACAGCGAGCACGTCGAGAACCCGAGCATGCCGCTGGCCCCGTTCCTCGACGGCTACGAGACCGTCGAGGAGATGGAGGCCGGCCTCGACCTGCCCACCGGCTCGCTGGTGGCGACGCTCGAGCGCTACAACTCGTTCGCAGCCAACGGCGAGGACCCGGACTTCCACAAGCACCCCGACTGGCTGGCGCCGCAGGCGACCGGCCCGTGGGGCGTCTACGACCTGACCCTCGGCAACGCGCTCTACGCCGGATTCACCCTCGGCGGCATCCGGACCACCGTCGACGGCGAGGCCCAGCGCGAGGACGGCTCGGTCATCCGGGGCCTCTACGCCGCCGGCGCCTGCGCGTCCAACCTCGCCCAGGACGGCGCCGGCTACTGCTCCGGCACCCAGCTCGGCGAGGGGTCGTTCTTCGGGCGGCGGGCCGGAGCCGCCGCGTCGCGAGCTCGCGAGCGACGCGAGTAGCCGCGAGGGTTGCGCAGGATCGTCGCGGATCCGAGCGCCAGCGAGGGGCTGCGTGAGCCGTCTCGAAACCGCCGCACACGGCCCGCAGTTTCACTGGTTAACCAGTGAAACTGTCACTGGGCACGGAGAATACTCCGGGTCCAGCAACGGTTTCCCACGCTCAGTAGGGTCGGCGGGGTGACCGACCGCTTCCAGGTGGCGAGCCGCGCCAACGTGCCGCCGTTCCACGTGATGGACCTGCTCGCGGCGGCGGCCGATCGACAGCGCACCCACGGGGACCTGCTCAACCTGCTCGCCGGCCAGCCGAGCACGGGCGCGCCGGTTCCCGTGCGGGACGAGGCGATTCGGCTGCTGACCTCGGGCGATCCTCTCGGCTACACCCCGGCCGCCGGCATCCTGGAGCTGCGCGAGGCGATCGCCCGGCACCACAAGCGCGCGCACGGGATCGACGTCCACCCCGACGAGGTGGTGGTGACGACCGGCTCCAGCGGCGGCTTCCTGCTCGCCTTCCTGGCCGCGTTCGAGGTCGGGGACCGCGTCGCGATGGCCCGGCCCGGCTACCCCTGCTACCGCAACGTCCTCACCGCGCTCGGCTGCGAGGTCGTCGAGATCCCGACGGGTCCCGAGACCAGGTTCCAGCCGACCCTCGAGCAGGTCTCGGCGATCACGGACCTGAAGGGTCTGGTGGTCGCCAGCCCCGCCAACCCCACCGGCACGATGCTGCTGCCCACCGAGCTCGCCGCCCTCGCCGCGTGGTGCGAGGAGCAGCAGGTCCAGCTGATCTCGGACGAGATCTATCACGGCATCGAGTACGCCCCGCTCGCCGGCGACGCGCCCCTCGCCCGCTCCGCCTGGGAGACGAGCCGCGAGGCCGTCGTCTTCAGCTCGTTCTCCAAGTACTTCTCCATGACCGGCTGGCGGATCGGCTGGATGCTCGTCCCCGACCGGCTGCGACGCGCGACCGACGTGCTCACCGGCAACTTCACGATCTGCCCGCCGGTGCTCGCGCAGCGCGCCGGCCTGGCGGCCTTCGCCGACGCGTCGTACGACGAGCTCGACGGTCACGTCCGGCGCTACTCCGACAACCGCCGGGTGCTGCTCGAGGGCCTGCCCCGACTGGGCATCACGAACCTTGCCCCGGCCGACGGCGCGTTCTACGTGTACGCCGACGTCGGGCACCTCACCGACGACACCATGGCCTTCGCCCACGACCTCCTCGCCCGCACCGGCGTCGCCGTCGCGCCGGGCATCGACTTCGACACCGCCGAGGGGCCCCGCTTCATCCGACTCAGCTTCGCCGGCCCGGGCGCCGACATCGAGCGGGCCCTGGACCGTCTCTCCACAGCCCGCTGAGTCCCGCGTTTCCGCGACCCCGGCCCCGGGGAGGTCTCCAGCACCATTTCGACCTTCCCGGGAGGCGCGGATGTACGGCGACACCTCGGTGATCCGCGGCCTGGCCCGCTCGCTGCGTGACCAGGCCGCCGACATCCGCGCACAGGCCGACCGGCTGGTCGCTCAGGCCGACAGCACCCACTGGACCGGGCTGGCCTCCGACGCGATGCGGGCCCGGGCCCGGGAGCGCGCCGGGGCCCTGCGTCGTACGGCGGGTCTGCACGACGACGCCGCCCAGGCGCTGGACCAGCACGCCGATGCGGTCGACCGGCTCAAGGAGCTCATCGCCGCCATCGAGCGCCGGGTGCGTCACCTGGTCGACGCCGCGCGCGACCGGCTGACCGGCCTGGCCGGGGGTCTCACCGACGGCCTGCGCCACCTGGTGCCGGACCCGGTCGACCACCTGCTCGACCACTTCGTGCCACCGCCGCACGGCAGCCGCGACTGGCTCGACGTCGACCTCCCCGGGCTAGCCCGATGACCACCGTCGCGCCCCGGCGGATGCTCCTGTCGCGGCCGGCGGTCGAGCGCCTGGCCGGGCTCGCCGGCACCGCCGCCCCCTGGTCGACGGAGCCGACACCGGCACCGCCGGATCCGCCCGCGCTCGCCCCCGAGCTGCGCGACGCACTCGAGGTCCTCGCGGCACCCGAGCTGCTCGTCGACGTCGACGTGGCGGTTGGTTCCGACCGGGTCCGCGCCTGGCACCGCTTCGCTCGCGGCCGGGTCACCGCCCTCGCGACCGCGGGCGGCCGGGTCGAGCTGTGCTGGTACGACGACGACCTCTGGCGGCTCGAGCTGGCCCGGGCGGTGACCGTGACGACACCACCGGCCAGTGCCGAGCCACCGCCGGGCCCGATCGACCTGCCGTTCGAGCTGCTCCTCGGCACCGGCGAGGCGGTCCGGCTCGAGCGCGATGACGTGTTCGGTGAGCTGATGGGTCGCTACGGCGCCGGGCTGGACGCCGCTGGGGTGCGTCGCCTGCACACCGGCAGCCTCGGGCGGCTGCGGGCCGTCGTCTCGGGCGTCGGCTCCTCGGGGGCACACCGCGTCGGGTGGGTGAGCTGGTCGCTGTTCGCCGACGGCTGGCGAGCGCTCACGCCGTACACCTCGGGCTGCGTTGCCATGGTCCGCGTGCATCCGGTGGACCCGCCACGGCTGGGCGTCGAGGTCGCCCGACTGATGACCACGGTGCTCTCGTGAACACCCCGGCCCGGATCACCGGTGTGGCCGGCGGCTCCGACGGCCTGGCCGCGGCCTACGACCAGGTGCTCGACCTGGCCACGTCGTACGACTCGGCCGGCGACCGGATGCGCGGCTGGGCGGGAGCCGATGCGCGCACCCTGGCCAACGGTGACCTGCTCGAGTCGGCACTGCTCTCGCCGCCCACGTTCGCCGAGGCCGAGGCGGTGCTGCTCGCCGCGGCCGGAGGCCCGGAGGGCGTGCTCGTCGAGTCCGTCAGCTGGGAGACCGACGCGATCCTGCTGCGGGTCACGGTCCGGTCGTTCCGCGAGACCGACGAGCTCGTGCATGCGGCCTTCGAGGTTCTGGACTACGCCGCCGGGCGCGCGATCGGCGCCACGCTCCCGGCCACCGTTCCGATGCTCCTCGGGCTGGGACTGCTCGGGGTCGTCGACGGCGACGACCTCCAGCAGTGGGCGATCGAGCATCCCGAGCTCCTCCAGCACGTGGTCAACGGCGGCGGCGGACTCCTCGACGGCCTGGTCGACTCGAGCGCACCCCTGACGCCCGGGGGCCCGTTCGGCCTGGCGACGTTCACACCCGACACCGAGTCCGCCGCCGGCCTCCTCGCCGCGCTCTACGGCCCCGACGGTGCCGCTTCCGTCGAGGCACGCGACCTGGGGGTCCCCAGCAGCGACTCGCAACCGGGCAGCCTCGCCGACGTGATCGGCCACCTCGGTGAGCTCGGTGCACTGTCCGGACCCGAGCATCCCGAGAACAACGGCACCATCGAGGTCCAGACCTTCACCGACGCGAACGGCGAGGTCCGGCACATCGTCTACCTGCCCGGCACCGACGACATGGCGACCCTGCCCTGGACCCAGGACGCCGACGTGCGCGACCTGGCGACCAACCTGCAGCTGGTCGCCGGTCACGACAACACCTACCAACAGGGCATCCTCGACGCGATGCACCAGGCCGGCATCGGCGCCGGCGACCCGGTCCTGCTCGCCGGTCACTCCCAGGGCGGCATGGAAGCGGCCGCCATCCTCAGCGAGGGCAGCGACTTCAACGTCACCAGCGTCGTGACCGCGGGGTCACCGACCGCCCAGGTCGACGGTTTCCCGCCCGGCACGCACGTGCTGTCCCTGGAGCACGAGGGCGACGTGGTCCCGCTCCTCGACGGCGAGGAGAACCCGGACTCCGTGCAGCAGGTGACCGTCCACTTCGGGGACGGCGGCACCGACATCGTCGACCACCACAGCTTCCCGCACTACGTGGCCGGCGCGGCTGCCGTGGACGCGTCGGACGACCCCTCGATCGTCGAGAGCCTGCAGAGCCTGGCCGATCACGGCTTCCTCGCCGACGGCAGCGGTCAGACGGTGACGAGCCGGACCTTCCAGATCACCCGATCACCGTGATGCTCAGAGGCCGGGCACCAACGACTTGCGGATGAACCCGTTGCGCACACGCTGCGGGTGGTCGCCGACCTTCACGGTCTGGGTGATCCGGCCCGTCACATAGGAGATCTTCGAGATCTTGTCCGACCCGCTCCACGAGATGTAGCAGTACCTGCCGTCCCAGCTCGGCGTGACCCAGTACGGCTTCAGACCGCCCTTGATCAGCCGGCCCCGCTTGAAGGTCTTCGCGTCGACCACGGTGGCGTAGTCCGACATCGTGCCGGCGACACAGATCTTGGTGCCCGACGGGTTCATGGCGATGCCGTGGTGCGCCGAGTCGAGGACGTACTGCTCGCGTGGGGTGTTCGGGATCAGGTTCGGCAGCCGCTTGACCCGGGTGATCTGCCCGGACTTGCGGTCCAGTGCGACGAAGCCGTGGAAGAACGACAGCTGGAAGTAGAACGTCTTGTCATCCGGGGACAGGGTGATCGGGCGGACGGCGGTGCTCACCTTGGTCATGCCCCGGGCGTCGAGCGCCTTGCGCAGGTTGTAGCGCCGGATGACCTTGTAGGTCCGGGCGTCGACGATCTGCAGCACCCGCTCCTGCTTGGCCGGGTCGAGGATCGGGTCGTCGAGGGGGCTGTAGACCATGCCGATGCTTGCGTGCAGGATTCGCCTGCCACCGTCGATGAACGTGCTCTCGTGCGGCGAGCCGCCGGAGGCGAACTTGCCGAGCTGCTTACCGTCGGAGACGCGGAGGACGTGTACGACGTCGCCGGTCGAGGCGCTCACGACGACCCGCTTGCCGTCCGGCGAGATCGCCATGTGGTCGGAGCGGACGCCGGCCACGGGGAACCGCCAGACGATCTTCTTGGTGGCGAGGCTGATTGCGACGACGTCGGCGAACGACGGCCGCGACACGATCATCAGCCTGCCGTCGTTGGACGAGTACACGTCGTCGACGAACTGGTCGTGTCCCTCCCCGATCAGCTCGCGGATGGCGAGGAAGTAGGCCAGCCGGTAGGGATTGGCGGCGATCTCCTGCATCCGCGCCGCCTCGTCGGGGATGACGTTGATGCGGCCCAGCCTCTCGAAGGAGTTCGGCGCGAGCAGGTCGGCGGTGCCGGCCCAGTTGTTGCCGACGAAGACCACCCGGCGTACGCCGGTGCCCTGCTTGCGCGGCTCCCGGGTGGCATCGGCGACCCGGTCCCCGGGTCGGCCGTCGCTGGCCTCGACCGGTCCGAGTCCGAGCATGCCGAGCGTTCCGGCGAGGACGACGCCGAGCGCGACCCGGGTGGAGCTGCGGACACGATTGGTGCGGGGCGTTCTTTCGGGGTCCCCACGGAAGCGCGAGCGCAGCGAGTCGTTCTGCGGGGTGTACATACAAACCTCTCGGGCAGTCGGAGCAGCCCTCCCGGGCCTGATCCTGCCCGACGCCGGGCGTTCCCGACCAGCCCGGCCGGATTCAGGAGCCCGGCGGCCGTGCGATCTGGGCGTCGGGTGGCGGGGCGTCAGAGGATGTCGTGGACGAACTCGCTGAGCTGGCCGAGGTTGCGGCACTCCACCATCGGGACGACCTGGCCGTACGGCGTGGCGGCCGAGTCGCCGGTGTCCCAGTGCCGCGT
Organism: Nocardioides sp.; assembly: GCA_025965335.1. Classification (GTDB taxonomy): domain Bacteria; phylum Actinomycetota; class Actinomycetes; order Propionibacteriales; family Nocardioidaceae; genus Nocardioides. The sequence goes on along the minus strand of JAOPXC010000306.1, from coordinate 9,486 downwards.
GTGCTCGGGGTTCAGCCACCAGGAGTGCTTGGCCGCGGCGGTCATCTCCTTGAGCGACTCCAGCCCGAGGTCGCTGTAGTTGGAGCGGGCGTCGCCGAGGATCAGCAATGAGGACTTGGGCCCGAGGGCGTCCGGATGATTCTCCTGGAACTTCGTGAACGCGCGCCCGTAGTTGGTGCGGCCCCACAGGGCGGCGTGCGCGGTGCTGGCCGCCAGGTCCGTCATCACGTCGGCGACGTCGGCACCCGGCTTGAAGTGGTGGGTGACCTCGTGGACGTGGTCGATGAACGTGAACGCCCGGACCTTCTGGAACTGGTCGCGCAGGGCGAAGACCAGGAGCAGCGTGAACTGGGCGAAGTTGGCCACCGAGCCGCTGACGTCGCAGAGCACGACGAGCTCGGTGCGGTGTGGCCGCTTGGGCCTGTGGTGGGTGACCAGCGGAACCCCGCCGGTGGAGATCGAGGCTCGGACGGTGCGCCGGAAGTCCAGGGGTCCGCGGCGCCGCGCGTGGTGCTCCTTGGTCAACCGGGTCGCGAGCCGTCGGGCGAGCGGGTAGATCTCGCGACGCATCTCCTCCAGATCCGCCCTGCGGGCCGCGGTGAAGTCGAGCCGGTCGATGGTCGGACGGATCGCGACGTTGGCGACGTGGTCGGGCCCCTTCTCCTCGGCGATCCGGCGCCGGGCCTCGTCCTCGACCATCGTGGTGAACCCGCCGAGCCGCCTTCCCGCCGTACGCCGTGCCGCGTCGTCGGCCCCGCCCTCGGCGAGCAGCGCCTGGATGATCCGGTCGACGAGCTCGGATGGAGCGACCCGTTGCAGGGCGGTGTAGGCCGACCAGCTGGAGAGCCCCGGGCCCCGGCCCGGCATCGCCCCGAAGCGACCGACCATCTCGATCGCCAGGCGCGCCAACGTCTGCTGGTCCCCGGTCGCGAGCGCCTCGAGCAGCTCGTTGCGGAACCCCGCCAGGGCCTGGGCGTTGTCGCGCACGCCGGAGTCACCCTCCCCTGCCTCGTCGTCCTGCAGGCCGTGGGCGCCGGTCCCGACCAGCCTCGGGAAGTAGATGTCGAAGAGGGCGTCGAACGTGGGGCGCTGCGACTGCTTCTTGACCAGGGTCGCGGCGTAGGCGTCGTGGACGGTCACCCGCTGGCCCCAGTCGAGGGCCGAGAGCGCGGCGATCGCGTCGAGGTCCTCGGCCAGGGAGACCGACAGGCCGGCTCCCCGCAACGCCTCCAGGAAGGCGATGTGGCGGTCGAGGAGGCCGCTGTTGGTCATTTCCGCAGTCTCAGCTCGCGGATCGCGCGGTCGTGGTCCGAGGAGTGCTTCAACACGACGCCAAGGGTGTCGGCGATGACCTTGTCGTCGAGGTCACCGATCTCCAGGGCGATGAGGGTGCGCGCCCAGTCCACCGACTCCGCGATCGAGGGTGCCTTCTTGAGCTCCAGCTCGCGCAGCCGCGTCACCGCCGCCACCAGCTGGCCGGCGACCCGGTCCTCGAGCCCCGGCACCTGCGACGTGACGATCTCGCGCTCGCGCTCGGCGTCCGGATAGTCCAGGTGCAGGTAGAGGCAGCGGCGCTTGACCGCCTCGGAGAGCTCCCGGGTGGCGTTGGACGTGAGGACCACGAACGGGCGGCGTACGGCGACGACCGTGCCCAGCTCGGGGATCGTCACCTGGAAGTCCGAGAGCACCTCGAGCAGCAGCCCCTCGACCTCGACGTCGGTCTTGTCGACCTCGTCGATGAGCAGCACGGTCGGTTCGTCGCGACGGATCGCGCTGAGCAGCGGCCTGGTGAGCAGGAACTCGTCGGTGAAGATGTCGTCGTGGGTCTCGGACCAGGTCTGGTCGTCGCCCTGGGAGGCCTGGATGCGAAGCAGCTGCTTCTTGTAGTTCCACTCGTAGAGCGCACGGGCCTCGTCCAGGCCCTCGTAGCACTGCAGCCGGACCAGGTCGGCGCCCGTCGCCCGGGAGACCGCCTTCGCGAGCTCGGTCTTGCCGACCCCGGCCGGCCCCTCGACGAGAAGCGGCTTCTCCAGCGCACCCGCCAGGTAGGCGGTCGTCGCGGTCGCGGAGTCCGCCAGGTAGCCCGCGGCCGCGAGGCGGGCGGCGGCGTCGGAGGGTGAGGAGAACCAGGTGGTTTCGGGGCCTCCGCGGGGACGCGAGCGCAGCGAGCGGTCTCGTGGGGAGTGATTCATGTGTTCATCCTCGCGCATGCCGTAGAGCCACGGTCATCTAGATGTTCCGTCCGTTCGGTCGCTGCGCGACTTCACGCTCGATCGAAGGATTTGGGTCACATTCCGAATCAGGTCGTGACCGTCGCGCCCGGCCCTCGTTGACCACCCCGGAAGCAGCCACAGCCCACCAGGGCATGACGAAACCGGACGGAGGCCCTGATGCGACGCAGTGCATCCTCGCGGGCAGCCCTGGCCCTGCTGTCCGTGAAGGCCTTCGCTCTCGGCGCCCTGCTCGCCCTCACCGTCGGCATCTACGTCAATGCCGCCGCCGAGCTGGACAGCACCCCGCCGTCCGCCATGAACATGGACGCCTACACGCAGGTCGTGCAGAAGAAGATGGCCGACCACGAGTGCTCGGTCACCGGCTTCGGGGCCGATCAGGTGCCGACCTCCGCGCTGGTCCGGACCCCGCACGGCAAGCTCAGGATGGTGTCGTTCGACGAGGGTTGGGCGGTGTTCACCGGTGACGCTCGGGGCACGCTGGTCGCGGTCTGCCTCGACGAGGCACCGCCCGCCCGCTGACCCGGCGTCGCCCGGCGTCAGAAGGCGCCGTGGCGCCCTGCTCCATCGGCGAACCGCGCCGCACCCTCCAGCGCGCCGGCCGCGAGTGACCGCACGCCGTACCGGTACTCCGCCAGCAACGCCGACGGCTCGTCCAGCCCGGCCTGCTCGAGCAGCGAGAGCCGGTCGTTGCGCAGGCACTCCTGGGGGAACTCGCTGAGCGAGTGGGCGAGTGCCTCGGCCTCCGCCCGCGCCGTGCCGACCGGGACCACCCGGTTCACCAGCCCCATCCGCTCCGCCTCCCACGCGTCGACGGGCCGGCCGGTGAGGATCAGGTCCATGGCCCGGCCGGCGCCGATCAACCGGGGCAGGCGCACCGTGCCCCCGTCGATGAGCGGCACGCCCCAGCGTCGGCAGAACACGCCGAGTACGGCGTCGGCGGCGGCCACGCGCAGGTCGCACCAGGCGGCGAGCTCGAGACCGCCCGCGACGGCGTGCCCCTCGATGGCCGCGACGACCGGCTTCGACAGGCGCAGCCGGGTGGGCCCCATCGGCCCGTCCCCGTCCTCGGTCACCTGGTTGCCGGCTTCCGTCCCGACCGCCTTGAGGTCGGCGCCCGCGCAGAACGTCCCGCCGTCGCCGTACAACACCGCGACGGCCTGGCTCGGATCCGCGTCGAAGTCGCGGAACGCGTCGGCGAGCGCTGTCGCGGTCGGGCCGTCGACGGCGTTGCGGGCCTGCGGCCGGTCGATGACCACGGTCGTGATCGGGCCGGAGCGTTCGATGCGGACGGTCATGCGCCGAGCGTACGGATCGCGACCGTGAGCGGTTGGCCCCGCTCGACGTCGGACGGTTCCGCACGAACCCGGCCGCGGTGCCTCCGACGTGATGCACTCGGCCGCGGGTCAGGTGCTTCCTCAACCCGCGGCCGAGTGTCTTTCTTTGCTGTCGACTGGGGGGATGGTGCTCCGACAGCGGGCGTCACTATACCCACTCTCCGTAACTCGGGTTACGGCGCGGCCTGCTGACCGGGACACACCTTGGAAAGGACGGTCGGCGGCACCCGCACAAGCCGATGACTTGCCTGGCTGCCGCGATGCATGGCGGCTCGAGCCGAAGCGCTCAAACGTGCCCCCGACCGGGCCGGACTGCGGTGCTTCCGGTCCGCCGGGCAGCCTTCCCGCACGAGACGGTCGACGACGCCAGGGCTGGTGAAGACGACGGTGCCTTCGGCTGTTCGGGTGGCGGTGCCGGTAAGGAGCTCCGGCCAGCCGCGCGGCGCTGACCCGTCTCCACGAGGGGGGTTTCCCAGGTCTCGCCATCTATCAACGCGTACTGGAGTCCGCAGTGGAGGCCAACCCGGAGTTCCGCCGTTTCCCCGATGGCGAGCCACATCTCCGCTGCCGTCAGCAGGGAAGGCAGCCGCGACGCCTAAACGTCGCGACCATGGTCAACGTGACGGTCCGCGGCCCAGCCGCCGTTTCGTAAAACTTGCCCAAACGGCAGCCGCTCCCAGCCGATCTGCGGCATCATCGACCAGTTCCACGACCCTCGGAGTCGTTCCTGCGATCACTTAGGAAGAGCTCGTGCCCGACACCGACGTCCACCAAACTGTCACCGCGCTCTACGCATACATCGCGAACCTGCGCCGCAACGCCGAGGCACTCAGCGACAGCGAGCACCCCGGGTCATCGAACGCTTCCTACGCGGAGGCCTACGAGTCGTGCGCCGACGACCTCGAGCGCATCATGGCTGGGTCCCTCACCGCCGAGCGATTACGCGTCTAATCGCGCATCCTGGATCTCGCCACGGACAGTTCGCTCGTCCGGGCGGCATCCGGCCGCAGGACTGCTCCCGCGACCCACGTCCGGATGGTCTTCTCCGCTGCCGCCTGGGGACAAATACGGCAGCGACGCTGCCAAAAACGGGGGGACACAGACAAAGTTGCGGTCGGCGCCGACAGGTCCGTAAGGACGCGGCCGATCGATCACGGGGGCGGGACCCGAGGCCGGTGGGGGTCGAACTTCCTTCTCCAGCTTGGCCCGCGCGTTCCGCATCTCCAGTTTAGGAGGGCCGGAGGCTCCACGGGGGTGGGGGAACGAGCCAATCGTGACGGGTCTCGGCTTGAAGTCGTCACGCGAGCTGAAGGCGTGCACCACGAACTGGCCAACTGCCTCGGAGTAGCCCACGAAGAACGCGACGCCGTCCCGCGCAGGTGCTCCTCGACGTTCTGCCATGCGTCCGCCAACCACTCCGGGCGTCTGCTACCAGAGAGTCGACCGTGCAGCCCCTGCCGCGCCATGAGCTGACTCAATGCCCCCCTCCCGTATTCACTCTGATCATCGGTACCTGGGCACCCTCGCGACCGAGTCTCGACGAGACAAGCGAGCCCTAGCCGGGCCCGACCCGGAGCGTGACGATCTACGTTCGGCAAAGCGGGCAGATGAGCGACCTGCTTTCGAACTCGAACCGTTTGCCCAAACACAGCGCGCCATCACCAGATTCAGTCGGGCCGTCAGCCAGGCAGACCTCTCGCATTTGATGGCATCAAGGAAGACGGATTCGGCCCTCCGCGTCGCTCAACGGCTACTCGAAGACATGGAACTCTTCGACGCCAACCGCGAACTGGCAGGTCTCGAAGACCTCTTCATGGACCAACGGGGCCGGGATGCCGTCACCAACTTCCGTGAAGATGCCGCGAAGCTCGGCCTGGTGGCCTCGCGCATCCGAGGTATGCACGACGGGTCGGTGACCATCTCGTGACCAAACGGGACGAAATCGACGATCGGCGGCACCCGTACAAGTCGCTGACCTGCGCAGATGCCGCCGATGCGTGGCGGTGGCGGTGGGATTTGAACCCACGGTGGGCTTGCACCCACACACGCTTTCGAGGCGTGCTCCTTAGGCCGCTCGGACACGCCACCGCCGGAGAGGTTACCGGAGGGCAATCGGGCTCGTGAAATCGGACGGGTCGGCCGCCGGAGGGGTGCTGGGGCCGTCGTCAGGCGGTCGACCCGGTCCAGGCCGGGTCGCGTCCGGTGAGGCCGAGCAGCCGGTGCAGCGCAGGCGCGTCGTCGGGGACCGGCACCGGCGGGCCGAACAGGCCGGTGGCGTCGGCATCCGCCGGAGGCTCGAAGTTCGCGGCGAAGCCGGTGCAGGCGACGATGGCTGCCGCGTCGGGGTCGTAGTCCTGGCCGGTCGCACGAGCCAGGTCCCAGCCGTGCACCACGACCTCGTTCAGCGCCACCAGCGCCGCCACCTCCGCGGGCAGCTGGACGGGGCCGGCCTGGGTGAAGCCGTCGTACGCCGCGGGGTCGTCCCAGGCGTCGGCGAGCCCGCCGAGGGCGGTGCCGAGGCGGTCCCGCCAGCCGTCCTCGAGGCGCGAGCCGTCACCGGACGGATCGGCTCCGGCGCCGGGCAAGGCGGTCTTGCGGGCCGCCGCGGTGAAGGCCAGGCAGAGCCCGCCCAGGTGGTCGAGCAGGTCGGCGGTGACGTACGCCGGGCAGGGCGTGTGTCCGCGCAGCTGGTCGTCACGCACCGCGGCGACCAGTTCGGCGACCGTACGGGTGGCAGGTCCGAAGTCGAGGGCATCCATGGATGATCAGACGGCGGCGGGGCGTGGAAGTCATCGGTCGCCTCCCTGCGCACGTGCGGGAGGGTTTCGAGACGGTTGCTCAGCGCAACCTCCTCAACCACCGGTGCGCGGTTCAGGCCCGCGCAACCTCCTCAGCCACCGGTGCGCATCGGTGGTTCGCGGTCCAGGAGGCGGGCGTCGATGGCGGACGGGCTGAGGACCCGGTCCAGGGCCATCGCCGCACACCCAACGACGCCGGCCCGGTCACCGAAGGTCGCGGGCAGGAACTGCAGGTCGCGGGTGGCCAGGGCCGAGGACCGGGCGTACACGCTCTCGCGGACCCCGGCGGCGTACACGTCGAACGCCGCGGCCATGTCGCCGCCGATCACCACGGCCTGGGGGTTCAGCAGGTTGATGGCCACGGCGAGCACCTCGCCGAGCTGGCGCCCGCTCTCCCTCAGGAGCTGCTTGGCGCCGGCCTCGCCGGCCACGGCCAGGCCGACGAGGTCGCGGATGTGCTCGACCCACTGGCCCGACTCGTTGAGGCGGGCCACCAGCGCCCAGCCGCCCGCGAGGGTCTCCAGGCAGCCCGTGTCGCCGCAGCGGCACCGCCGGTCCTGAGCCGCATCGACCTTGGTGTGGCCGATCTCGCCGGCCGCCCCCAGGTGGCCGGAAATCACCCGACCGTCCGCGATGATCCCCAGGCCCAGGCCGGTCGACGCCTTGACCACGAGCAGGTCGTCGTACGACGTGGCGTGCCCGAGCCGTTCGGACCGGGCAAGGACATCGGCGTCGTTGCCCACGAAGAGAGGCACCCGGCCGAGCCCGGCGAGGTAGGGGCCCAGCTCGGTCCCGTCCCAGCCGGCCATGACTGGCGAGTCGATACTGATCCCGCGCACCGGGTCGACCGTTCCCGGCAGGCTGATGCCGATGCCGAGCAGGGGCTGGTCGCGCCCGGCCAGCAGGCCGGCGAGGTGCTCGGCGACGACCGGCATGATGGCCTCGGGCCCGGCCCCGATCTCGTGATCGACCGCGGAGGAGCCGAGCTCGTCGCCGACGAGGTCGAAGACGGCAAGCTGGGACCGGGACCGGCCGATCGCCGCGGCAAGGACGACTCCGGCATCGCGGTTGAAGACCAGGCCGCCCGGCGGCCGGCCACCGGTCGAGGCGAGCTCGTCGCCCAAGAGCAGCAGCCCGGCCTCGGCGAGCGCGGCCACCCGGCTGACCACGGCCGTGCGGGACATGCCGGTCAGTCGGCGCAGGTCGGCGCGGGTGCCGCCCCGGTTGGTGCGCACGAGCTCGAGCAGGTCACCGGCGGACGCCATCGCGGCCTCCGCGCCCCGTCCCCGCTCGATCACGCCGCAATCGTAGCCACTTTGGTTCATTCATTCTCCCAAACCTGCCACATAGGTTGCCGGAATACCTAAGTCATGCTTGTGAAAGCCCTCCCTTCGGTCTAGCGTGTGCTGGTGACCCTGCCCGCGACCGAGCTCTCCAGCAACCCCCCGATCTGCGACTTCACCGTCTTCGGTGGCACCGGCGACCTCGCCCTGCGCAAGCTGCTCCCCGCGCTCTACCAGCGCGAACGCGAGGGCCAACTGCCCGCGGACACCCGGATCATCGGCGTCTCCCGCTCGGAGATCGACGACGCCGGCTACCGCGATCTCGTCCGGACGGCCCTGACGGAGCACGTCGCCGCCGCGGACATCGACGATGCCATGGTCCAGCGGCTCGTCGCACGCGTCTGGCACGTCGCCCTCGACATCGAGCAGCCCGACGGCTGGCACCTGCTGCACGGCCTGCTCAAGGACCGGATCGACGACCAGGACGCCGTGCGCGTCTTCTACCTCGCGGTGTCCCCGACGCTGTTCGGCCCGATCTGCGAGCGCCTCGACCAGATCGGCGTCGTCGACGACCATGCCCGCGTGGTCATGGAGAAGCCGGTCGGCCACGATCTCGCCTCGGCACGCCAGATCAACGAGGCGGTCGGTCGCGTCTTCGCCGAGCAGCAGATCTTCCGCATCGACCACTACCTGGGCAAGGAGAGCGTCCAGAACCTCCTGGTGACCCGCTTCGCCAACACCTTCCTCGAGCCGCTGTGGAACTCCCACTGGGTCGACCACGTGCAGATCACCGTCGCCGAGACGCTGGGGGTCGGCGACCGCGGCGGCTACTACGACACCGCCGGCGCGCTGCGCGACATGGTGCAGAACCACCTGCTGCAACTGCTCTGCCTGGTGGCCATGGAGCCACCGACGTACGTCGGTCGCGAGACCGTCCGCGACGAGAAGCTCAAGGTGCTCCAGGCCCTGCGACCCATGACCCCCGCCGACGTCGACCGCGACACCGTCCGTGGCCGCTACGCCGAGGGGCTGGTCGACGGCAAGCCGGTCCCGTCGTACACCGACGACGTCGGGCACCCGGGCAGCGGCACCGAGACGTACGTCGCGCTCCGCACCGAGGTGCAGAACTGGCGGTGGGCGGGGGTGCCGTTCTACCTGCGCACCGGCAAGCGGATGGACCGCCGGCTCTCGGAGATCGTGGTGGTGTTCAAGGAGCCGCCGCACGCGATGTTCCCGCACAGTGAGGGCGGTACGCCGCCGAACCGCCTGCACATCCAGGTCCAGCCCGACGAAGGGATGCGCCTGCACATGACCGCCAAGGAGCCCGGACCCGGCGGCATCCGGCTGCGGCCGGTATCGCTCGACCTCAGCTACGCCACGGCGTTCAGCCAACGCTCGCCGGACGCCTACGAGCGGCTGCTGCTGGACGTCATCCGCGGCAACCCGACCCTGTTCATGCGCCGCGACGAGGTCGAGGCCGCCTGGACGTGGGTCGAGCCGATCCTGCGGCGGTGGGCCTCCTCACCCGACCGCCCCAAGCGCTACCCGGCCGGCACCAACGGGCCGACCGCCGCCGCCACGCTCCTCGAGCGCGACGGCCGAACCTGGCAGGAGTCCGACCAGTGACCCGAACCCTCCACCCCGTCATCGCCGACGTCACCGCCCGCATCGTCGAGCGGAGCAGCCAGAGCCGCAGCGCCTACCTGGCCCGGATTCGCGCGGCGGCCGACCGCGGCCCCATGCGCGGCAAGCTCGCCTGCGCCAACCTCGCCCACGGCTTCGCGGCCGCCGAGCCCGCCGACAAGCAGGCCCTGCGCGGGCGGACCAAGCCGAACCT
>JAOPXC010000288.1 GCA_025965335.1 Nocardioides sp. | reverse complement strand
GGCGGCTACCAGGTCGGCAACTTCCCCCCGCAGTGGACCGAGTGGAACGGCGCCTACCGCGACAACGTCCGCGACTTCTGGCGCAGCGAGCCCTCGCTGGGCGAGTTCGCCAGCCGGATCGCCGGCTCCTCCGACCTGTACGAGCACTCCGGTCGTCGCCCGGTCGCAAGCATCAACTTCGTCACCGCCCATGACGGGTTCACCCTGCGCGACCTCGTGTCGTACAACGAGAAGCACAACGAGGCGAACGGCGAGGACAACAAGGACGGCGAGAGCCACAACCGTTCGTGGAACCACGGGGTCGAGGGTCCGACCGACGACCCGGCGATCCAGGCCGCGCGCGCACGGGCGCAGCGCAACTTCCTCGCAACGCTGTTGCTGAGCCAGGGTGTGCCGATGATCCTGCACGGCGACGAGCTGGGCCGGACCCAGCACGGCAACAACAACACCTACGCCCAGGACAACGAGATCAGCTGGGTGCACTGGGACACCGCCGACAAGCCGCTCATGGAGTTCACCAGCGCCCTGATCAAGCTGCGGCGCAGCCATCCGACGTTCCGCCGCAAGCGGTTCTTCACCGGCACGACCGTCCGGACCGGAGGCCCGGAGGGCGACCGGCTCAACGACATCGTCTGGCTCCACGGCGAGGGCAGACCGATGGAGGACTCCGACTGGGCGGGCGCCAACGCGATCGGGATGTACCTCAACGGCCACGGCATCGCCGGCAAGGACGCCCGCGGCGGCACCATCGTCGACGACCACTTCCTGCTCTACTTCAACGCCGACGGCTCGGCCGACGTGACCCTGCCGCCGGACGAGTACGCCGACGCGTGGGACGTCGTCATCGACACCGGCGGCACGGCCGACGAGGAGCAGGGCCTGGCCCCGGGCTCGACCCTCCACCTCGAGCACCGGAGCCTGGTCGTCCTGCGCGAGCACTCCGAACCCGAGGCCGCCCCCGACCACTCCGTGGCCGCGTCCGTGGCCGCGTTGACCAAGAACTCCTGAGCGACATGGGCAGCGCGAAACCGACCCCGGTCAGCACCTACCGCCTGCAGATCACCGAGGACTTCGACCTCTTCGAGGCGGCCCGACGCCTGCCCTACCTGCACGACCTGGGCGTCGACTGGGTCTACCTGTCCCCGTTGCTCACCGCCGAGGCGGGCAGCGCGCACGGCTACGACGTGGCCACCCACGACCACGTCGATCCCAGCCGGGGCGGCGAGGCCGGCCTCGCCGCGTTGTCCAGGGAGGCCCGGCGGCTCGGGATGGGCGTGCTGGTCGACATCGTCCCCAACCACGTGGGGGTCGCGGCGCCCGCCGAGGGCACCTGGTGGTGGGACGTGCTGCGGTACGGGCGCGAGTCCGAGCACGCGACGGCCTTCGACGTCGACTGGGCGGCCGGGGACGGGCGCGTCCTGGTCCCCGTCGTGGGCGACGACGACCTCGGCCACGACGGCGGGCCCGTCGGTCACCTGCGGGTGATCGAGACGCCCACCGGGCAGCGATTGTGCTACCACGACCACGGCTTCCCGATCGCGCCCGGCACGGCCGACGACCTGGGCCAGGAGGTCGACGGCCGGATCGTCGACGCGGCCACGGTCCATGGCCGCCAGCACTACGAGCTGGTGCACTGGCGCCGCGCGGACACCGACCTCAACTACCGGCGCTTCTTCGCGGTGAGCACGCTCGCGGCGGTGCGCGTCGAGGACCCGGAGGTGTTCGCCGCCTCCCACGTGGAGATCAAACGCTGGTTCGACGAGGGCCTGGTCGACGGGCTCCGGGTCGACCACCCCGACGGGCTGCGCGACCCGGAGGGCTACCTTGCCGACCTGGCCGCGCTGACCGGCGGCGCCTACGTGCTGGTCGAGAAGATTCTGGCCCTTCGAGACGGTTCCAGGGCAACCTCCTCAGGAACCGGGCCCGTGGAGGAACTGCCGAGGTCGTGGGCCACCGCCGGCTCGACCGGGTACGACGTCCTCGCGCTGATCGACCGGGTGCTGACCGACCCGGCGGGGGAGGGTGCGCTCGACGACCTCGAGACTCGGTTGCGCGGCGCTCCGGTCGACTGGCAGGCGATGGTCCACGACACCAAGCGGGCGGTGGCCGACGGGATCCTGCAGGCGGAGGTCCGCCGGATCACCCGGGAGGTGGTCAGCTCGATCGGCGTGGGTCCCGCGTCTCCCGAGGTGGTTGCCGATGCCGTCGCCGAGCTGCTCGCATGCTTCCCGGTCTACCGCTCCTACCTTCCCGAGGGCCGTGAGCACCTCGACCGGGCGGTCGCGCTGGCCCGGCAGCACCGTCCCGACCTCGCACCGACCCTCGACGTACTGCTGCCCGTCCTCTCCGATCCCCACACCGCACCCGCGCTGCGCTTCCAGCAGACCAGCGGGATGGTGATGGCCAAGGGGGTGGAGGACTGCGCGTTCTACCGCTGGTCACGGCTGACGTCGTTGACCGAGGTCGGCGGGGATCCGAGTGTCTTCGCGGTCTCCCCCTCGGAGTTCCACGAGGCGATGCGCACCCGGCAGCGCGACTGGCCGCTGGCCATGACCTGTCTGTCGACGCACGACACCAAGCGGAGCGAGGACGTGCGGGCGCGGATCACGACGCTGGCCGAGCTGCCCGAGGTGTGGGCCGAGGCACTCGAGGCGTTGCTCGCGGCGGCGCCACAACCGGATCCGGGCTTCGGATCCCTGCTCTGGCAGGCGATCCTCGGCGCCTGGCCGGCGCCGCCCCATCCCGAGCTGCGGAGCAGGTTGCACGGCTACGCCGAGAAGGCGATGCGCGAGGCGGGCGATCGGACGACGTGGGTGGAGCCCGACGAGAAGTACGAGGCCGCCGTGCGCGCTGCCGTCGACGCGGCGTTCGACGCCCCCGAGGTCGAGACCGTCCTGCGGCCGCTCCTCGAGCGGATGGCCGGTCCCGGCTGGGTCAACGCACTCACCGCGAAGCTCCTGTCGATCACGATCCCCGGCGTCCCCGACGTCTACCAGGGCAGCGAGCTCTGGGAGCAGAGCCTCGTCGACCCGGACAACCGGCGGCCCGTCGACTTCGACGCCCGCGAGGCACTGCTCCCGTCAGCCGGGACCGCGACCCTGACCGTGCACGTCGACGACCCGGGCACCACCAAGCTGCTCGTGACACGCCGGGCGCTGATCCTGCGGCGCGACCGGCCGGACCTCTTCACGACGTACGCCCCCGTCGCGGCGACCGGATCGGCCGCCGAGCACGTGCTGGCGTTCGACCGCGGTGGCGCCATCACGGTGGCGACCCGGCTGCCGGTCGGCCTGATGGCGAAGGGCACCTGGGGCGACACCCGGATCGAGCTCCCGCCGGGTCGCTGGACCGACGTCATCTCCGGACGAGCCGTCGGCTCGGGCGCGATCACCGACGTGCTCGCGGCGTACCCGGTTGCGCTGTTGGTCTCGACAGGCTCGACCACCGGGACCGGCTCGACCACCGGGACCGGCTCGACCACCGGGGGGCCGGCATGACCCGCGGCCGCTTCGACGTCTGGGCACCCCGACCGCACCGGTTGCGGCTGAGCATCGGCCACGAGGTCGTGGAGATGATCCGCGGCGACGGCGACTGGTGGTCGCCCGCCGAGCCGACGCCCGAGGGCGAGGTCGACTACGGCTATCTCATCGATCACGCGGAGACACCGGTCCCCGACCCGCGGTCGCGGCGGCAGCCCTCGGGGGTGCACGCCCTCTCCCGGACGTTCGACCCGGCCCGCCATGTCTGGCGGGACTCGTCCTGGACCGGACGGCAGCTCGCGGGGTCGGTGATCTACGAGCTGCACGTCGGGACGTTCACCCCCGAGGGCACCTTCGATGCGGCGCTGGGCAAGCTCGACCACCTCCGCGAGATCGGCGTCGACCTGGTCGAGGTGATGCCGGTCAACGGCGTCAACGGAGTCCACAACTGGGGGTACGACGGGGTGCTGTGGCACGCCGTGCACGAGCCGTACGGCGGGCCCGCGGGCTACCAGCGCTTCGTCGACGGCTGCCATGCGGCTGGGCTCGGAGTGATCCAGGACGTGGTCTACAACCACCTCGGGCCCTCGGGGAACTACCTGCCGATGTTCGGCCCGTACCTGAAGTCGGGCGCCAACACGTGGGGCGACCTCGTCAACCTCGACGGCGAGGGCTCGGCGGAGGTGCGCCGCTACATCCTCGACAACGTGCGGATGTGGCTGGAGGACTACCACGTCGACGGCCTGCGCCTCGATGCCGTGCACGCACTGGCGGACGACTCCGCTGTACACCTGCTCGAGGAGATGGCGATCGAGGTGGCGGCGCTGTCGGCCCACCAGCGCCGTCCTCTCACGCTGATCGCCGAGTCCGACCTCAACGACCCGTGGCTGATCACACCTCGGGAGGCCGGGGGCTACGGGCTCGACGCCCAGTGGAGCGACGACTTCCACCACGCGGTGCACGTGGCGCTGACCCGCGAGACGGCGGGCTACTACGCGGACTTCGAGCCGTTGACCGCGCTGGCGAAGGTCTGCGAGCGGGGCTTCTTCCACGACGGGACGTTCTCGTCGTTCCGGGAGCGCGACCACGGCGTGCCGATCGACACGACCGCGATGCCCACGTGGCGACTCGTGGTGTGCGCCCAGAACCACGACCAGATCGGCAACCGCGCGGTAGGCGACCGGATCACGCAGGCGCTGGACGACGACCAGCTCGCCTGCGCCGCACTGCTGACGCTCGCCGGCCCGTTCACCCCGATGCTCTTCCAGGGCGAGGAATGGGCCGCGTCGACGCCGTTCCAGTTCTTCACCTCGCATCCCGAGGCCGAGCTCGGCCGGGTCACCGCGGAGGGCCGGATCCGGGAGTTCGAGCGGATGGGCTGGGACCCGGCCGTCGTACCGGACCCGCAGGACCCCGCGACGTACGAACGCTCCAAGCTCGACTGGAGCCAGCTCTCCTCCGGCCGGCACGCCCGGATCCTCGAGGTGTACCGGCGGCTCGCGCGGCTGCGGCGGGACTGGTCCGAGCTCACCGACCCCGCCTTCGACCGGACCGCCTGCACGGTCGACGAGGCCGCTCGCGTGTTCGAGATGCGACGCGGCTCGCTGAGCGTGGTGGTCAACTTCGGCGACGACCCGGCCGGCAAGCCGGTCGGACACGGTCGGCGGCTCCTGTTCGAGACCGAGTCCGGCGTGCACCTCCACCACGACGGCACCCTGGTGCTGCCGGGCCACGCCGGCGCGCTGCTGGCCCCAGACCGACCCTGACCCGGCGCGGGTTGACGGCGTACGGCGCCGACCCGGCGCGTGTTCAGCACGAAAGCCGTCGAGCGCCCGCAAGACAGCCGGGTCGACGAAGCCTGAGCGTCACCAAGTGCCGAGTCGGCGTTGGGCTCAGCCCGCGGCGCTCAGGTCGATGACCTGGTCGGCGGCGGGAGCCTCCACCGTCACCTCGGCGTTGAACTCGGTGAAGGTGACGGTCCCGGACTCGGTGCCCTCCTTGACGATCTTGACCAGGTAGTGGGGGCTGTCCGACAGCACGTAGCCAGTGGACGGCCCGTCCGTCTCGTTCGCGCGGTCCACCGCGACGACCGTGGCGCCGTCGAGCTGCTCGGTGCCGGAGACGGTGTACGTCGAGTCCGTGCCGGGCTTGTCGAGCAACTGGCCCAGGAGTGCGTTCAGGTCGCAGAACTCGGTGAAGTCACCGTTCGAGTCGACGACGTACTTGTCACCGACCGTCGAGATGATGACGTCGGCCTGGTCCGGGGACTGCTCACGCCAGAACGCCTCGTCCGGCTTGAACCACGTCGAGCCTCCGACACCGATGACCTCGGCCGAACCTCCCGCGACACCGAACGAGCCGGTACAAGAGCCGTCCGAGGTCACCTTCATGTCCAGGGAGATCGGCTGGCCGTCCGAGGAGGACAGCTCACCGGCGTAGTGCACGCTCTTCAGGTTGCCCATGTCCGCCTTCGCGGCGGCCACGATGTCGTCGGCGGCCTGCGTGGCGAAGGCGTCGGCAGCGTTGCCGCCGCCCTTGTCGTCGCCGCCTCCGCAGCCCGACGCCAGAGCCAGCACGGCCACGGCCGCCAGCGCTCCCGCGATGCTCTGCGCACCGTTTCGTCTTGTCATGGCGAGAATCAGACCATACGGCCCGCCGGGACGCCGCTTTAATGGGCGAGCGTCGAAGCGCCGAGCCGAGGACGGGGGCCGGGTCCTGGGGAGGGGTGGTCCGGCCCCCGCGGCTCAGACCGCTACCGGGGACTTCTCCGCGGACGACGAAGGGGCCTCGTCGGTCCCGGGACCGTCCTCGCGGAAGCCGTGGCGCTCCCACCAGCGGCTCAGCGGGCCCGGCGCCCACCAGTTCCAGCTGCCGAGCAGCTTCATGGTGGCGGGCACCAGGAGCGCCCGCACCACGGTCGCGTCGATGAGCAGCGCGACGAGCATGCCGATGCCGAGCATCTTCATGAACACGATGCCGCTCATCCCGAACGCGCCGATCACGACGGCGAGCAGGACCGCCGCGCTCGTGATGATCCGCCCGGTCTTCTGCACACCGCTCACCACCGCGAGGTCGTTGTCGTGGGTCCTGTCCCACTGCTCACGGACCCGCGAGAGCAGGAAGACCTCGTAGTCCATCGACAGGCCGAACAGGATCGCCAGCATCAGGATCGGGTTGGTGGCGTCCAGATAGCCCTGGGGCGTGAACCCGAGCAGGCCGGACAGGTGCCCGTCGCTGAAGATCCACGTGATGACGCCGAAGGACGCGGTGATCGAGAACAGGTTCATCACCACGGCCTTGATCGGCAGCACCAGGGACCCGAAGGCCATGAACAGCAGGACCAGCATCACGCCGACGACGATCAGGCCCATCCACGGCAGGTGGCTGCCGACGGACGTGACCAGGTCGACGGTGTCAGCGGTCAGGCCGCCGACCATGGCCGAGCCGCTCGGCGGATCGATGGCGCGCAGCTCGCGGACGATGCCCTGCGAGCGTTCGGTCTGGCTGTTGCCGTCCCAGACGGCGCGCAGCAGGGTCGTGTCGCCGGCGGACTCGACGGGCTGGACAGCGAGGATGCCGTCGACCTGCTTGATCTGGTCGGTGTACGCCGCCACGTCGGTCGCGGTGGCGCCGCGCAGGAGCAGGTTGGCGGTGGACCGCTCGGGACCGAACTGGTCGTTGAGCTTCTGCGCCGCGACGTGGGCAGGTGCGTCGTCGGGCAGCACCCGGTAGTCGACGCTCCCCCAACGGACCCCGAGGAACGGGGAGGCGAGCGCGAGGAGGCCGATGACTGTCACGGCGATCACGGCGACAGGCCTCCGCATGACGCCGCGGGCCAGCCTGGCCCACCGCCCGTGCTCGTCAGCGCCCGCGACCGCCCGGTGCCGGCGCCACGGGAGCCGCCCACCGTCGACCCGACGGCCGAGCAGCCGCAGCGTGGCCGGGAGCACCGTCAGGGCCGCGAGCATGGCGACCAGGACGGCCGAGATGCCGCCGTAGCCCATGCTCTTGAGGAAGGCCTGCGGGAAGATCAGCAACGACGACATGGCCGCGGCCACGGTCAGTCCGGAGAAGAGCACGGTCCGCCCGGCGGTGTTCATGGTCCGACGGATTGCCTTGGCCGAGGCATCGGGGTCGTCCAGGGGCAGCAGCGCGAGCTCCTCGCGGAACCGGCTGATCACGAACAGCGCGTAGTCGATCGCGAGCCCGATGCCCAGCAGCGAGATCACGTTGACCGAGAAGATCGAGACCTCGGTGAAATTCGTGAGCACGCGGACCACGGCGAGCGCGCCGAGCATCGCGAGCAGGCCCACCAGGGCCGGCATCGAGGCCGCGACGAGGCTGCCGAAGATCAGCAGCGCCAGCAGCAGCACGATGGGCATCGAGAGCGTCTCGGCCCGGGCGAGGTCCTGGGAGGTGATCTCGTTGACGTCGCTGTAGACCGCGAACGCCCCCGCCACCTCGGTCCGCAGTCCCTGGGCCTCCAGCGCGGGCGACAGCCTGTCGTAGTTCTTCAGGAAGGCGTCCTGGCCCTTGCCGGCCAGGGAGATCACCAGCTGCACGGAGTGCTTGTCGGCACTGACCATCGACGGATCGTTGGTGTCGTAGTAGGTCAGCACCGAGCTCGTCGTCCCGGCCGGGAGGCCCGCCACCACGTCCTCGACGGCCCGGCGGAAGCTCGGATCGTCCACGGTGAGGTCGTCGCTGGAGTAGATCGCGACCACGTCGACCGACTTGTTGCCGAACGTGTCCTGCTCGAGGGTGAGCTCACGCGCCGACTCGGAGCTGGGGTCGTCGAAGCCGCCCTGCGAGAGCGAGTCGAAGACGCCGAAGCCGTAGGCCCCCGCGGCCACGGCGAGCGCCATCCCCGCCAGCAGCACGGCCAGCGCCCGGCGAGCCACGAAGCTTCCCCAGCGATCGATCATGACGAGTCCTCAGGGTCTAGGGTGAATGCCTGTCAGAAAAGTAAACGCTGTAAACCGTAAACGGTGTAAACTCGATCTGTCAACGGCACTGGTCGACCCTGGTCGGTCACGAGCGGCAGGAGTCCACTTAGTGGTGCAGGACCAGACGACGCGGCGCGCACGCCAGCGCGAAGCGACGTACGACGAGATCGTGCGCGCCTCCCGGCAGCTGCTGGCCGGCGACGGCGAGCTGTCGCTACGGGCCGTGGCCGCCCTGATGGGGCTGACCGCCCCAGCGCTGTACCGCTACGTCGCCAACTACCAGGACCTGATCGACCTGGTGGCCTTCGAGGTCGACAAGGCGGCCACCGAGACGTTCCGGCTCGCCGCCGAGACCCAGCCCGAGGACGACCCGGCCGGGCGGCTGATCTGCGCCAGCGTGGCGTTCCGGCAGTGGGCGCTGGGCAACCCCCGTGAGTTCGGGCTGGTCTTCGCGAACCCGATCGCCGACGCGGGCTGCATCCGCCGCGAGACGATCACGCTGTCCAGCTCCGGGCACCTGTTCACCGACTACCTCTACGACATCTGGACGAAGTACCACTACCCGCACCCGTCCCTCGACGAGCTGCCCGCCGCCGTCCGCGAGTCCGTACAGGA
Organism: Nocardioides sp.; assembly: GCA_025965335.1. GTDB lineage: Bacteria > Actinomycetota > Actinomycetes > Propionibacteriales > Nocardioidaceae > Nocardioides. Next base: position 2,408 of record JAOPXC010000288.1, on the reverse strand, counting down.
CCCGTTGATCCCGGCCAAGGTCGAGCGCATCGCGCCCGAGGACCGCGGCCTGGTGTGGGTCTACATGCAGGGCTGGACCCAGTTGTACGGCGTGGTCGCCCTCGAGGTCTTCGGGCACATGGACCCCCGCGTGATCGAGAGCGGTGAGATGTTCGTCGACACCATCCGCAACTTCGCCCCCCGCCTCGGGCTGGACGCCGAGATCCCGCGCCTCGAGGCCCTGATGCGGGCGCGGCTCGCGGGCTGATTTCGGATAGTCCGTGACGGAACTGCTGTCTTTGGGCTCGAATCACGACAGTTTCGTCACGGACTATCCCAGGAGCTCGTCCACCCAGACGGGCACCAGGACCCCAGCCGGGCCGTGGCGGGACTCGTCGAAGAACGAGGTGCCCTCGCTGGGCTGGAGGTTGAGCTCCAGGGTGCGGACCCCGACGGCCGCGGCGTGCATCACGAAGCCGGCCGCGGGATAGACGGCGCCGGAGGTCCCGATCGAAACGAAGAGGTCCGCGTCCTGGAGGGCTGCGTGGATCCGGTCCATCTCGTAGGGGACCTCGCCGAACCACACCACGTCGGGACGCAGGTCGGTCAGACCGCAGCGCGGGCAGGGCGGGAAGTCCCCGAGGTCCTCGGTCCACTGCGACCGCTCGTGGCAGGAGCGACAGACCGCGGACAGCAGCTCGCCGTGCATGTGCAGGACCCGCTGCGACCCGGCCCGCTCGTGGAGGTCGTCGATGTTCTGCGTCACCACCAGCAGGTCGTCGCCCAGCGCATCCTCCAGGCGAGCCAGCGCGACGTGGGCCGGGTTCGGGTGCACGTCGCCCAGGGCCGCCCGGCGGGCGTCGTAGAAGCGGTGCACCGCCAGCGGCTGGGCGTCGTACGCCTCGGGGGTGGCCACGTCCTCGACCCGGTGCCCCTCCCACAGGCCGTCGGCGTCACGGAACGTCGGCACCCCGCTCTCGGCCGAGATGCCGGCGCCGGTGAGGACGACGACCTTCACTGACCCGCCTGCGACCTGGTGTGCACGGTGACCACGTAACCACCAGCGTCGGTGAACGGGCCAGAGTCCCAGGTCCCGAAACGTCCCGTCTCCACCAACCCGGCGGCCGCCATCGCCGACTCGAACTCGGCGAGCGGCGTCACCGGACAGTCGCGCGGGAGGTGTGCGGGGTCCAGGCCGAAACCACACACGACGTGGCCGCGGTACGTCGTGTGCGCCGCCAGGCGACCGCACACCTCCGCGAGGGTGCCGGGCTCCAGCAGGGGCACGATGTTGCCGGCCATCAGGACCACGTCGAACCGCTCCCCCAGGTCGAACGTCGCCAGGTCGGCGAGCCGCCAGTCCAGCCCCGGACTGTCGGCCCGGGCCACGTCGAGCATGGCCTCGTCGACGTCGACACCGACCGCGTCGTACCCCAGCTGCTGCAGGCGTACGGCGATCCGGCCGGTCCCGCAGCCGGCGTCGAGCACCCGGGCCGGCGGGTCGACCAGGCGGGTCACGAACGTCGCCTCGCCGTGGATGTCCTCGCCACGTGCGGCCATCGCCCGGAAGCGTTCGGCGTACGTCGTGGCGTAGTCGTCCCCGGCGGTCGAGCGCGCGATCCGCTGCCAGAGTGTGGGTGGTTCGGTCACCGTCAGGAGGCTACGGGCTTGATGTCGAACTCCACGGTGCTGCCGTCGACCTTTGTCACGATCAGCTCGACGTCTTGCTGCTGGCCGTCGACGGTCGTGGTGGAACACGTCATTGTGGCGCCCTTCTCGGACTTCAGGCCGCCGGGACAGGACGCCTTGTCGACCTTCATCTTGACGACGATCTGTTCCTCGACCTTCGCCTGTTCGAGTTCTGGGGCGCCACAGGACGACAGGGCCGCCGCAGCGATCAGGACGACGAAGATGACTGCGATGAACCTACGCATGGACGTGACTTTCCAGGTGAGGGACGGCGACGTGAGTGGCCAGCACAGCAGCTGCACCGGACGACCCACGCCGATTCGACGACAAGACCCGACAGTTCGTTCCACCGTGGCCCCTGCTGCTCGCCATCGAAGGTGAGGTCATCGGACCTGGCTCCCCCAACGCCTCGGAAAGCCATTCCCGGCGCCGTACCCATGACGTGCCAGGTACCGGCCTCGCACTGGCTGGCCGGCGGCCCTGTTCCAAGCGTGGAACGACGCGCGGTCCAGCTGATACGAAGGAACGCAGGTCTCTGGAACTGGGGCCCAGCGAGGGGCTAGGACTGCCAGTTCAGGGGCAGCTGGAATGCCGTTCAACAGGAGCCTGGCCTCGGCAGAGACGCGGTCGGTCAGGAAGCTGACGAGGATCTCCCGTGCGTGGGGTGCTCCCGTTGTCGGGCGAGGGTCGTGGGCGGTGTCAGTGGTGGTGTCTCCTGCCCCCGAGCTGACCCCGGACCT